>JBCCLJ010000232.1:0-10524 GCA_039026915.1 Acidobacteriota bacterium
GGCGTAGAGGGTCACCTCGTCGGCGGCCCGGAAGACGACGCCGGCGTTGATGAGGAACTCGTCGAATTCCGGCGATCCACCGCTGACGAACGTCGAGTTCGCCGCAGCGATCGTCGTGTAGTCATCGACCTCGAGGCTGGCGTCCTCCAGGCGGCCACCGAGCGAGAGCGACAGCCTCTCACCGACGTCGTAGCCCAGCTGCACGAACGGAGAGAGGGTCTCGAAGGTGGTCTCGGGAACCCACTCGCGACCGCTGCGATCCAGCACCTGCGCGGAGTCGTCCAGGAAGTAGTCCAACCCGGCGGTGAGCTGAAACTGAGCGCTGACGTCGCGGTCCCAAGCCAGCTTGACGCCGGTCTTGTCCGACTCGACGGCGGACTGATCGAGGAAGGGACCTCCCTCGGGCGTCAGACGGAAGAAGGTCCCGAACGTGCCCCCCTCGAAGAGTCCTTTGAAACTCTGTGCGAAGAGCTGCGCCGTCAGGCGCCCACCACCCAGGCTCTCGTGAATCAGCGTGGCGGAGAGCACGGTGTTCTCGTTGCGAGCCGGGCTGCCGACGTCGGCCGACGGATCACCTTCGATCGTCGTCGTCGGGATTCCTGCGGCGCGATCGCCGAGCATGGCGCGAAAGTCACCGTTGCGCTCGAGGTCGAAGTCGCTCCCCATGACGTCCAGAGTCACGCTCTCGCCGAGCTGAAAGCGCCCCTTGGCGAAGAGGCTGAGGGTCTGCGAATCCATGATGTCGCCCTGGGTCGGGTAGAGACCCACCGGGTTGCCGTCGGCGTCGAAGAAGAGTCCCCGCTCGAAGAGTGAGGCACCGACCAGCACCGCTGCACGATCGTTTCCGCCGCTCACGAGTCCGGAGGTCTTGTAGCCCAGGGAATCGGAGTCGAGGTCGTCAGCACCGTTGGCGCGAAGATCGAACGTCGCCTTGAGCTCGCTGCCGAGGACGGGGCTGCGCGTGACCGTGTTGACGACGCCGCCGGTGGCACCGACGCCCTGGATGGCGTTCGACCCGTTGATCACCTCGATTCGCTCGATGAACGCGCTGTCGAAGGTGTGGCCGTCGCGCGAGCCGTCGCGGAGTGCATTGTGCTGCGGCACGCTGTCGACGAGGTAGAGAGGATTACGCCCGCGCAGCGTCTCGCTGCGCCCGGTGAGCTTCTGAATGCCCGGTGAGAACCCGGGCACGGTCCTCGACAGCACGCTCGACAGCTCGTCGCTGATCGCGACCGTGGCGGCCACGGTCTCTTGGTCGATCAGGACGACCGTCGAGGGAATCGCACTCGCGGGCTGCTCCGTGCGACTCGCCTGCACCACGATCTCCTCCTCGACGGGCCGCCCGGTCGTTTCGGTCGATTGTGCTTGCTCACTCTCTGTCTCCTGAGACACGCCGCTCTGAGCGGCAAGGGCGCCGGAGAGCGCGAGGGAGATGACGAAAGCCCGGAGGCCGCAGAGGAGGGCTCTTGCAAAAGGTGGAATCGAACCGCTCGAGACGGGCGGCGAAGCGTTCTTGAACATGCTGTGGTTTCTCGTTGGTTGGAACGCGGTGCCCGCGGAGAACACGAACCGTCGAGCTTCCTCGGACACCTGGGAGTTCTCACCAGATTCGAGGCTTCGTCACCCGTCGCTGTCACCGAACCGTCAATGAGGACCAATTTGGTACGAATTGCCCCCGAGCCGTCCCCAGGGATGACGAAACCGTGACAGGGGTGAGGCCCAGCTCTGGTTTTCTCCATGCGGATAGCAGGGAGCCGTCAGGCCTTGACCATCGAGACTCCAGACTTTCTCAGCGATCTGAGCGCTCTCCGTCGCTTGATCCCTGAGCCGCCGCAGCGCGTCGTCGCCAAGATCGTCCGCGACGTCGACGAAGACGCTTGGTCGTGGATCGCAGCGAGTGCGCTCGTCGGTGTCGCAGTGCGCTCGGCAACCGGTCTTGCCGTGGGGGCGCTCGTCGGCGACGGCAGCGAGGCCCCAGCGGCTCGAATCGACGATCGCTGCCTTCAGCTCGCCGCAGCCGGCTGGATCGGCGTCGATCCCTCGGCCTGCCGTGCGGGCGACCGAGTGGGACTGCTCTTCCTGCGTGCCGGTGAGGGCACCTGTCTCCGCGTCAACGGCTCCATCGTCGCTGAGGCAGCGATGGACACGGAGCCTCCGCTGACGATCGCGGTCGAGGAGGTCTTCGTCCACTGCCCGAAAGCGGTCGTGCGCTCGAACCTTTGGCAGTCGCGCCCCAACCCTCTGAGCGATCTCGAGGAGGACGAGGGACCGACCCTGGGTCCGGCTTCTTTGGCCTTTCTCGATGCGGCGCCATTCGCCCTCCTCGCAACCGCCAGCGACGCGGGCGCAGATCTGTCGCCACGAGGCGACCCGCCGGGGTTCGTTCACGCCCTCGACGAGCGAACGCTGCTGATGCCCGACCGTCCCGGCAACCGGATCGCTGACAGCTTCCGCAACGTGCTGGTGGACCCGAGGATCGGCCTCCTCTTTCTCGTACCGGGCTCGGCACGTGCGCTCGCACTTCACGGCCGCGCTCGCCTCACGGAGGATCCGAGCCTGCTCGCACCTTTGGCGGTCCGCGATCGACCGCCAAAGCTCGCCACCTGGATCGACCTCGAATCAGTGCGCCTGCTCACGATCGAAGACCGTGCCCGCAGCCTGTGGCAGGTGGCCGAGCGCACGTCCGCGCTACCCACGGCCGGTGAGCTCCTCGTGCGTCAGATCGAGCCGAAGGGGCGCTTCCACAAGGCCAAGGGGAAGATGGTCGACTGGATGCTGGCTCGCGACGCGCGCAAGAACCTCTACTGAATCGCTGCGGGACGAACGGCAGAAGAGCTTCGAGCGGACGGCCAACGCCGGCCTCCTCGGAGCTCCCGCGGTGCACTGACCCGGCCGAGAGCCGCCTCGATCCAAAAGCGGAGTCCCAGTCACGGAAACCGCCGGACCTATTCCCTGTTAATTGATTAATTGCTATATTTGTACTTCTTTGCTCTGTTCTCGGGGACCCATGCCATGCACCATCGAATCTCTCCTGTCGTCACCCTTGCGTCCATCTTCTGGTTCGCGCTTTGCCCGGCAAGCCGCGCCCAAGACCCGGAGTTGCAGCCGATCAATCTCGAAGCTTCTCTGAGCAGGCAACAGGTCTCACTACCCGGGAACGCAAAGAACGCCGCGGAGCATGCGACGCTGCCTCACTACCTCGGCACCGGGAAGACGATCGACGGCACGGGGCAACAGCGAGATCTGCCCTTCCGGGCCTACTTCGCTTCCTGCGCCGTCGAGACCGAGAACCCCAGGATGTTCGTCTCACTCACGCTGGACGACACGAGCTCCGGCGCGAACGCCGACAACCCCGTCGTCGGTTCGGTCTTCGAAGCGCGCTACGACTCCGAGACGGGGCGTCTCGAACCGACGAACAACAGGGCCGTACTGAACCACTGCAACGAGACTCATGGCATCGCGGCAAGCGCCGACTGTTCGAAGGTCGCAGTCCTCTGCTCGACCGCGGTTGGAGAGCCTGTCTCCGAGACCTATTCCGACCCCTTCCTCGATCTGGTCGAGATCAGCCAAGCCGATTATCGCTACACGACGCAGATCAACAATGAGCACATCATTGACGCGATCCCGGGCCTGACCCAGGCAGAGCGCCGCGCCCGATACAAGTACAACGGGGAGATGTGGCTGCTCGAATGGCCCGGCGGTGCGCCCTTCTCCGACGAGCCTGACAAGTACGTCATCCACAAGGGCTTCGGCGGGGGCCAACCGTTCGGCACGCCGTCCCTGGTGTTCAGCGACTCGGACAACTCCTATGGTGCAGCGTTCCCAACGAGTGTCTTCGACACCAACCACGGAGGCCGTCATCTCAGCGCCGCTCTGATGGTGATCGAGCGCGACGGCTGGAGGCTCAATCCCAACGACAGAGGATGGGGCTGGCTTTGTGCCGACGGACACGTCTTCACGATCCGCGCCTTCTGGAACCCGTACATCGTCGACGAGCGGCCCGGCGAATTTGGTGCGCTGTGCACCTCGGACGGCAACAAGTACGGTGGATTCCTGGGCGGCTCTGTCGGCGTGCGCCACGAATCGGGCGGCAGCATCTTCGAGGGTTCCATCAGCTACCTGGTGCCGTCGAACAACTCCGGCGTGCTGGCCGGCGGCGGCCATACGTTGCTTCCGATCGACTCTCAACGTTCGCTCGGCGTGCTGGCCGGCCCTGAGATGCATCCCTACGACCACGCCGACTTCGCGGCCTGGATCGCGCTCACCGAGCAGGCGGCGATCGACAGTCTCGGTGAAGACGAGGCGCTCGCCCAGGGCTTGACCGGCCTCGCCGCTTGCAATTGGTACGCGGACGACAAATGCCTCTTCGACTACATGCGCTACGAGCACTCCGGCACGTTCCCGCTGTTCAACTGGGGGTTCTGGTACCGGAACTCTGATGTCTTCAACCAGGACGATTTGTCGAAGATCGGCATCTTCCACACGGACAACCAGAGATTCGGTCGCAACATCGCTCAGGCAGACGGCGACCTGGTGAAGTGGGTCGCCGAAGATGACGACTGCATGCTCGGCGCTCCTCAACTCGTCGACCTTCAGAACGGCCGGTTTCTGCTCGGCTACGGCAAGTACCAGTGCATCAGCGACGGGTACCACTTGCGGCGCTTCGCGACCAGGACCGTCAACACCCGAAGCGTCGCGGCGCGCGTTCCGAGCGCCTACTACCTGATGGAGATCGACGCCGACGGCAACGCCCTGACCCTGCCCACGCGGGTCCCCGACAGCGGCTGGGGCGGTCTCGACGCCATGGTCAGCCTCGGCGAAGGACGTGCGGCGTGGGCCTACGTACCCTCGCCCGAGCTCCCGGCCTCGGGCGTTCCGGATCCGAAGCGGGCCACCTGGGAGCTGCTGGTCTACCGCTCGAACGTCTTCCTCGCAGCCGACGACTTCGAGTCGGGGGATCTGAGCGGATGGCACAGCTCGGCCCCTTGACGAGGATCCGGGCTCGATCGACCTTCCGCCCGGTCCGCCGAGCTTTTCGAAGCTGAGCGGCCCCGAAGACGAAGCCAGCAGAAGCCGGGCTCGGAGGTCGATCGGCGGAGGCCGTCGCGAGGTCAGAGAATCCCCCTCGCCTCCCGCCTAGCCGGTGAACAGGCCGCCTGACGGAAAGAGAATCTGCCCGGTGGTGAAGGAGGCCTCATCGGAGCCGAGGAAGGCGGTCGTCGCTGCGATCTCCTCCGGCGTGCCCATGCGCGCCATCGGCGTCATCATCTGGATCATCTCCCAGTCCTCCGGGTCGTCCTGCATGCGCGCTGTCATCGGCGTGTCGATGAAGCCGGGCCCGACCGCGTTGACGCGAATGCCCGCGGCGACGAGCTCTACCGCGAGCACCTTGGTCAACATCCACACGCCCGCCTTGGAGACGCAGTAGTCTCCGGCTCCGGCGACCGGCACCTTGGCCGCGACCGAGGCGATGTTCACGATCGCTCCCGGTCGCTCACCGGCGATTGCAGCGCGAGCGAAAGCCCGGTTCGAGAGCATGACGCCCGTGAGGTTGATGTCGAGCACGCGCTTCCAGTCCTCCGGGTCCTTGTTGAGGATGGCGTTCTCCTCGCTCTTGATGTCCACGGATTCGTCGGGCTTACCCGAAACGTAGTTCGCCGAAGAGACGCCCGCCGCTGCGATGAGCACGTCGACCTGCCCCCAGGCGTCGAGAGCCGCCTGCACCATCGCCTCGTTCGCCTCTACGCTCGACGTATCGGTGGCGACGAAGCGCCCCTCGGCGCCCTCCGCACCGAGAGCCGCGACGGTCTCGGCTCCGCGTTCAGCATCCAGGTCGGCGACCAATACGCGAGCTCCCTCGCGAGCGAGCCGAACGGAGCAGGCACGACCGATGCCGCTAGCTCCTCCCGTGACAATGGCGACGCGGCCCTCATAGCGATTCATCATGTTCGTCCTCCAGAGCGCGGGCCCCGGAGCCCGTTCGAGATTCGAGTTGAGATTGCGTGCGGGCACTCTAGCGCCTCGACCCGCGAGAGCGCTCGGAGCGCGTGCTAGTTTCGTCCCCCTGCCCGACCCGAGCTCCCTGAGATGGCCGCAGCAAAAGAACCGAAGAGCGGCCCAAGAAGAAACGCGCCGGACGCTCGCACAACCAACGAGCGGCGCAACCTGGCTGTCTTCCTCGCTCACGGCCTGCTCGGAATGACGGGCTTCCGTCTGCTCCAGGCTCCGACCTTCCTGCCGAGCTACATCAGCATTCTCACGGGGAGCAGCGCCGCAGTCGGAGCCGCACGCGCCGTGCAGAGCCTGGGCATGTTTCTGTCGCCACTGATCGGCGCGGGTCTCATCGAAGCCCGCCCGCGAGCCAAGCGACTCGCGCTCGCCTTCGGCGTCGGCACGCGGCTGCAGATCCTGTTGCTCGCCGTGCTGGCGCTCTTCGCCCCGGAGGGCGTGGCCCGCTGGGGCATCTGGTTCGCCATCGGCTGCTGGGGCCTGTTCAACGGTCTGCAGGGCGTCACCTTCAACGAACTGATCGCCAAGACGGTGCCGCTGCGCAGCCGGGGGCGGCTCGTCGGCCTGCGCAACCTGACAGCTGGCCTGAGCCTGCTCGTCGTCTCGGCGTTCGCCGGTTGGGTGCTCGACCGCACGGGCTACCCGCGAGGCTATGGCTTCGCCTTTCTACTGAGCTTCGTGCTGGCCGGACTGGGTCTTCTGGCCCTTGCCTTTCTAGAAGAGGGCGAGACCGTCGACCGAAGACCTCCCATTTCGCTGCGCCAACGTCTCAGAGAAGTACCGAAGCTGCTGGGCTCCTCGAGAGACTTCTCCGGCTACATTCGCGCGAGACTCTGTGCCACCGCGGCCCGTGGGGCTCTGCCCTTCTACGTCATTGCCGTCTCGGAGCGATTCGGAATCAGCGGAGCGCGCCTGGCCGGGCTCACCGTAGCCTTCACGCTGTCGCAGTCCTTCTCGGCACTTCCCTGGGGCTGGCTCGGCGACCGTGCCGGCTACCGCCGCGTCTATCTGATGGGCCAGGCCCTCTGGGTCACGGGAAACGTCGTCATGCTGACCGCAACGGCACTGCCGGCTGCCTACGCCGTCTTCTTCTGTGTCGGCGCGGGCATGAGCGGTACGTTGATCGCCAATCAGAACCTGGTGCTCGAGTTCGGCGAAGCGCGCGACCGGCCCATGCGTATCGCCACGAGCAATTCGCTCGCCGAAGCTCTGGGAGCTTTCGGTTTCCTGGCTGCCGGCGCGCTGGCGCAGTTCCAGGGGCTGACATCCGTTTTCGTCGCCTCCCTCTTGTTGCAAGTGACTGGCATTTACACGTTGAGTCGGATCAGCGATCCGCGGCATCGATCGGGCGCTTGACTGAATCTTCATGTTGCGACGCAGCATTTTCCATTGACCGACCGGCCAGTTGGCATTACCATTGCTCTCATGTCAGTGACATTGGAGGAAACTCACGGGGAGGTTCCGCCACTCACTCGAGATTTCAACCCTTCCAACCGAAACTCTCTCCCGACTCATACCCCCGCCAGATCCCCTATTTCACAGGGGTCAACCGCAGAAAGCCCCACCAAATCGGAGCCTCCCCTCTCCATACCTCGTCCCTGAAGTCCTCTCTTCACCGACCCGCTACGCGCCAGAACGGCGCGCCAGAACGGCACCAAGAGAGTCCAGGCGCGACGAGATCGTCACACTGCACCGACGGAAACGTCGCTTTGTGCAGTTGCAGCAAAGACGGCCATAGATTCAAAAGAATTTGTCGGCTCGCAGCCTGACCTTGATCGGCTGAGAGAGCGAAAAGTCATCGGACCGTCAGCGATCCGGCGTCTCGGGTCCGCCCTTCGAGGAAGTCCCACGCCGCAGGCACTACATTTTCGTCGCTTGCTCGATCCGAGCAGGAGGCCATCAAGGATGCGAGCCCGTCCTTCGTGTTCGGATTGCACGATGATTCTGTGACCTCACGAGTCGTCGAGGTACGTTCCCTCCGATGGCTCCTGAAGACACATCGCCCGACGCAGAACTCGCGCAGGCCTTGGAGCGGATCGCACCCGGCCTTCTTCGCTACTGCTTCGCCAAGTCACTCGGCGACTGGCACCTCGCAGAAGACATCTCGCAGGAGAGCCTCGCGGCCCTGGTGAGGCGTTGGCGGGGAGTCGGACCACCGATCAATCCAGAGGCCTTCTGTTTCGGCATCGCGCGACGCCGCATGGCGCGTAGCCTGCGCCGTCTACGTCGCCTCAGCCCGCTGGCCGATCGGATTCGCGACGTCAAAGACCTTGAGCCGCGGCCCGACGAATGGCTTCTGCGCGAGCAGGAGGCCCTCGAGCGCGCACGGAGGATACGGGCTCTGCCTCGAAGAGACAGGGAGGCCCTTCTGCTCGTCGTCGCTGGCGGGCTCGACCTGAAAACGGCCGCCCTGACCCTCGGCACGACCCCGGGAGCTCTGAAGACCCGCCTCTATCGCGCGCGCCAGAAACTCCGCGAGATGCCGACTCCAACCTCCTTCACCCCCCAAAGGAGCAGCCAATGAACGATCGAGAATCCTCAACAAACACGAGTCGTGAAGTGGACGCCGAGCTCCGCACGGAGATCGCGGAGCTGTCGGCCCTCCAGCCTCCAGGCGGCTCCCTGGAGCGGGTGCTCGCCGGGGCCCATCGACCGCGAAGCCCACGTCGCTGGACCTCAGCTGTGGCCGCGGCCGCACTCCTAACGGCCGTGTTGGCGCTCTGGCCTCGCGCAGAGCCCCCCAACGCCCTCCCGGATGCGGCTGCCGCCTCACCCGATCAACCCGCTCTCTTCCGTTTGACGAACGACGGCGGTCTGGTCCTCCTGAGCGAGGGTGACCAGGTTCTGTCGATCCAAGGAGACGCCCAATGATCTCGAGAATCGCCTTGACGGTCCTCTACACCAGTCTTGCGCTCGCGTTAGCCGTCCCCCTGCACGGCTTCGAGCAGCGCCGGCCCATCACTCTCGACGTCACGAACTTCGAGTTCGGAAAGCTAGCGAAGAACTTCGCGACGATGGCCGACGCTGAGCTTGTCGCACCTGAGGAACTCCTCGCCACGACCGTCACGCTGCATGTCGAGCGCGTGCCCTGGCAGACGGCCCTCGACGCACTGTGCGATACGGCAGGTTGCGATTGGGGACTTCGTGGTCGCAGGCTCGATCGGCAACTGACGTTGACCCTCAGACCGCCCGAAGCGGCGCCGCCGGAGGACACCTTCCCCGGGGCACGCCTGACGACTCCTCTCTACTTTCAGCTGCAGCAGGCCGGCGTACAAGACGTGCTGGCCGCTTTCGCCGAAGCAGGCAACTTCCGGCTGCGAATCGAGGGCGAGGTCTCAGGCGTGCTGACGATGAACATCGAAACGGTCCGCTTGGGCACAGCGTTGGACGTTGTCTGCCAGAGCACTCGCTGCGAATGGCTCATTGACGGCGAAGAGCTGATCGTCGCCCCGGCCGAAGCCCATCGCGCCGAACTGCCCCCAGCCCTGGGCGAGGAAATGACGATGAGCCTCAAGGACGCCGACGGCTGCGAAGTCCTTTCCGCTTTCGAACGCATCACGAAGCTCGCAGTGGAGCACTCGCTGCAGCTCTGCGACAGACCCGTGACCATCGTGGCCGACTCCCTTCCCGTGAGCAGCATCCTGAACCACCTGACGAGCCAGTGGAACGCTACATGGCGGGTCGACGGTCAGCGCCTGATCATCGAGCCCAAAGAACCTTCGCCCGAGCTGCTGGAGCAGAAGGTCGACCTCGACCTGAAAGACGCTCCCGCATGCGAGGTACTGCAGGCTGTGGCGCGAATGGTGGAAGCCGAGCCCCCCCTCTGCAACAGCTTCATCCGCCCCAAGAGGATTCTGATGGCAGCGAACTCTTTGCCCGTCCGAGAGCTTCTCGATCGACTCTGCGAGGAGTGGGCTTGTCTGTGGCAGATGGAAGGTGGCGCACTCGAGCTGACACCCCAGGACGAGACAGACGTTTCGTCACGAATCCCGTAGTTGCGCAGAGAGTGCGGCCGAAGCTCTCTCCACGCGAGACGGCGGCGATTCGACGAAGCCGAAGCGCTACAACGGAGGTGTCGTTCTCAGGGTCTGTCTCCAATCAGCCGAGTCGCTCCGCCAGATACCCAGCGACAGAGTCGAGACCGATCCGCGTCTGCTCGCCCGTGTCGCGCTCGCGCACGGTGACCGTCTGATCCTCGCTCGTCTGCCCGTCGACCGTGAGGCAGAAGGGCGTGCCCGCCTCGTCCATGCGGGCGTAGCGCTTGCCGATCGCCTGTTTGACGTCGAACTGAGCGACCCAGCGCGTGCGCAGATCGAGGTAGAGCTTCTCGGCGATCTCCGGCATGCCGTCCTTGTTGACGAGGGGAAAGACGCCGACCTTGATCGGTGCGAGGCGCGGATCGAAGCGCATGATTTCGGGGGAAGGCCGCGACTCGTCGACGTCGTAGGCCTCGCAAAGCAGCACCAAGACGCCACGCGTCAGACCGCTCGCCGGCTCGATGACGTGCGGCATGAA
>JBCCLJ010000233.1:0-10312 GCA_039026915.1 Acidobacteriota bacterium
AAGATCGGCCCGCGCCGCGCAAACCCAAGGGGCGCAGGGGTTTGCGCCCTCTGCCCTCGCCGAGCCTCGTCGACGATGGCACCGCATCGCCCCAGCGAATGGAGTCCATCGTTGAGATTGAGAAGCCTCCATTCGCGAAGAACGAACGAAGACCCTCGAACCGAACAGATGGACTTCGTTCGTTGGACTCGGCATCGACAAGAACAGAGAGCGCAGATCCCTGCGCTGAGCGCCACGCGAGTTTTTCATCAAGCCCCTAGGTCTCGCTCAGCCTTCCACCTCGGTCAAGACGTGCGCGGCGAAGCCGGCGCCGGCGTCGCGATGCATGTCGTACACGAGATGGGCGCCGGCGAGCTCCAAACCGCGTTCCTGATCGGCGAAGCGCGACGTCACCGCGATCCGTCCCGAGAAGTCGATGTCCTCGAGCCGCTTCAGCACGCGAAGGTTGGTGCTGAGCTTGGGCAGCGTCAGCAGAACCAACTCCAGAGTCTCGGACGCCTGCACGCGGTCCCAGAAGTCAGCGTCTCCAGGGTCGCCGAGCATGACGTTGCGTCCCACACGGGCGTGATCGCGCACGGTGATCGGATCGATGTCGATGCCGACGACGGTCCGTGCGGTGTGTGCAACGACTTCTTCGTAGGCCCCCGTTCCGACGCTCCCCATGCCGACGATCGCGATCTGAGCGCCGCCGATGTCCAGGAGGCGGTCGTCCGGGAGCCTCGTCGAGGACTGCCAGCGGCGCCAGAAGTCGCGGCGCCTGCTGTAGAGCCCGTAGGTCGACTTGTCGAGAGCCGTGGCGACGGCGAAGGAGACCGAGAGGGCGATGGCCAGCGCGACGAGCCATGCCGGATCGAGCCAGCCGCTCTCGACGCCGATCGCCGCGACGATCAGACCGAACTCGCTGTAGCTCGAGAGGTAGACGGAGGCGAGGAGCGACGTACGGGCTCGAAGCCGGAAGCGGGTGAAGAGCTCGAAGAAGAGGGCGGCCTTGAGGAGAACCAGAGGGGCCAGGCCCAGGCCGAGCAACAGCGTTTCGACCGTGACACTGCTGGCGAAGCCGATCGACAGGAAGAAGCCGATGAGGAAGAGGTCCTTGAAGCCGAGCATGACTTTCGCCAGCTCCTCTGCCTTGGGGTGGCTCGCCACCAGCGTTCCGACGACGAGTGCACCGAGGTCCCCTTTCATCTCGACGAGCTCGAAGAGCTCGGCTCCGCCGAGCGCCAGGAGAAAACCGTAGAGCACCATCAGCTCACCGTGGCCGACACGCTCGAGCAAGCGGTGGAGAAAGCGCCGCGCGGGCACGAGCAGGATCAGGAGCAGCGCGTAGACGGACGGCAGCTTGCCGGTCGAAGCAGCGAGAAAGAGCACCGCGGCGAGGTCCTGCATGATCAGAATGCCGATCGCGATCTGGCCCTGAAGCGAGTTCATTTCGCCCCGTTCCTCGAGCACCTTCACAGCGAAGACAGTGCTCGAAAAACTCAGCGCGAAAGCCAGCCCCAGCGACGTCGACAGTTCCAGGCCGGCGAACAGCGACGCGCCGGCGAGCGCGGCGAGCTGGGCGATCCCCGTGAAGCTCACCAGGACGACGACCATGTGCAGACCGGAGATGGCCCAGACCTGTGGTCGGACGAGAGTACGGCGGTGGATCTTGAGGCCTACCGTGAAGAGCAGCAGCGTAATGCCGAGATCGGAGAGCTTTTCCACCAGCTCGTTCTGCCCGGCGCTCTGGGGGCCGAGGAGGAATCCGGCCGCGAGGTAGCCGATCAGAGGAGGCAGGCCGCCGACCCTCGCCAGCAGGCCGAGGACGAAAGCGAGCGCGATCCAGGCGACTTCGTCGAGCCCGACCGCCATCCACTCGAAGTCCGTCAAGAGACTTCCCTGGTGACGGCGCAACGACGCTGGCGTGGAGTCGGGCTGCGAGGCGATCGAGGTTGCGGAAGCGAGATCATGGCGGCACGGCGAGCTTCGAGCTCGCGCACCGATGGTAGTCGACCTCCCTCAGCGTCGCGGGCGCCCTCGAAGACTCAGCTGCTGCGCAGTGACTCGACCGCGTCGGTACGCCCGGCGCGCAGCGCGGGTCGCGCGCAGGCAGCCAAGGCCACGAGGGTGAGAAAGGCGAGCGCCCCCAGCAACGTGAGCGGATCCGAGCCGGAGACTCCATAGAGCAGCCCCTCGAAGGCGTTGGCTGCGGCCAGCGCCCCGGCCAGCCCGATCGCGGCGCCGAGGCCGACGACCCGCAACGTCTGCGTGACGACGAGCTTCGTGACGGCGCCCGGCGTTGCTCCCATCGCCAGACGGATCCCGAGCTCTCCCTGACGTTGCACCACGCTGTGCGAGATGACTCCGTAGATGCCCAGCGCGGCCAGCGAGAGGGCGACGAGAGCGAAGGTGAGCAGAAGCGTCGTGCCGAAGCGGCGCGAGGCGAGAGTGCGGTCTCGCAGCTCGCCGAGTGCGGCGACTTCGCCGAGCGCGAGGTCGGGCGCAAGCCGCGTCGTGCTGTCCTGGAGAGTCTCGGCGACAGACGATGCTTCGAGAGGGGTCCGGGCGATGAGGTGCATCGGCGACCAGAACGGAAACTCGGCCAGCGGAAAGTAGACGATGTCTTCGGCGCTGCGCTCGATCGAGCGCTCGCGCACGTCGGCGACGACGCCGACAACCTCGACGGGATCGTTGTCTCTCTCCCAGGGGAAGAAGCGCTTTCCGAGTGCGCTCTCGCCGGGCCAGTGGCGCTCGGCCATGCTGCGACTGATGATGACCGCCCCTCTGTGGTCTTCGTCATCACGAGCGGTGAAGCGTCGACCTTCCAGGAGTGGTATCTCCAGAGTGTCGAAGTAACGCGGCGAGGCGATGCGCCAGTAGGCCTGAGGGGCGGACCCCCGCCGGTAGTCCGCGCCGTCGACCCGTAGCGACATCGACGTGCCGCCGCCACCGAACGGCAGACCGCTCACCAGGCTCACCGACTCGATGCCTGGCGTGGCCTGGATGTCGTCGAGAAGCTCACGGTAGAAGCGCGCGCGCCGCGCTTGAGCGGACTCCGCAAGCCCGTTTTCGGCCTCACTGAGCGCGTTGCGTGGAAGCGTCAATGGAGCACTCCAGGCGCGCTCGAGCGAGAGCCCCGTGTCGACGCTGCTGGCGAGCGCGAAACTGCGCAGGAAGAGGCCTGCCGACAGCAGCAGGACCGCCGAGACGGCCACCTCGACTCCGACGAGCGTACTGCGCCAGGCGCCGTTCGTTCCGCCTCGGGCGGCCCCTCGGAGCCCCTGCAGGCCTTGCTGCACGGAGCCGCGCGTTGCCTGCCAGGCGGGCAGCAGGCCCGAGGTGAGTCCCGTGAGAGCAGCCATCAACAGGGTGAAGCTCGCCGTCGTTGCGTCGAGTCGCAGCTCGCCCAGTCGAGGCACTGTGCCCGGGTCCAGGACGAGGAAGAGTCGCACGAGAGCTGCAGAGATGCCGAGGCCGACGAGTCCACCGAGCACTGCGAGCAGCAGGGACTCCGTGATCAGCTGACTCAAGATGCGGCTGCGGGTCGAGCCCAGCGCAACGGCGACGGCGAGCTCACTGCGCCGCGCGCAGGATCGCGCGAGCAGCAGGTTGGCAAGGTTGGCGACCGCCATGAAGAGCACGAGGGTGACCGCACCTGTGAGGAGCGTCATCGACGTTTGCAGCTCTTCGCCGACGACCGTTTCGTGCAGTGAGATCACACGCGTGTCGAAGCCCGTGTTCGATGCAGGGAACCGCTCCGCAAGAGTCGCGGCGATCGCGTCCAGATCGCTCTCGGCGGCCGACCTGTCGAACTCGGGACGCAGTCGCCCGAAGACCGTGAGTCGACGGTCGTCTCGGTGGCGGTCGGGATTGGGCCGCAGCGGCAGCAGGAGATCCCAGTGGCCCATCCAGCGGGGGAGATCAGGTACGACGCCGATCACCGAGTGTGCTGATCCGTCGAGAACCAACGTCTGTCCAACGACGTCTGCACCGCCCATCTGTTCCTGCCAGAAGGAGCGCGTGAGGAGAACGAGCGGCTCGCTCTGGCCATGCATGCCCTCTTCCTCCGCGAAAAGCCGACCGCGCATCGCTTCGACACCAAGCACCGGAAAGAGAGACGGTGTGACGCTTCCGGCGGCAATCTGCTGGGGCCGTTCGGGACCCACGAGATTCAACTGGCGGTCGGTAAAGGCCGCGAGGTCGAGGAAAGTGCGCTGGCGCGCTCGGTGATCGAGGTAGTTGGGGTGAGAAAAGGTGAACTGATCCCAACCCTGCGAGGGGTTGCTCTCCCAGATGCTGACGAGTTGGTGAGGCTCTGCGAAGGGAAGCGGACGCAGAACGACGGCCTGCATCAGCGCAAAGATGGTGCTGTTCGCTCCCAGGCCGAGGGCAAGGAGCAGAACGGCGACCGCCGTAAAACCTGGGCTCTTGGCGAAGCGTCGCGTGGCGAGACGCACGTCGAAGGCGAAGTCTTCGACCAGAGCGACGAGGCCGAGGCGCCCCTCCGAGCGGTGAACCGAGCGGCCTCGCAGGCGTTCGGCGAAGGCGCCCGCCAGCAGGTCGGCGGTCATCCGGAGTCGCCAGAGAGCACGTGCCGGACGGCTCAGCTGCTCACGCGCGGCGTGATTCTGCCGCAATAACACCTCGAGGATCTCCTGTTCGAAGGCGCGACGAAACGGCTCCGGATAGAGGTGGAGAACTCGACGCCACAGCGCCAGCAGCCAGGAGTCGTCGGCGCTCATCCCTTCGTCTCCGAGCCGAGTACGCGCACCTCGTGCGCCCAGTCGACCAGGCCCTCGAGTCGTGTGGCCTCGAGCTTGGCTCGACGCCTTCCGACGTCGGTGATTCGATAGCGACGCCGCTGCGCGTGGTCGTCACCGCTCTCGACCTCGGCGATGAACCTCGCGTCGAGCAGTCGCTTCAAGGTGCGGTAGAGCGTCGCGGGCCCCAGGCGGAACGGCGCGCGCGAGCGCTGCTCGATTTCCTGCAACATGGCGTAGCCGTGCCGTTCGCCCTCGGAGAGCACCAGGAGGATCTGCAGCATCAAGGCGCTCAGTGCGCCGTCGTCATCGGTGCTTCTTCGGCGTCGAGCCATAACCGCTCCTTTTTGAACATGTGCAAAGAGAATACGTTGAGCCCTCGAAGAGGTTGCAGATCGACGGGTGAGCGGACCTTCTGAGCCGAAGCTCTTCGTCGTTGAGCGTCGCGTCCCCCCGTGCTATCGTTCCGGCTTCGCGAGCGACCGCCTCGCGATCCAAAAGGCCGTAGCCGAGGTTTCCACCGACCGCTGTCGAGCCCAGAGGAAAGGCTGGAGGTGTGGCCGAGCGGTCAAAGGCAACAGACTGTAAATCTGTCGGGAATTCCCTACGTTGGTTCGAATCCAGCCACCTCCACCAACCCCCTCTATGACTTCCGGTCGAGACGCTTGAACTCGATCGCGTCCGCCCGCAACGGCACTTGTCTCGAGCCGTTCCGGCTGGGGACGCAGGTTCCGTGCGAGCGTGACGCTGGATCTCCGCGGTGGCCCTTCCCGGCGGGTAGGCGATGATGCAGTCCTGGCTCGACGCGCTGCGGTTTGCTGCTGCCGCGCTGCCGTTCGTCGCTGTCGTCGGCGGTGTCGCAGGCGGCTTTCTGGCGGTCTGCCACGGCCTCGGACGAATCCTGGTACGAGGCGATGACGTCTCCTTGGAGGAGCGCCTTCTTCTCTCTGCACCCTTCGGCATGCTCGTCCTGTCGCTCGCCTGCTTTCTACTGGCCGCGTTGGGACAGCTGAAGCTCGCCGTCCTCGGGGTGCTGTGTGCGGCGCTTCTCGTGGTGGCTCACAGGGCGATCCGGCAGGATGCAGTCGACCTCGCGGGAGCGCTCCGCCCCGCGCTGCGACGCGATGCCTGGCGCGAGCACGCCCTCCCCATGCTCGGCGGAGTGGCCTTCTTGGCGGCGAGTGCCGGACTGCTGCTGCTGGCTCTCTATCCGCGTCTCGACTTCGACGAGTCGCTCTACCACCTACCGTTCACCCGCGCCCTGCTCGAGACCGGCTCTCTGCCCGACCTGCCTCACCTCCGCTATCCCTACTTTCCCATCGCCCAGGAAGCCTTGTGGACGCCGATGCAGGCGGCCCTCGGTCAGTGCGGGCCCAGCGTGCTTTCGGCAGCACAGACGGCCTGGGTGGCGCTGCTCCTCGTCCTCTGGGTCGGTCGCGGTGCGGGGCTCGGTACCGGCGCGTTCGCGGCTTGCCTCTGGCTTGGCTGCCCGATCGCCTGGTGGACCGGCACTCAGGCGCAGGTCGATGCCGGATTGGCGCTCTGCTTCGTCGTCGCCGCGTACTGCATCGACCGGTGGGAAGCGACGGAGGAAACGCGCTGGGTCATGCTCTCAGGCTTCGCTCTCGGGGGTGCAGCCGCAAGCAAGTACCACGGCCTCTTGCTCCTCGTCCTGATGACGCTCGTCGTCGTCATCGGCAGGGATCTCCGTCGTCGCGTCCCTGCGGCCGCCTTGCTCTTGGCCGGTACGCTGCCGATGGCGCTGCCGATGTACGGCTGGATCACCGCGTCGACGTCGAACCCTGTCTTTCCGTTCGCGGCGCACACCTTCGGCGCTTCGGAGTGGAGCCAGTTCACCCGCACGACGGGCGGGCCCGAAGCCGTACGAAGCGCCGACGTGCCGACGGTCTTTGCGGTGCGGGCGCGCGCGGCTCTCAAGAAGCTCGATCAGCTGCCCGAGACTCTCGTCGAACTGCTGGTGCCGAACGGCGGAGCGCCGGAGCCGCTGTCTCTCTTCCTTCTGCTCCTGCTGCCGTTCTGTCTGGTCGCTCTGCTACGCCCGGGCGCAGCGCGCGCCGGACGCTGGGCCCTGGTCTGCCTGGCCTTCTTTGCCATCTGGTTCGCCACCGCCCGAGAGCCGCGTTACCTCTTCTCCATCGCTCCTCTGGCGCTCCCTCTCTACGCTCTCGGGCTCAGCGCTGCCGGTGAGCGGCTGCCGAAGCGCTTCTCCCACGTGCTGGGCATCACGCTGTGTGCGGCGCTGCTCTTCCCCGGGGCGAACTACGCCGCCGGTGAGGTGGCGAGGCTCGGTGCGCTGCCGACGTCGGGACTCGAGCGAGAGCAGTTTCTCCGCAAGCGGCGACCGGGCTACAACGCCTTGCGCAACGCCGAGGCACACTGGGCGAACGTCACCTCGGGCGAGGTTCCTCCGAAGATCTTCACTCTCTTCGGTGCCGACCTGCAGTACTTCGCCATCGCTCCGCTCTACGGAGACTGGTACGGGCCGTACCGCTTCTCTCAGTACGGCGACTTTCGCTTTCCGGCGGTGGTCGAGACGCTGCGCGCCCAGGGCTTCGACTACATCCTGGAGGTGCACCGGCGCACGCCGCCGACGATCGGCTACTACCCGGGGCTCTACCAGGTCTACGGCGACAAGCGCTCGAAGCTCTGGCAGATTCTGGAAGAGGGCGAGTCGCCGGAGACGCAGGATTCGGACTCTTCCTAGGAGGAGCCCCCCGCAGACGAGTCGCGGTCTGCCCACGCCCGGAGCGTTGGCGGGTGTCGAGCCGCGGTCGGCGCGGCATCAGATCGCCGCGTCGACCATGCTCTGCATCTGACGGCTCGCGACCCTCCGGGGCGTCAGCGCGACGAGACGGTTTCTCAGCCAGCCAGCGAAGCGCGACTCCCAGTGCGCCATGCTGCCCATGCGAAAGGCCTGGGTCTGCAGCACTTCGACTCGAGGCCGGCGCCGCTCCTCGAAGCGGGCCATGGCCTCACGTGGCTTGGTCTTCGAGAGCTCTTCGCTGAGGACCGCTGCGTCCTCGATCGCCATCGCCGCTCCCTGTCCGAGGTTCGGCGTCATCGCATGCGCCGCATCACCGAGGAGCACGAAGCGGTCGCGATGCCAGCGGTCGAGACGCAACTCCCCGAGGTCGCCGTGGTGCAGGAAGCAGTCTCTGCGCACGCCGGAGAGCACCTCGGGGACCGGGCCGCCGAGACCTTCGAAGAGGTCCGCGAAGGCCTCGTTGTCGAGGTCTTGGTAGCGCGGATCGCCTGCCGGAGCGTTGATGCAGGCGTAGAAGTAGGTCCGGTCGTCGACCAGAGGAATCAAGCCGAAGCGCCGCGCGCCGCCCCACAGCTCCCACGCGGTCGCGCTGTGGAGCGGTACGTCGACGACTCCACGCCAGCAGGTGTAACCGGCGTAGCGAAAGGAGGCGGCGTCCGTCACCCGTTCCCGCACCTGCGAGTCGACGCCGTCGGCGCCGACGACGAGATCGGCTTCCACCGTCGTCCCGTCGGACAGTCGAAGAGCCTCCCCTTCGGTGAACGACTCCGGATCGAGGCTCTTGCCGAGAAGGAGCGTCGTGCGCTCGAGACCCTCGACGAGCGTCTCGTGCAGGGCAGCTCGATGAATGGAGAGCACGATGCGCGTCCAGTCGTCGCGTCCCGTGCGGCCGTCCGCCGGTCGCGCTTCGAGGAGCACGCGGCCTCGGCCGTCAGCGAGTCGGGTGGACTCCAAGGGAAGTCCGCGCTGGAGCAGCGGCTCGGTCAGTTCCGCTGCGTCAAGTACTCGGAGTGCATTCCCCGTGAGCGTGATGCCCGCTCCGAGGGGTGCCCACGACGGCGTCTGCTCGACGATGGTGACTTTCGTCTGCGGTCGTCGTCTCTCGAGGAGGTTGGCCAACGTGAGGCCGCCAATTCCGCCTCCCTGAATCAGAATGCGCATCACCAGAGACTACGAAAAAGGCCGATGCTCGCCGCCAAGCAGGCGCGAAACTCTCGGTGACTCGTCACCGTAGGGCGTCTCGAGCGATAGAGACAAGGAGTAGCGAATGCAGGCGCGGCCCGAAGGCATCTTCTCGAACGACTGGATCGTCACCAACGACGACGGCCGGGAGGTTCTTCTCGACCTTTCTGCCTGGCGCGAGCGGGCACAGTTCGAGGTCGACGGTCGCGTTTTCGAACTGCAGAAGGGCGAGGCCTTCAGCGGCGAGTTTCTGATGCGCTCGGACGGCACCGTGCTGGCGCGGGCCAGGAAGCCCAGCGTCTTTCGCAATCGCTTCGATCTGGAGGTGGCGGGTGCCACATTCACTCTTCGTAAGGTCTCTGCAATGGGGAGACGCTTCGAAGTGCGACAGGGTGAAACCACCGTCGGCGAGATCCTTCCGGAAGGCGCGTTGACGCGGCGCACGCAGTTGAACTTGCCGCCGGACTGGACGCTGGAGACACGGCTCTTCGTCTTCTGGCTCGTTGCCGTGATCTGGAATCGTGAGGCCCAGGCGGTCGCGAGCTAGCGGTTCGGCATGTCGCAAACCGCGCCCCGTCTCTCCTGGGGAGCCCTCTCAAGCCTACCTGTCTCTCCCCTTCGTTGACCCATTCGCCGCTTTCCTCCTCTTCTTCGCTGCGCTTCAGCCCGCTTGGATCGAAGACGGTCTCGAGCTCGCGATGCACGTCTCCTCCGGCAAGGGAGGCAAGACGGCGACCGGCACGAGCTACCACGACGACAAGAACTCGCGCAGCAGTGACTCGCGGTCCGACACTCTCATCGACGACGACTCCGACAGCTGGACAGTGCTCGAGTACAAAAGAAGAAGTACTGGACGACGACGGCTGAAGAGACCACCGCCTGTTGCGACAAGCTGAATCAGGACGGGACGGCAACCTCGTGCTTTCACGCATGGTGGTTGACGTCGGTGAAGTTCGTCCGCACCGGCAAACGCGTGAGATCGGCTATGCCTGCAAAGAGTGGGTCATCACCGCGGGTGAGAAGGACCGGATCGAGGCGTGGGCGGCGACGGACATTCCCAGGCCGCTGACCTTCCGCAGCGCACGCCGCGTCAGCACCGCGATGATGGGGCCGATGGCGGGGCCGCTCGCGACGACGACCGTCGTCAAGGTGATGGGCATGAAGGTCGACGCGACGAGCGAAACGGCGGAGGTCGAGCGCGGTCCGGTGCCCACCGAGGTCTTCGAGATCCCCGCCCAGTACGAGCAGAAGAAGTCGTCTTTCGCTCGGTAGTCGAGACAACAGGCTCGCCGTCGTTGAAGTTTCGGTTGTGCCGGACTAGAGTATGCCGTAATGACATACTCTAGTTGGCCCGAGTGGAGTGAGAGAGTGGGCGTGGCGCTCGTCGTTTTTCTCACGGCGTTGGGTGTTCCTGCTACCGCAGCGCTTGCACAGAGTCCGAGAACGCCGGCGGCCGCTTGGCAGAAGCTTGCTCCCGATCTACCGCAGGCTGGCCTGCTCGAACGCTCGGCGGCCCAACCTGAGCGACTGTTCGCTCTCATCGCGACTCCGGCAGGAGTTCTTCACCGGAGCGATGACCTCGGCGCCACGTGGACATCAGCGGATC
>JBCCLJ010000234.1:0-10165 GCA_039026915.1 Acidobacteriota bacterium
GCGACGTAGTACCCGTTCGGGTCCTGGACGGCGAACTCACGCATACCGTAGGGCATGACCTCGGGGCCCCAGGCAAAGGGGACCTTGCCGTCGAGCTCCTCGGCGAGGCGCTCGACGGAGTCGGGATGCAAGTAGAGCGTCCCGCTCAGTGCTGGTTCGGCAGGCGTGCCGCGGGGCGGCTCGGTATAGAGCCAGAGCTTGGCGCCATCGCGCTGCACCTCGGACCAGGTCGCCTGCGTGCCCTCCGGGTGTCGTCCCGTGACGTGAAAGCCGAGCAGCGCGTAAAAGGCGAGCGACTCTTCGAGATCGCGAACGAGGAGCGAGGGGGTGACCCTGGCGCTCAGGCAGGCTCGACTCATGCTCTCGACGCGATCATCGCAGCAGAAATCCCTCGGGCAGCGCGTCATTGGGATCGAGCCAGAACTCGGCTCTACCGGTGACGCTGGCAGAACCGATGACTTCCGGCACGACGGCAGGCACGCTACCGACGGTCGTCTCCTCGAGTGCCGACACCTCGAACGAGGTGCCGAGGATGCTCTCGATGCGCCGCGACTCGCCGAGGCGCACGGCCCCCTGCGCGTGGTGGATCGCGATGAGCCCGCTGACGCCGGTGCCCGTCGGCGATCGGTCGACCTCGCCGTCGGCGAAGACGCAGACGTTGCGGTGATGGCCGCCGCTGCGGCCGGAGCCGACGAAGATGACGCCGTAGAGGAAGCCGAGATCCTCGTCGCCCTCGGGGTGCGCGATCTCGATCTCGTCCTCGACCGTGCGCTTGATGCGTCGGCCGTGGTCGACGAGCTGTGCGTAGCCCGACGCGTCGAGCGGCACGCCGAGCGGCTCCGCGTCGACGTAGGCGTAGAAGGCGCCTCCGAAGGCGAGACGGAGGGCGACGTCGCCGATCCCCGGGACGCTCACGGACGTCTCCTCGAGGAGGAACGACGGCACGTTGCGGAAGGCGACGCGGACGATGCGGTTGCCCTGACGCTCGGCGCGCGCCACGACGCGCCCCGCCGGCGTGTCGATGCGGATGTCGTTGGTGTCCTCGGGTTTGAAGAGCCCGTGCTCGAGCCCGACCGTGACCAGTCCGATGATGCCGTGGCCGCACATCGTGCTGAAGCCGGCATTGTGCAGAAAGAGCACGCCGAGATCGCCGTCCTCGGTCGTCGGCGGGGTCGGGATGCAGCCGTACATGTCGGCGTGGCCGCGCGGCTCGAGCATGAGCAGGCGGCGCAGTGCGTCGTGGTGGCGGCGTGCGTGGCGGCGCTTGTCGAGGATCGAAGCGCCGAGAATCTCGGGCCAGCCCGAGACGATGATGCGTAGAGGCTCGCCGGCCGTGTGCGCCTCGATCGTCTGGATCCTGAGGCCTTCGAGGTCCAAGAGCTCGCCTTCCCTGTTCAGCGCGCCGGCAGCGAACCGTCGCCGCCGAGGCAGTCGGGCGACTGCCCGGCGAGCTCGCCGCGCTCGGCCCACTCATCGGGCGTCCAGGCATCGATCGCCAGAGCGTGCACCGGGCCGTCGAGCTCTTCTTTGAGGGCGCCGTTGATGGCTCGGTGCCTCTGCAGCCGACCCTTGCCGGCGAAAGCCTCGGAGACCACGACCACGCGGAAGTGGCTCTCAGAGCCGGCGGGCACGTTGTGGTTGCCGCTCTCGTTGAGGACCTGCAGCGTCGTCGGCTCGAGAGCCGTTTCGAGCTTCTCGCGAATGCGGGTGGCAATGACCATGACGAGAGAGTAGCAGCCGCGTGACGCGGTGTTCGTGGCTTCTCCGGAACCAGACTCCCGGTTGCGCGGCACCGCCGGGAATGCCTGCGCGGGCCCGGCCGTAGGAGAGCCAGCCCAGGGAACAGGGCGCGCCCGAGAAGAACGAACCGAACTCAGTAGCTCCAAGGAGGGTAGGCTGAGCCGACGGGAGAACCGATGAGCGAGAAGCAGAGAACACCGGGTTGGGTCTGGGCAGCGTTCGGCTGCATCTTTGCGGCTTTCGCGGCTGCGGTCTTCTTCGTCGTGGTCTTCGTCTTCGGAGCCCGCAAAGTGCGAGAGTTCGAGGCGGATCTCAAAGATCCGGTGTCGCGGGAAGAGCGCGTTCTCGAGGTGCTCGGAGCGGACGCCATGCCCGACGGCTTCTACCCGATGGTCGGCTTCTCGCTGCCGTTCGTCTTCGACATGGCGATGATGACGACGACGCCTCCCGACGAGAGCGGCGAGATGGCGGAAGGCTTGGGGGACGAGGCCTTCATTTACTTCAAGATGCTCGGTCGAGCGACGCAGGAAGAAGAGCTCTACGACTTCTTCGAGGGCAAGACCAACGACCCGACCGTGCTGCGGAGGCAGAACATCAGCGTCAACGTGCGCAAGCTCCTCGATCGAGGCGTCATCGAGCGCGACGATACGACGGTGCTCTGGGTCGTGAACGAAGGCACCTTCGGAATGGGCGGCGGTTCGGCGCGCGACGGGCTGGCGACCCTCATGCTGTTCCAGTGCCCCGGTCAGAAGCGCCTGCGCATGGGCATCTGGATGGCTCCGGGGCCGGAGGCTCCGGCAGAAGGCGAGGAGCTGGAGCTCACCGGGACCGCGGGTGATCCAGCGGAGATCGAAGCGCTCGTCGCCGGCTTTCGGCCTTGTCCGACGGGGTAGAGGCGAGCTGCTCGAGCGTCGTGCATCGAGAGCGCCGCCTCCTGGTTGGCCTCCGAAGTGGGCGTGCCGCCAAAGGTCGTTGGAGAGCGTCGCTCCTGGGATGACGGGAGGCGAGGCCTCCGAACGAGCGAGGGCGAAGCTGAGGAAGGCGCGAAGCGTGCACGGCCGCCGGCCTTCAGCCGGCTCCGCTCGCGGCCGACACGATCTCCTCCAGCTGCTCACGCTGCTCCGTCAGCGCTCGCAGTAGCGCCAGGTGCATGCGGCAGCGATCGAGGTTCTGGTTTTCGCGGCGCGCCTTGAAGTAGAGATCGCCGTCGAGGTGGTCGGCGAGAAAGCGGATGGCCTCTTGGAGCACCATCACCTGCGTGCCGACGACGATCTTGCTCTGCTCGACCGGCGTCAGGAGCTCCGGCGCGGCCTCGAAGTAGCCCTCGAGGATCGCAGCGAAGCGCTGCGGATCGACGCGAAGTTCCCGGTCAGTGACGTCCTCGTCGAAGGTGTGGCTCATCGAGCGGACCATGTGCCCGAGGTCGAAGAGCACGCTGCCGGGCATGACCGTGTCGAGGTCGACGACGCAGAGCGCGCGATGCTGGTCGGGGGAGAGGAGCACGTTGCTGAACTTGGCGTCGTTGTGAACGCAGCGTCTCGGCATTTCGGGACTGCCGAGGGTCTCGGTGATGGCGGCGGCCATCGGTCTCGCGGCCAGCGCTTGGTCGAGCTCCCGGCGGCAGCCTTCGAGACGGTTCGCCAGGTTCCGCTCGACGGCGCGGTCGAGAGTTTCGAAGCGATGTGGAGTGTCGTGGAAGTGGGCGATCGTCTCTTCGAGACCGTCGGTGTCGAGGTCGGCGACGCCTTGGTGGAAGGCGCCGAAGGCGAAGCTCGCCTCGCGAATGTGCTCGAGGCGCTCGGGAACGCGTCCGAGGCGAGCGTGCTCGACGTAGCTGAAGGCCCGCCACGTCTCGCCCTGTTCGTCGAGCAGTGCGGCGCTGCCGCACGCATCGCGCAGAAGCTCGAGTGCACCGAGCGGGCGTCCGCGGAGGTGATCGACGACCGCAGTGACGTTGGTCATCACCCAGTCCGGCCGCGGGAAGACGTAGGAGTTGATCCTCTGTACGAAGATCGTCCGCCTTCCTGTTGCTGCCTCGAGCTCGACGCGGAATGAACTGTTGATGTGGCCGACGTCGAAGATCTCGACGCTCAGCGCTCGACCCAGTGCGTGACGCTCGACGAGACACTCGACGTCGGTGGAGCTGGGAGAGCTCGTCACGTGCGGCCTTCCTGGACGACGATCTCGAGCGACGGCTCCGATTCGCTTCGGCTGCAGACCTTCGCGACGATCGCGGCGTCGGGAAAGCCGCCGATTCGCAGCTCCGATGCGAGGGCCTCGGCCCGGCTCTCGGGGACGGCGAGCGCAAGTCCGCCGCAGGTCTGCGGATCGAAGGTCAGCTCGATCCGGGCTGCGTCGCGCAGGTCACTGGGCGTCTCGATGCGGAACGCCTTGGCGCTTTCGCGATTCGCCGGGTGCGCCGTTGACCGCATGCCTCGTTCGAGCAGCTCGAGCGCGCCCGGCAGGGCTGGAACCGAAGCCGCTTGGAGGACGATGCGAACCCCGCTGCGGTGAGCCATTTCGCCCAGGTGCCCCGCCAGACCGAAGCCGGTGACGTCGGTCGCGCTGAGCACGCCGTGGCGCCCCGCGATCTCGACGGCGTCGGCGACGCTGCGGAGCATCGAGCGGTGCACGGTCTCGAGCCAGGGGCCGGGCAGGAGGCCCTGCGCATCGGCTCGCAGCAGTACGCCGGTGCCGAGCGAATGGGTGACGACCACGGCGTCGCCGGGCGTCAGCCGATCGATCGAGAGGAGCTCAGCCGTGGCCTCGCCGGTCACGGCGAGACCGACGGTCAGCTCGGGCCCGAGGGTGCTGTGACCGCCCAGCAGGTCGATGCCGTGGAGATCGAGACGATCGCGAACGCCGGCAAGGCACTGGAAGAGCACCTCTTCCTGAGCCTCGCCCGGCGCTTCCTCGGGCACCGTGACCAGGGCCAGAGCCGAGTGCGGTGCGACGCCCTTGGCCCACACGTCGTTGGTGGCGTTGACCGCGGCGACCTGTCCGACGAGGAAGGCATCGCCGCTGAAGGCGCGGAACGCGTCGACGCTGGTGACGATCTGGTCGTTGCTCCGCGTCCGCCAGACGGCGGCGTCGTCCGCTTCTTCGACACCGAGGACGACGCGGTCCGAACGCGTAGCTGCCGGGAGTCGGGAGAGTGCCCGCTCGAGGCTCGACTGGCCGACCTTTGCGGCACAACCGCCGCAGAACATCTCGTCCATGCCTTCCATCGGCTCGAACGCATCACTCAGCTGAGCCTGCGGATCCAAGACCTGGAAGCGTTCCATGAAGCGGCGATCGATCCGGTCTTTGAGCCGCATGACCCAGGGGCCCTCGAACGAACGCCCCCACTTGGCCCCGATCGCCGTGCCGTCGCCGAGGTTCAGGAGCGCCAGGAAGTCGGACTGCGGTCGGTAGTCCTCGAGCGAGCGTCCTTCGAGCAGCGCCTCGAGGTTTCGGATCAGGTAGGGCCCTTGCCGCACGGCGTAGACGCCCGCCTTGGGCGTCTCGGGGAAATCGTCCTGACAGGCACAGTCGCCGACGGCGAAGAGGTCGTCGTGCTGCTTCGCTCGCAGGTCGGCACGCGTGCGAATGAAGCCCCGCGCTTCGGTCGCGAGAGCACTGAGATCGACGCCCGCATGAGCGACCGCGCCGGACACCCAGAGAACGTGGCAATCCTCCAGCCGGCGTCCGTCGTTCAGGTCGAGCCAGTCGGGGCCGACCTCGGTGGCTCGACAGCCGGTGTCGAGAGCAATGCCGCGCGCTCGGGCCGCAGCTTCGACCCGCCGGACGACAGAGGGGGCGTAGCCGTCGAGAACGTGAGCGCCGCCGTGAACCAGATGGACTTCAGCGTCGGGCAGGGGCTGCTGCACACAGAAGGCGAGCTCGACGCCGCCAGCCCCGCCACCGACGACGGCCACGCGGCGTCTCGAGGCTCCCTGCTCGAGCAGCTGGGCCCGCCGCGCAAAGTCACCGATCGGGCGCGTCGCCAAAGCGTGCTCGCGAACGCCGGGCAGGTCGAGCCCGGCGACCGTCGATCCGATGTCGATCGAAGCGACGTCGTAGCGAAGCGGCGGGCGACCCTCGAGATGGATCTCGCGGGCCGTCGGATCGATGCTCGTCATCGCCGCCAGCACGACTCTGGCTCCCGCGCGGCGCGCCAGGGGCAGCACGTCGATCTCGAGCTCGTGCCGCTCGTACTGCTTGGCGACGAAGCCGGGCACCATGCCGGAGTAGACGGCGACCGGCTGATCGAGCACGACGGTGACCTCGACGTCCTCGAAGCGCTGGCGGGCCCGCCACTGCATGGCGATATGCCGCAGCACCTGGACGTGCGTATGTCCGCCGCCCACGAGGAGCAGGCGCGTCAAGGTGCAGTCTCCGGCAAAGCTGGAGAGACTTCTGGAGCGTCAGCCCTGGGGCGCGAGCGAATCGACCTGGCGCCAGGACATCTTCTGCACGTGGTTGCCGCCGCGGCTTCGCGCCTGCAGGAGCGCGTAGTCGGCCACGGCCAAGAGGTCGTCGACCTTGGAAGCCGACGCCGACGTTCCGTACTCGAGAGCCAGCAGTCCAGCGGAGACGGACGTCTCGCAGACTTGGCCCGGCGCGAGCTCGACGCGCAGTCGCTGCACGCGGCGCTTGATCGCTTCCATGCGCTGGCTGGCTTGAACGAGAGAGGCATGCGGCAGAACGATCATCAGCTCGCGACCTTGATGGCGGCCGAGAGAGTCTTCGTCTTCGAGGTCTTCTCGAATCGCTGCGGCGACCGCGTGGGTGAGTCGGTCGACGGCTTCGGTGCCGTAGCGTTCGCTGATCTCTTCGACGTTATCGATCTCGATGATACCCAGAGTCACAGGGTGGTGTCCGGTGCCGGCTTGCTGAAGTGCGGTCGAGAGGTCTTCGACGACGGCAGAGCGGAGAAGCGTGCCCGAAGCGGCGTCGGTGCGAGCGATCGTCTCGGTCGCGAGGCGGTCGATGAGTGCTCCGATGTGGCTGCCGAGGAGCTCCATCAGCTCCTGCGTCACGACGCTGTGGCCAGCGCCGTCGATCCGCGGTCCGAACAGCACCGCGGCCTGCCCTCTCTGCAGCGGAACGGCGAGCGCCAGGCTGCCGTCTTCGAGAAGCGAGAGAGGAAGTCCAGAGGTACGAGCGGCGCGCAGCTCGCGCTCGGCGTACTGCCAGAAGCGGTCCTGCTTCTCGGGCCCTACGTGCAGAGCATCGCTGCGCCGGCCGTCCTTGCGGCGGTAGCAGTACGCCGCAACGCGAAAGCGACGAAGGCCGGGGTCGGAAACCGAGAGGCTGACCGTCGAGCAGCGGAAGGCGTCGCGCAGGCCGGGAAGGAGCTGATCGACGAGACCCGACAGATGCGTCTGCTTGGCCAGACTGGCCATCCAGGTGCTGACCTCGCGGATCGTCGCGCGGTCGATGCCGGCGGTCTCGCTGGCCTCGCTGACGTCGAGCTGTGTCGTCTCTTCGCTCATCACGACGTCATTTTATGCAGGGATGGGGCCAGGACGCGGTATCGAGCCGCTCCAGGAACCCGTGCTTGAGCCCTTTCTGCTGCGAAATCGAGGGGTTTCGAGACGCGTAGGAAGTGTGCGTGTACACCCTCGGAAGGGTCCTACAAACGCCGAAATTGCGGAGTTGCGTCGGCAATTTGTTGCAGGCGGCCCGTTCCGGGGCACGTCAATATGGCCTGTGCTGGTCCGGCGAGGGGCGCCGTCGTACTCTTGCCGTATGGCGCAAGAAGACGACTCCGAACGCTTCGAGCTCTTCGACCTTCGGGTCGAAGTCGTCGCGACCGACCGGCCGATGGTCTGCGACCATCGCGAGGGCGATGCTTTCGAAGTGCACGGAGAGAACCTGTGGTTTCCAGCCGATCGCCCGTTCTCGCTCTACGCGCTGGCGGCCCTCCTTCCGTTGCTCCCCGCGAAGCAGCGAGTCACTCATCCGAACGACTGGATGACGTCCGACGAGGAGATCGCCTGCCCGGATCCTCTCTGCGGTGCGCGCTTCAGGATCCGGCGCCTCGGCCGTCGCAGCTTCAAGCGCTCAGACGTCACCGCGACGCCGCGTCCGGAGGCGCCGTGAGTTCCTCCTGCGCCCCGTCCGGGCTCATTCACGGGTGCTGGCAGCTGGCACGCGAGCATCGCAGTCAGCCCTGGCCGCCGACCGACATCGTCGATTCGCTGGCCCGGCTCGTCGTGGAGAGCGAGGGCGTCGTCACCTTCGACTGCGCCGACATCTACACCGGAGTCGAGGAGTTACTCGGCCAGGTACGCCAGCGACTCGAAGGCGACGCACGCCTCACCGCTCTGCGCGTACACACCAAGTTCGTGCCGGACCTCGACCGCTTGGAGTCGCTGAGTCGGGCCGACGTGAAGGCGGGGATCGAACGATCTGTCGAGCGGCTGGGCGTTCACCCTCTGCCTCTGGTGCAGTACCACTGGTGGAACGCAGCCGTCGATCGGTATGTCGACGTTGCGCATTGGCTTGCGGAGCTGGTCGAGGAAGGCTGGATCGAACGGCTCGGAGCGACGAACTTCACGACCGCGATGCTGCGTCGGATGCTCGACGCTGGCGTTCCGATCGGCTCGCATCAGATTCAGTACTCGCTGCTCGACGGCCGGCCGGCGGGAGAGATGTTCGAACTCTGTCGAGACCGAGGGGTCGATCTGCTGTGCTACGGCACGGCGGCCGGGGGTTTCCTCGGGGAGCGTTGGCTGGGAGCCGCCGATCCGGGGTCGGAGCCCGGCAATCGTTCGCTGACGAAGTATCGACTGATGATCGAGGAGATGGGCGGCTGGGCCTCCCTGCAGGAGCTGCTGCGGGCCCTGAAGGAACGAGCGGGCACAGCGCCGCTCGCTCTTGCGGCTGCGGCTTGGACGCTGCAGCGCCCGGGCGTTCGCGCCGTGATTCTGGGGTGGCGCGACGTCGAGTCCGCTCTCGAGGCGCGCCGTCACTTGGCGGGCGGCGAGCTGCATCAGCTTGTCGGTGACTTCGAAGCGCCGAGCGGCTGCGCTCCGGTGCAGGGCGACGTCTATCAGCTGGAACGAGATCCCGGCCGGCACTCGGCGATCCTCAAGACGAATCTCAACGACGACACCGAGCGCTGACGCGCGATACGCTGCGCGGCGCGCCCCGGTCGGGTGGCTCGAGGAGAACTTCGATGGCAGGAAACAGCTTCGGTCAGCACTTTCGCGTGACGACGGCCGGCGAGAGCCACGGGCCCGCGAACGTCGTCATCCTCGACGGCGTACCGCCGGGTCTCGAGCTCAGCGAGGAAGACCTCCTGCCGGACCTCGAGCGCCGTCGTCCCGGCCAGTCGCGCCTGACGACGCAGCGCAGGGAGAGCGACCGACCGCAGATCCTCTCCGGAGTCTTCGAGGGGCGGACGACCGGGACATCGATCGCCATTCTGATTGCGTCGGAGGACGCGCGCTCGCGCGACTACTCGGAGATTGCGGAGAAGTATCGTCCCGGGCACGCCGACTACACCTTCGACGCCAAGTACGGCTTTCGCGACTATCGCGGCGGCGGGCGCTCGAGCGCGCGCGAAACGTCGGTGCGCGTGGCCGCCGGCGCGGTGGCCAAGAAGTTCTTGGCGGAGCGCTACGGCGTCGAGGTGCTCGGCTGGGTCGATCAGGTCGGTGACCTCGTGGCCGACGTCGACCCCGAGACTGTGAGCCTGGACGAAGTCGAGGCGAACCCGGTGCGCTGCCCCGACGCTGAGCGCGCCGCGGCGATGGCAGAGTTGATCGAGACAGTGCGCAGTGAACGAGACTCGATCGGCGGCATCGCCGGCGTCGTCGCTCGAGGCGTTCCTGCCGGCTGGGGCGAACCGGTCTTCGACAAGCTCAAGGCGGATCTCGGCAAGGCGCTGTTTACTCTTCCTGCCGTCACGGGTGTCGAGTACGGCGCCGGGTTCGCGGTAGCTACGGCCCGCGGCTCCGAGAACAACGACTCGTTCACGACGAAAGACGGTCGCATCACCACCCACACGAATCGCCACGGCGGCATGTTGGGCGGCATCTCCTCGGGCCTGCCGATCGTGCTGCGCTGCGCCATCAAGCCGACGAGCAGCATCGCGCAGGACCTGCCGACGGTCGACCGGCAGGGCCGCGAGACGACGCTCGCCACGAAGGGTCGCCACGATCCTTGTCTGCTGCCTCGCTTCGTGCCGATGGGTGAGGCGATGGTCGCACTGGTTCTCGCGGACCATGCGCTGCGCCAGGAGGCGACGCGGCTCGAGGGGCCCAACCAGACCTCGCCCCCAGCTCCTGGGTGATCGCCGCCGAGAGCTTCACAACCAAAACAGCCGCCCCGAAGGGCGGCTGTCGTGGGGCATGAGGCGTGTGCCTCAGGCGGCGCTGTGTGCTGAGAAGTGGCTCTACTTTGCCGGTTGCGATCGTCGGACCGGACTTCGTCC
>JBCCLJ010000235.1:0-10126 GCA_039026915.1 Acidobacteriota bacterium
CGGTGCTCGCGTCGTGGCGATCGTCAACCGAAGGCACAGCGACCTGACCGACAAGGCCGACGGCGTGCTCTACACCTCGGACGGCCGCGATGTCGAAATGAGCGTGGCCTCGACCAAAGCCTTCTACTCGCAGATCGCCGCTGGCTTCCTGCTCGCTTTCGCGCTGGCTGATCTTGCAGCTCCTGAGCAGGGGCTCGAGGAGTCTCAGACGGAGATTCTCTCCGGGCTTCAGGCGATGCCGCAGCTGATGGAGGAGACGCTGGGAACCGCTCGAACGATCGAAGAGGCAGCGTTCCGTCATGCCCCTCGCCATCGCTACTGGGCCCTCGTCGGCAACGGTAGCAACCTCACCGCGGCGGAAGAGATCCGCATCAAGCTTTCCGAGCTCTGCTACAAGTCGATCGCCTGCGACGCGACCGAGGACAAGAAGCACATCGATCTCTCGTCCGAGCCGCTGATTCTGGTCTGCGCAACGGGTCTGATGGGCTCGACGGCGGACGACGTCGCCAAGGAGGTGGCGATCTACAGGGCGCACAAGGCGACGCCGATCGTCATCGCCAGCCAGGGCGATCAGCGCTTTTCGAGTGCCGTCGAGCTCCTTGCGGTGCCGCGCTGCCACTCTTCGCTCGCCTTCGTTCTCAGTGCCGTGGTCGGTCACCTCTTCGGTTATCACGCGGCGCGCGCCATCGATCGTCAAGCGCGACCACTGCGCAAGATTCGCTCCGAGATCGAGCGCCTGGTCTCCGAGGTCGGCGCAGGTCTGCCGCCGGCGGCGGGTGACCCCGATCTCGTGCAGCGTCTGCGCTTGGCCAGCTCCGAGCCGATCAAGCTCTTCTTCGCCGACCTCGTCGGCGGTGCTTACAACGGGCATCTCGAGGCGGCGACCGCCGTCGACCTGGCGAGCCTGCTGCACGTCGTCGAAGGCACGATCCCCCTCGAGTCCTACCAGGCACAGCGCGGTCGCAGCGCGACGCCGGGCGCGGTTCTGGCGGACCTGAACGAGGCGCTGACCCAGGCGATCGACGAGCTGACGCGCCCGATCGACGCGATCAAGCATCAGGCGAAGACCGTCACCGTCGGCATCTCGCGCACGGACGAGGCGTTCCTGCTGGTGCCGCTGATCACGGAACTGCTCGACTCCGGTGCCGACCGGGACCGCATCTCGTACGCCGACCTGCGCGCGCTCGCAGCGCTCGATCCGGTGATCGAGCGTGTCACGGGTTTCACCCGCTATCGCCTCGACGGCGATCCCGCTTCGGAGCACTGCGAGATTCACGTTCTCGACGCCGGCGGAATTGCTCGCGACTTTCGCTCGCGTACGCAGTCGGCACCGACGCTCAAGGGCACCAAGCACGAAGTCGCCGTCGACCGGCGTCTTTTGGCGGCCCGGGGGCGTAGCGACGGCCGCACGTTCCTGATCGTGCCGGAGATCGATCGGGGTCGCACTCAGGGCCTGACCCTTCTGCACGTGATTTTCCGCGAGCGCGCGACGCCTCCGGTGCTGCGCGGCGTACTCTCGGAGTACCGCAACCGCTACTCGAGGCTCCGCGACGCGGTGCTCGAGACCGAACCGAGCTTCCGTGAAGATATTCTTGCGGAGCTTGCCGTGGCCGACCTTCTGTTCGAGCCCGTCCATCTTCTTGCCGAGAACTTCAGACAAGCGTCGAGTTGAAGCTGAGGCGCAGCTGTGCGCCCGCGATTTGCCCAGAGGGAGTGATTGGAGATGAAAGTACTACTCACCGGATCGGCTGGATTCATCGGCTTCCATGTCGCCAACCATCTGTTGGATCGTGGCGATACGGTCATCGGTTTCGACAACTTCAACGAGTACTACGATCCCGAGCTCAAGCGCCGGCGCAACGAAATGCTGATCGAGCGCGACGGCTTCCACCTCGTGCGTGGCGACCTCAACGACCTGGACGCCCTCGGAGAGGCCTACGACAAGGTCGGCTCCGGTGAGGACACCCGCGTCTGCCATCTCGCGGCGCAGGCCGGTGTCAGGCACTCGATCGAGCATCCGGACGAGTTCATCAAGGACAACATCCTCGGCTTCCAGAACATCCTCGACTTCACCAAGAACCGTGAGGTCGGAGGATTGATCTATGCGTCGAGCTCGTCGGTCTACGGCGACAACAAGGACGAGGTGCTCTCCGAGGCTTCGGACACCGATGCCCAGGTGTCTCTCTACGGGATGACGAAGAAGGCCAACGAGCTGCAGGCGGAGGTCTACAACCGCCTCTTCGGCCTGCACGTGACGGGGCTGCGCTTCTTCACGGTCTATGGACCGTGGGGTCGTCCGGACATGGCTCTCTTCCTGTTCACGGATGCGATCCTGCGGGGCAATCCGATGAAGGTCTTCGGATTCGGCAAGATGCGTCGGGACTTCACGTACGTCGACGACATCGTCGACGGGATCGTCGGTTGCCTCGATACGAATCCCTCGAAGGCGGTCCTCAACCTCGGTGCCGACAAGACCGAAGAACTGATGGATTTCATCGGTCAGATCGAGAAATCCTGCGGCGTCGAGGGTGAGAAGGAGTTCCTGCCGATGCAGCCGGGCGACGTCATCCAGACGCGCGCCGACGTCGATCTCGCTCGCGAGATGATCGGCTACGAGCCGAAGGTGAAGATTGATGTCGGAGTGCCCAAGTTCGTCGAGTGGTACCGCGAGTACTACGGCATCTGACCGGAGCTCGACCATGAACCAGATCGCGCGCGACCTCCTGGCCAAGATTGAAGACACGTCGGTCAGGGTCGGCGTCATCGGCCTCGGCTACGTCGGGCTGCCGCTCTCCCTGGCCTTTGCCGAACGGGGCGTCGTCACGCTTGGCTTCGACATCGATCCCGCGAAGATCGAGGCGATCCACGGCGGCAAGAGCTACATCGACGGAGTCGACAGTGACGCGCTCGCGGCCGTCGTCGCATCCGGGCATCTCGAGTCGACGGTCGACTTCGACCGGCTCGGCGAGATGGACGCGCTGTTGATCTGCGTACCGACGCCGCTGACGCGTCACCGCGAGCCCGATCTCTCCTTCGTCCTGAACACCGGTCGTGAGATTGCGCGAAGCTTGAAACGAGGACAGCTCGTCGTGCTCGAATCGACGACCTATCCCGGGACGACGGACCGTGAACTGCGCGAGGTCCTCGACGAGGCTGGACTCGTCTGCGGTGAGGAGTATCTTCTGGCTTTCTCGCCGGAGCGCGAAGACCCCGGCAACCAGAAGTACGGCACGACGACGATTCCCAAGGTCGTCGGAGGCGTCGATGTCGCGGCCGGAACGGTGGCGGAAGAGCTCTACAAGCTCGTCGTCGCTGAGACCGTTCGCGTCTCTTCGGCGCGCGTCGCCGAGGCGGCCAAGCTCACCGAGAACATCTTTCGCGCCGTGAACATTGCGTTGGTCAACGAGCTCAAGGTGCTCTATGACTCGATGGAGATCGACGTTCGGGAGGTGATCGACGCCGCGGCGACGAAGCCCTTCGGCTTCATGCGCTTCGACCCGGGCCCCGGCTGGGGCGGTCACTGCATCCCCGTCGATCCGTTCTACCTCTCCTGGAAGGCGCGCGAGTACGACCAGCAGGCCCGCTTCATCGAGCTCGCGGGAACGATCAACGTGGAGATGCCGAAGTACGTCGTCGGCAAGCTCCAGGGCGCTCTGAACGAGCGCGGCAAGGCCGTGCACGGCAGTCGCATTCTGCTGCTCGGTCTGGCGTACAAGAAGAACGTCGCTGATCCGCGGGAGAGCCCCGCGTTCGAGATCCTCGAGCTTCTGCACGAGCTGGGAGCCGACCTTTCGTACCACGACCCGCTCATCGGCGAGACGCCGCCGATGCGGTCCTGGCCGGACATGCCCAAGATGTCGTCCGTGGCGCTCACTCCGGAGCTGCTTTCGCAGATCGACGCGGTCTGTCTCGTGACGGACCACGACGAGGTCGACTACGAGCTGGTTCTCGATGCGGCTCCGCTGATCGTCGACACGCGAGCCATTTTTCCTCCAGAGCACGAGAAGGTCCTTCGCGCCTAAGGAGTGTGGCGGCTCGGGCCGCGGTTTGGGCCAGGAGGGACAAATTTGTAGGTTCCTCGTGTCTCCCTGACAAAAACGTGGCGAGGCGCAAGCCGTTCGCTTTCGTACAGATAACCCTCGGTCAAGGCCTTCTGTCGGCCCGGGATACGTTTTTGTCGTTTCGCCGCTGCCGCTTGCAGTTTTGCCGAAATCTCGCGAGCGGCCTTGTTTCCTCGTGTTTTGGGACGTCGCGGGCAGAGCTGCTGGGCCGGCATTGCGATTGCTTCTAAGGGGGTGTGTCGTCCAAAATCGTCCTTCTCCCCCAGGGGGCCCTCTCTTGAGCCTCAACTCCGACCCTTCCGCTTTTGCACCACTGATGAACGATTCGCCTCCTCTTCCGTCGTCTCCACGCGCCTCTCGCGATCTGGAGATCCTTCACAAGATCTCCGACCTGCTGGATCGAACCCAGGACCTCGAGGAGTTCGTGAGCCAGGTTCTCGAGGCGCTGGCCGATTCGATCGGTCTGAACAACGGCATGCTGACGCTCTTCAATCGGGCCACCGGGGACATCAGCATCGATGTCGCTCACGGTATTCCTGAACAGCAGGTGAGTCGCGTCCGCTACCGACTCGGCGAGGGAGTGACCGGCAAGGTCGTCGAGACGGGCGAGCCGATGGTGATCGACAAGATCGGCGAATCGTCTCTCTTCCTTCATCGCACCCAGCGCCCCAGCAGCGTGGAACAGTCGTTTCTCTGCGTTCCGATCCGGCTGGGTGAAGAGGTTTACGGAGCTCTCAGCGCGAACCGCGACTTCGACGTCGATCACGACCTCGGTGAGGACGTGCGACTGCTCTCGATCGCCGGATCGATGATCGCGCAGGCCGTGCGCCTGCGCCGAGCCGCCGAGGAAGAGCGGGCCCAGCTCGAAGAAGACAACGAGCGTCTGCGCGCGGAGCTGCGCGACCGCTACCGGCCTTCCAACATCGTTGGCAACTCGCACGAGATGCAGGAGGTCTACGATCAGATCGCGACGGTCTCACGGTCCAATACCAGCATTCTGATCCTCGGAGAGACCGGTACGGGCAAGGAGCTCGTTGCCCAGGCCGTGCACTACGCCAGCGAACGCGCCGACCGCCCCTTCGTCAAGGTTCACTGCGCAGCGTTGCCTGAGTCCGTCATCGAGAGCGAGCTCTTCGGTCACGAGAAGGGCGCCTTCACCGGCGCTGTGTCAGATCGCAAGGGACGCTTCGAGCTTGCGCACGGCGGCACGCTCTTTCTCGACGAGGTCGGCGACATCCCGCCGACGATCCAGATCAAGCTGCTGCGCGTTCTGCAGGAACGGGAGTTCGAGCGCGTCGGCGGTACCAAGACGCTCAAGGTCGACGTGCGCCTCATCGCCGCGACGAATCGCGACCTGCCGCAGCTCGTCGCCCAGGGCCTTTTCCGCGAGGACCTCTTCTACCGTCTGAATGTCTTCCCGATTCACGTGCCGGCCCTGCGCAAGCGGAAGTCGGACGTCGTACTGCTCGCCGACTTCTTCCTCGAGCGCTATGCCAAGGCGAACAAGAAGAACGTGCGCCGGCTCTCGAGCGGCGTCATCGACATGCTGATGAGCTACCACTGGCCCGGAAACGTGCGCGAGCTGGAGAGCTGCATCGAACGCGCCGTCCTCGTGGCCGAAGGCGCCGTGATTCACCCGTACCATCTGCCGCCGACGCTGCAGACCGCGGAGACCGCAGGGGGCGGTTCACCGGGCAGCCTCAAGTACCTTGTCGAGTCTTACGAAAGAGATCTGCTGCGCGACTCGCTCAAGTCGTCGCGAGGCAACATGGCTGCCGCTGCCAGATCGCTCGAGACGACCCAGCGGATCATGGGCTACAAGGTCAAGAAGTACGGCATCGACCCTCGTCGCTACTCGAGCTGAGGGATCGATCCCGAAAAGCGGGAACCCCGGAGCTCCTTCGGCGTTATGCTGACGAGTCGTCCTGACGGACGATCGACGCCATGGCCGAACTCTCGACATCGAAGCTCCGCGCGGTCCCCTCTCTGGGCGGGGTCGCAGCGCTGTCTCAGGCCCGCGCCAGCGATCGGACCGACGCCGAGGTGCTCGAGCAAGTGCGGGAGGGGGAGGCCGAGGCCTTCGAAGTGCTCGTGGACCGCTACAAGAATCCCCTCGTCAACTACCTGACGCGCCTCGTTCGCTGCCGCGATCGAGCGGAGGACTACGCCCAGGAGGCTTTCGTCCGCATCTACAAGGGGAGCGGAAGTTACCGTGAGCAGGGGAACTTCAGCGCCTACCTCTATCGCATCGCCACCAACCTGGTGAGGTCCGACGAACGACGCAAATCGCGCTGGTTCAAGCTCACGCCGGCGCTCACCGCCGAGCTCGACGGACCGAAGGTCGAGGGCCCTCCGCCGCAGCGAAGCCTGCTCAGCGCCGAGGCGACCGAGGTCGTCACCGAGGCAATCGAGCACCTTCCACTCAACTACCGGGCTCCGATCGTTCTGCGCGAGATCGAAGGCTGGAGCTACGCCGAGATCGCCGAGGCACTCTCCCTCGCCGAAGGCACGGTGAAATCGCGCATCAATCGTGGCAAGGAGCGCCTGAGGCGGAGCCTCGAAGGCTACTGGAGCGGATCATGAACGACAGCAAGGCCAACCGGGGCTCCTCGATGCACGGAATCGAGGAGCGCCCGCAGCTCGAACGAGTCCTGAAGTCCCTGCCTCGGGTCGAGGCATCGGATGACTTCACGGCGCGCGTCGTCGAAGCGGCTCGGCGAGCGGAGCCTTCCGTGGCTCGATCGCCCTGGATGGAGAACCTGGCCAAGGTGGCCGGCGTGCTCGCTCTCTGCGGTGCGGCAGTGTTCGCTGGCTGGTGGTGGACGGGGAGCGCGAAGTCTCCGCAGACCACGGCCCAGCAGGACGCTCGTCTCGCTGCGCAAGCGAAGGCGCTCGAGATCGAGCGTCTTCAGGACCGCATGCAGACCCTGCAGGCGGAGCTCGAAGAGCTGCGGCGCCTCGCCAGCGAAGCCCAGCCCATCGTTCCCCTGGGCAGCAGCGAGATCGCCAACGGCGAGCCGGTCGACTACTACCTGGATTTGCGCGCCCTGCGCTCGGTGCAACCGGAGGCCGTCAGGACGACGTTCTGAGGACTCGACGGAACCGTTACCGCGCACGAAGCGTTGAAGAGACGAAGATGCGCGGACCGGCCCAAAGCGCCCGCGCGCGGTCCGAAGACCCTGATTCGAAGATACACGCGACCACCCAGAAGCCTGAACGAGGAAATGTCATGTCATCCCTGCGCCCCTCTCGCCTCCCGTCCCGATTCATTGCCGCAAGCGCCGGCCTCTTGCTACTGGTGGCCTCGGCTCAGGCGCAGGAAGTGCGCCGAGAGGTCCGCAAGGCCATCGTGGTGAACGGCGAGGGCAAGGTCATCCAGATCGACGGAGACGAGTCGGAGACCTTTGCCTGGGTCGCCAAAGAGGGCGACGGTGACAACCAGTTCGAGTTCTTCGACTTCGCAACGAGCTTCGGTGGCGGTTACCTCGGTGTCGAGACGAGGGAGCTGACGGATCCGCTGCGGGCTCACTTCGGCGTTCCGGAGGGCGAGGGCGTCATGATCGCGGCCGTCGAGGAAGGGAGCCCAGCGGAAGCCGCGGGCGTTCTTCCCGCGGACATCGTGACGTCGGTCAACGGTGAGGTCGTCCGTGGCCAGCGCGACCTCGGGCGCCTCGTGCGCGCACTCGAGGCGGGCGCGGCGGCCGATCTCGAGATCTGGCGTGACCGCCGCTTGGAACAGATCAGCGCCGTCGTCGCGGAACGCGAGCGCAACGTCTTCAAGATCGGCGAAAACGGCACCGTGCGCATCCAGGTTCAGGACGCCGCAGAAGCCGACGTGCAGGTGATCTACGACGAGTTCGAGGGCCCGGCACTCGAGAAGCTGCGTGAGTTCATCGGCAGCGGTGAGTGGTTGACCCGTCTGGAGAACATCGAAGGTCTCGACTTCCGGGCGCTGCAGGAACGAATGCAGGAGCTCGAGAAAGAACTCGTCGAGATCGAGGTCCGTCTGCAGGAGATCGATCCCGAAGAGAAGGACGGCTGAGTCGCGTCCTCCCGCCTCGGTGCTATGGTCCCCGGCGTGAGCGAGAAGCACTGGCGTCGGGTCTTTCTTGTGCGGCACGGGCAGGTGGCTGCCAACCGTGAGTTTCGCTACGTCGGTGCCAGAGACGAGCCTCTGACCGAGCTTGGAGAGGAACAGGCCGCAGCACTCGGTCGTTCGCTCGGCCCCCTGTCTCTCGCGCGCGTGGTCTCGAGTCCACTCCTGAGAACCCGGCAGACGGCCGACGAGATCGCCAACGCGGCCGGGATCGAAGTCGAGATCGACGAACGCCTCCGCGAGCAGTCCTTCGGAGACTGGGAGGGACTCACGCGCGGCGAAGTTGCCGAGTCGAGCGACGCCAACCGCGAGCTCCTGAAGCGCTTCGATCGGGATCCGTCCGTCGCTCCTCCCCGGGGCGAAGCGCTGGCCGACGTGCAGCGACGCGCGACCGAGGCGGTCACCGAGGCGATCGCAGAGGGCGAAGGGAGCGTCGTGGTCGTCGCGCATGTCGGCCCGATCAAGGCCCTGCTGGCTTCGGCGATGCGGCTCGAGCTGCCGCAGGTGCGCCCCTTCTTTCTCGATCCGGCAACCGTGACCGTCATCGACTGGGGCCAGCCCTCCTTCCTTCGGCTCTTCAACTCGCCTGCGACGGTTGCCTGGGAGCAGGTTCGGTGGGTATCTTCAGCGGATCCCGTCCTGCCCGGCCCCAAGCCGTCCTGAACGACAGCCGCACGCAGCTTCCCGCCTCCCGCCTCCCAACCGATCGCGAACCGCGATCAGGAGCCAGACCATGTCCCGACCCGAAGGCACCGAGCTCATGGAGAAGATCGTCGCGTTGTGCAAGCGACGAGGCTTCATCTTTCCCGCCAGCGAGATCTACGGCGGTCTGAACGGTTTCTGGGACTACGGCCCGCTCGGCGCCCAGCTCAAGAACAACCTGCGCGACGCCTGGTGGCGCGACATGGTCGAGTGCCCGCCGATCGGCCCCGACGGTCATCCGGTGAGCATCGTCGGCCTCGACTCTTCGATCATCCAGAATCCCCGCGCTTGGGAGGCGAGCGGCCACGTCGGCGGCTTCAGCGATCCGATGGTCGACTGTCGCGAGACCAAGGCGCGCTACCGCGCCGACCACCTTCAGGTGCTCGTCGGCGGTGAAGGCGGTCCCTACTTCGCTTTCGTCGAGGGCGAGCCCGATCCGGCACTCAAGCGCGCCAAGAAGGTGCTCAAGCGCAAGGTCGATCTCAGCGAGTTCGAGGTCGAGAGCCTGCTCTCCCTCGGAGACGAGCAGCGCGCCGCCGCGTGGGCTCCGGGCGCCTCGGAGCCGGGCACGTTGACCGAGCCGCGCGACTTCAACCTGATGTTCCGCACCTTCATCGGTGCGACCGGCGGTGATGAGAACGTTGCCTACCTGCGTCCCGAGACGGCGCAGGGGATCTTCCTGAACTATCGCGGCGTGCTCGACACGTCCAGGGTGCGCGTGCCCTTCGGCATCGCGCAGGTCGGCAAGGCCTTTCGTAACGAAGTGACGCCGCGCAACTACATCTTCCGCTCGCGAGAGTTCGAGCAGATGGAGATGGAGTGGTTCTGTGCGCCGGAGGAGGCCGAGCAGTGGTTCGACTTCTGGACGCAGACGCGCCTCGACTGGTGGAAGTCGGTCGGCGCCAGCGAAGAGAACCTGGTCCTGCGCAAGCACGACGCCGACGAGCTGGCGCACTACGCGAAGGAAGGCCTCGGCACCTACGACGTCGAGTACAAGTACCCCTTCACCGCTCCCGGCTTCGGCGAGCTCGAAGGCATCGCGCACCGGGGTGACTTCGATCTCAGCCAGCATCAGGAGTGGAGTGGCAAGAAGCTCGAGTACTTCGACCCGCAGACGCAGCAGCGTTTCATGCCGCACGTCATCGAGCCGGCGAGCGGTCTGACGCGTGGCGTCTTGGTGCTGCTTTGCGAGGCCTACGACGTCGACGAGTCGCGGCCTTCCCCCGAAATCATGCGCTTCGATCCGCGCCTCGCACCGATCAAGGTC
>JBCCLJ010000236.1:0-10058 GCA_039026915.1 Acidobacteriota bacterium
GCCGGTGACCTTGAACTCGTCGCCGGCCGCGTCGTCCGACGCGTTGAACCAGGCAAGCGCAGCATCGACACGCGGCTGCAGCGCTTCGGGAATCGTCTCACTGACTTGGGGCATCTGGAGCCTTTCTGTGCTTTCGCTACTTCGGGAAGCCTACCCGAACCGGCAGCAATGCGCTCTCAGGCCCGGTCGCACCTCAGGGAGGCGTGGTCAGCGTCGCCCCGGGCTCCGCCACGATGATCGCCAGCACCTTCGCCCCTTCGTCACCGCCGCGGAAGACCCGATGCAGCGCACCTTCCGATTCGACGAAGGAACCGCCGGCGGCGATTTCACGCTCGGGGTCGTCGTCGACGGCGAAGATCAGCGAGCCCTCGAGCACGTAGCCGAAGACAGGACCGGCGTGGCGATGCTCCGGAGAGTCGGCGCCCGGAGCGACGTCCAGGACGAGGTAGTTGGCCTGCAGAGACCTGCCGCCCCAGGTCAGGGGCTGCGCTTCGGGACCGGTGGTCGAGGGCTGCGCCAGGGCGACGAAAAGGCCGCCGGCGACGAGTCCGAGGAGGGTCAGACAGAGGAGGAGGGGTTTGCGGTCGTTCATGCCCCACGCTACGCAGAGCAGGCCCCACGACGCAAACGGCACGCTCAGTTCTCTTCCTTCTCCGCCTTCTCCCGCTCCTCCATACGCGCCGCTCGGAGGATGTTGGTCATCGCATAGTTGCCTTCGTGACAGGCGAACTCGTAGATCGGCGGCTCCATCGCGCGCAGGGTGTTCTCGGTCGTCCAGGGCCGCTCGAACGAGCTCGGGTCCTCGAAGGTGATCTGGTAATCGATCGTTTCGGCGTCCACGCGAACGAACCGCTCGACGACGCGCAGACCCTCGGTGGCACCGAAGTAGACACCCTGGCCACTGAAGTTCGTCGTTTCGACGACCAGCGTGTCGCCGTCCCAGCGCCCGCGCGAGATGCCGTTCCACTGACGCACCTTCGGATCGACCGGCTCACCGCCGAGCGGGACGATACGCGTCTCCATGAGCTCACTCTGAATCACCACGTAGTCCTCGGTCTGCACGATCTGGTGATGGTTGAGATAGAGCGGGTTCGGCATGTAGAGCGCTCCCGTCATCAGGCAGCGGTTGGCGTTGTGCCGAACCTCAGGGCCGTCGGTCGGCGCCGTCGGCGAGATGAAGGTGAACAGGCTCCACAGATGCCGCTGGCGACCCTCGGCAGTGAACGGGATTCGACCGTCGGGCGGATCGATGACGAGCGACGTGCGCAGGGTGCGAACGACGTCCTGCGGCGGACCGAGCCAGATCTCGCTCAGCTCGCCCGTCACCTTGCCCTCCAGGGTGTTTCCGGCAATCTCCATCACGCGCTCGAAGCCGGTGCCGCGGATCGCCTCCGCCTCTTCCTCGGTGAGGAACTCCCGGTCTCTCATCGCCAGCGGCCGCTCCAGCGGCGTCAGAGTTCCCGAGTCCCAGACTCCGTTGAGGCTCGCCGTACCCCAGGGTGTGCGCGGTGCGTCCTGCGCGAGGGCAAGCCCGGCGACGAGCGGTCCCAGTGTGAAAACGGCAAGGGTGCGAAAGGCGGTCTGTCTTCCCATCTCTTCTCCAGAGTCAGCGCACTCCGCGCGCGCTCACGGAGAGTCTAAAGGCGGCTGGCGCCGACGTCTTCCTCCCGTTCGGAGAACTTCCGGGGAGCTCGGCCAGGAGACTCAGCCGACCCCAAAAGGCAGCCGGCCCGCGAGGCCCTCAGCGCCCTTGGAAGACCGCGGGGCGCTTCTCCTGAAAGGACCGGATGCCCTCAGCGAAGTCTTCGGAGTTTGCCGTCCGCGCCCGCATCGTCGGAATCTCGCCGAAGGCGGCGGCCTCCCCCTGCTCGAGGTAGACCGCGGCCGCCCGTTTGATCTCGCGAATCGCGAGCGGCGCGCACTCGCAGATCTCGAGGGCGAGCTCCCTGGCTCTCTGGATCTGCTTACCGACCGGGACCACTTCCTGCACGAAACCGAGCTCGAGCGCCCTCGCGGCATCGAACTCGTCGGCGCGCAGCAGGTGGTACATCGCACGCCCCCAGCCGGCGCGCTCGACGTAGCGCACGTGGGCACCGCCGAAGACCGCGAGACCGCGCTTGGGCTCGAGCTGTGCGAAGCGTGCATTCTCGGCAGCCACGACGATGTCGACCCCCAACATCATCTCGATTCCGATCGTGAAGCAGACTCCCTGCACCGCCATCAGCACCGGCTTGCTGCAGCGACGGCGAATGGAGAAGGCGTCGACGCGCTCATCGATCTGTGCATCCCGCGATCCGTCCGTGAAGGAGCCGGCGAAGCGCGGGAGGTCGAGACCCGCCGTCGTGTGATCGCCGGCGAACGTCAGGAGGCCGACCCGAGCTTCGTCGTCGTTTTCCAGAGACGTCATCGCGTCTGCGAGCTGGTCGAACATCTCGGGCGTGAAGCCGTTCATCTTGTCCGCGCGGTCGACGTGAATCTCGAGGACGTGGTCCTCGAGGCGGGTCGTCACGGTGCCGTTCTCGCTCATCGCTCTCTCCTTCTCCGATTCAGTGCCGTCGGGCAGTCAGTTCCACCAGGCCGTATCCGAGAACGACCGCAGGTCCATCTCGAACGTGCGCGTCGACCGGTGCTGACGCGCGAGCTGCACGTAGGCCTCGGCAATGTGCTCGGGCTGGATCAGGCCGTCGGCGGCTCCCGTCGTGCTGCGGAGTTGCTCGAACTGCTCGGCGCCGAGCATCTTTCCCAGAGTGTCCGGAGCATCGACCGCACCGTCGATGAGCACGTGCGCGACGTGAACGCCCTGAGGGCCGAACTCGGCGTTCAACGTCTGGCACAGCATGCGCCGCCCACCCATCGCAGCTGCGTGCGAGTGCTGGCCTGCGTTGCCGCGCACGGCGGCCGTCGAAGACGTGACGATGAAACTCCCGGAGCCTCGTTCAGCCATGCGGGGAAGCAGGGCCGAGGCCGTACGAAAGACGCCGAACGTCGCCATGCGCCAGCCGAGTTCGAAGACCTTGTAGCTCGTGTCGGTGAGCGCCCGATTGCCGATCTGCGCACCGAGGTTGTAGATGAGCACTTCGATGGAGCCGATCTCTTCTTCGACCTTCTCGATCGTCTCTTCGATGGCGTTCTCTTCCGCCGCGTTCAGAAGGAAACCCGACGCATCTCCTCCTTCGTCGCGGATGCCGGCGACCAGGGCTTCGAGCCCTTCCGCATCGCTGCGGCGGCACAGCACGGAGTGGTAGCCCTCGCGCGCGAATCTCCGACCTGCGGTGCCGCCGATTCCAGCGCCGGCTCCCAATACGAAACAGACTGGCTTCATCTCTTCTCCTCCTCCAGAGGCCGAACTCTGGGCTTGCTCGTTGTACGGACTCTAGAGCTAATGGTTTCGTAACGCAACCAAAAGCCCCAGGTGACGACGCTCTGGCGACGCGGGGTTCGGCCTCAGCCGACGGGCGTTCTCTCGAACGCACTGCGCGCGATCTCGATCGCTTCGTCGACCACCGCCTCGTCGTGCGCGAGGCAGAGAAACCAATTCAGCGAAGGGTGGAAGATGGCGCCGAGGTGAGCGGCTTCTCTGGCGAATCGCTGCGAACGGTCCGCACCTTCGTCGTCGGCGAAGAGGAGCGTCGGCATCGTCACGGGCCCGCTCACGTCGACCCTGTGACCGGTCTCCTCCGCGGCGTGGAGTAGTCCCTTCCTCAGGCGTTCGCCGGCTGCCGAGATCTTCGTGAACACGTCGTCGCGCTGGTAGACGTCGAGAGTGGTCACCGCGGCCCGGAAAGCCACCGGATCGAAGATGTAGGTCGACGTCAGCATGAGGCGGCTGCAGGGCTCCCGCAGCGCTTCCACCCCCAGCAGCGCAGCGACCGAATGACCGTTGCCGAGGGCCTTGCCGAGGCAGGTCAGATCGGGATCCATCCCCAGGTTTCGGTGACTGCCCTGCGGATGGAGGCGGAAGCCGTGGCGCACGTCATCGAAAGCGATGAAGCCTCCAGCGACGCTGCGCACGGTCTCGACGGCCGCGAGGAACTCGGAGCTCGGCTCGCGCGTCGGGCGACGAGGGTTCTGATCCAGCGGATTGAGCAAGACCCCGGCCAACCGCTCCGCCGAGCGTCGGACGACGTCGTGGACCGCCTCGGCGTCGTTCCACGGCACGCGCACGAGGTTCGAGGTGTCCCAGCCCTGTCCGGGCCGTGCGATGAACTCGGGTGAGAGCCCGTGGTAGGCGTTCGAGAAGACCAGGAGGAGCGGGCGCTCCGTCGCGGCACGCAGGATCCGGGCAGCCAACGCTGTCGCGTCGGAGCCAGCCTTCACCGGAACGGCGAAGTCGTAGCCGGGAACCGCCGCCAGCAGACGCTCGCTCAGCTCGACCAGCGCGGGCGGAAAGAAGGAGGCCAGCGAAGCACGACCCGCCTGTTCACGCGCCGCCGCCTCGACTTCGGGATGCAGGTAGCCGAGCAGGTTGGGTCCGTTGCCGCAGTTGAAGTCGAGATACGTCCTGCCATCGACGTCGGTCACTCGGCAGCCGTCCGCGCGCTCGATGAATCCGGGCAGGTTGCCGTCTCCGCCAAAGCGCGCCGAGCGAGAGAAGTAGACGTTGCCGCCCGGCAGAACGGCGTCGGCTCGCGACCAGAGCCCTTGCCCCCGACGACCGTCGACGGGCCCGGGCGCACCGCCGTCGCCGCTCACGAGGGGAACTCCTGTAGATCGCTCCGGAGAGCCGGCTTCCGATGCGCACCTCCGGACGGGTCGGACTCCGTTTTGCGTACGGCGCGGAGAGCGCTCGAAACGGCGAAAACGAGAGGTTCGAGCGCGGCGGATCTCGTCATGCGGGTGCCTCCGTCGCCTCGCGGTTCGGCGGTGTCCTCCAGGCTTTCGGGAGGCGGCTCGGGAGGTGCCAGGAGTTGACCTCCAAGCCTCAGGTGGGCTGAATCTGTCCGATGCTAGCAGGGCGAAAACACTCCATGAGAGGTGTCGCCAACACGAGAGGCTGGGTCGTTGGCACCCAGAGTGCGACAATCGCAGCCAACCGACTCCATGCAAGAAGACAACTTCATCTCACTGCGCACGGGTCTCGTGCTCTCGTTTGCGACGCTCGTCGTCCTCGTCGGCGGCACGATCTTCGCCACGACCTACTTCGGCTCTGCGCGCGCCGTGCGGTCCGTCTCGGCCAATCTCGTCGAAGGCGCGGCCGATCGTGCGGAGGAGGGCCTGGTCGCGATCATCGATCCGCTCTACGACCAGCTCGAGCTGGCGACCGAGTGGGCCGAGAAAGGTGTCCTCTCCCCGACGGACGTCGACTCGGCGCGCGCGCTGCTGGTGCCTCTGCTGGACGTCAACCGCCGCATCGACGCGATCATGGTGGCGGACGAGTACGGCAACGACCTGATGTTCAACCAGCAGGGCGGAAGGCTGAGGCAGCGCGAGGTCCGTCGCGACGAGTGGGGCGCGACCGCTCGCTGGTCGGAGTGGGGCAGCCGCGTCGCACACGGCGAGCCGAGACAGTACGCGGAAGACTCCGACTACGATCCGCGGGAGCGTCCGTGGTTCGAGGGCGCAGTGCAGTCCTCGCTGGGCATGGGCGAGCCGATCTTCGCGACGCCGCCCTATATCTTCCCCTCTTCGGCGCTCGGCCTCACCTTCGCCTCGGCGCGGCGCTCCGTCACCGGCAGAGTCAAGGTCGTCGCCTTTGCCATCCGCCTCGGCCGACTGCAGCAGATGGCGGACGACATCGAGGTGAGCACCAGCGGGCGCATCGTCATCCTCAGCGAGGACGGTCGCCTGCTGGGCGTCCCGCACAGTGTTCTGCCTGCGGACATGCGCGAGGAGGAGTGGCTCTTTCAGTTCCCCCGCGACGTCGACATTCCGCTCCTGCAGGCGGCCAACCGCGCCTACGGCTCGCGCGCCGACACGACGGGCGAACCACGGAGCTTTCAGCTCGGCGATCAGACCTGGTGGAGTCAGGCACGCACGGTCGATCTACCGACCGGTCCGCTGATCGTCGTCGTTCTCCTCCCGCGCTCCGACTTGATCGACGAGCGCGCCTCGATTCGTCGCAACGTCCTTGCGGTCACCGGCATCGCACTGGCGCTCGCGCTGCTCGCGGCCCTCCTCCTCAGCCGCCGCTTCAGTCGTCCCTTCGAAGCGCTCGTGCGCAACTCCGACCGCATCAGCGTCGGCGACTTCACGCCCGGCGAGGAGGTGCCCTCGGCGATCGCCGAGATTCGCACGCTGGAAAGAGCCCAGACGCGAATGCGGGAGGGCCTCCGCGATCTCGTCAAGCTCGAAGAAGATCTCGAGGTCGCACGTCAGATTCAGACGAGCACCCTCCCCAAAGCTCTTCCGGTCCTCGCCGGCTGGGACTTTGCCGCGTCGTGCCAGCCCGCCGACGAAACGGGTGGAGACACCTACGACGCGTTCGGACTCGACGAGAGTCTGCGCCTGGTCGAAGACGGAACGACCTGCGAGCGCGCGGTCTTCGTGCTCGCGGACGCCACCGGCCACGGCGTCGGTCCCGCACTCTCCGTCGCGCAGCTGCGCGGCATGCTGCGGGGAGCTGTACGCACTGGCGCCCAACTGAGTACGGCCGGTGCACTGATCAACGATCAGCTCACCGCCGACCTGCCCAAGAACCGCTTCATCACCGCCTGGGTCGGCGTCGTGCACTCCAACGGCCGCATGCGCTGGGTGAGCGCCGGCCAGGGCCCCCTCCTCCTCTACCGCGCCGCCGACCGGAGCACGGAGCTCTTCAATGCGACGGCGCCGCCGTTCGGCCTCTTCCGCGGCCTCGAGATTCCGCTCTCCGAACCGCTCTACCTCGAGCCCGGTGACGTCTTCGCAGCGCTCACCGACGGCTTCTACGAGGCGCTCTCTCCCAAGGGCGAGGAGATGGGCACCGAGCGCATCGGCGAGGTGCTGCGACGCCACGCCGAGGCGTCGGCGGAAGAGCTTCGGGCTACGCTCGTCGCAGCGGTCGAAGAGTTCTCCGAGGGCGCCGCCCCCGACGACGACAGGACTGCGGTCGTGCTCAAGCGCGCAGGACTCTGAGCCAGGAGCACACTTCAGGAGAGCTGCGATTCGGCGCGCTGGCTCGCTTCCGCCGCAAGCTCGAGATCGCCCGTTTGGTACTTGAAGAGGAAGCGGAGGCCACTCAGCTTCCAGGTGCTGCCCGAGCGACGGAGACTCACCTCGTAGCTTCCGACGACGGTCCAGACGCGCTCCCCGATCTGGTGGGTCGCGGTGACGTAGGACCTGGCCTCCGCGTCCTTCGACCGCATCTCGATCCGAAGGTTGCCGATCTGATGGTGCGTATGTTCGAACCCCGGAAGGACCTGCTGCCAGCCCTCGAGTACGGTCTCGGGGGCAAGCTCCCGGGCGCTCTCGGCTCCGAAGCTCGTGTAGTCGAGGTGGAAGGGGTTCGTCATGAGCTGCGACGCACCCGCCCAGTCGCCGTCGTCGACCGCGGCGAAGAACTGTGCCACCACGTTCGCTACGGGATCCTCCTGCGAACGAACGGACGGCTCGTCTGCCGGCTCGTCCATCAGACCGAAGGCGCGCGCCGCGACGATCGGGTTGAAGATCTCCACGTACTCGGAGATCTTGCCGTCCGTGTCGAAGCGAAACGTCGAGTAGTCGTCGTTCTCGTAGACGCCGCCGTCCGGAAGGCCGAGCCGGCCGCGGTACCGAACGAAGACGAGCCGCGGGTCCTCGGTGGCGCGGAGCTCGTCGATCGTGAAGCGAAGTCCATCAAAGCGCCTCGGCACGGGCTCCCAGTACTCGCGCAAAGAGTCGATGCCATCGACCGCCTCCGGAAAGAAGCCCGAGGCGTAGGGGTTCAACTGCCGCCCGTCTCTGGCGAAGAGCTCGAGAAAGCCCGCGATGTTCTCCTCTTCCAGTCGTCGAAAGAAGGTTCGAACCGTCTCTTTGTTGCGCCGGCCGACCGCTTGCTCGTCCATCGTTGTCCTCCTCACGGCTGCGCGAAGTGAGCTGCGACGGCTTCGACGGAGCGCTCGACGACGTCGCGACGGTCGTAGAAGTCGAACTGGCTGACGTCGTCCAGCCACAGCTCGGTCACGTCGATGCCGAGTCGCTCGGTGAAGGCGCGCGCCCCGGCCGGCAGCGCAGCGGCTTCGGAGCAGACGATCAGCGTCGGCGCTGTGAGTCGATCGGCGATCTGTTGAGCGTCGTAGGTGAGCCAGGGCTGCCATGAGGCGACGCCGAACCGGTTGTCGTACTCCGGGATCAACCCTCGATCGGCTTCGGTGTAGTAGGGCGCTCCGAACATCGGCGCGCTCGGGTCCGTCGTGCTGGCGGCGACGAGGACGCCTTCGGGGTTCGTCCTCCCCTGCTCGATCAGCCCTGCGACGCCCTCCGCGCCGCCGTAGATCTGCTCCGCCATCGCCGGGTCATGGAGCCAGGGAGCCACCATCGCCAGGCGCTGCAGCCTCGGATGATCCGCCACAGTCGCGGCTATGTAGCCCGAGGAAGCGCAGATTCCCAGGCCTGCGAGTCGCCGCTCGTCGACTTCCTCCAGGGAGGCGAGGAAGTCGACCGCGGCGTGCACGTCGTCGGTCTTGGTCGAAGGATCCTCGACGTACCGCGGCGCGCCGCCGGATTCGCCCCATCCCGTGAAATCGAAGGTCAAGGCGGCGAAGCCGCGCGAAGCGAGCTCTCGCGCGTAGGTTCCGGGCATCTGCTCCTTCACGGTGGTCCAAGCGCCGGTGACGACGACGCCGGGCACCCTGCCGGCTCGCTCGGAGGGCAGGAACAGCGTGCCGGCGAGACGCTGTCCGGACGATGGGAAGCTCACGGAGCGACGCACCACGCTGTCGCCGTCGGGAGTGTTCTGAAGATTCAGGCGTTCTGAAGTCATCTTCGATCTCCTGATGAGTTCTTTGGGGAGATCCGCTCTGGGCCGGGCTGCCCGGACGTGCGAGCGGTCGATGAGCTTCAATCTACGAACGACGGGTTCGTACGTCTTGCATGTTCCTGCGAGCGAACTTGAACAATTCGCGCGCGACGGAGCTCAGACCCGAGCGTCTCGGTAGCCGCGCGGAGTGGTGCCGGCGAAGCGCTTGAAGGTGCGCGAGAAATGCGCCTGATCGGCGAAGCCGACGTCGAGGGCGAGCTGGGCGAGGGGACGCTCCGGGTCTCGGTTCAGAAGCTCGCAGGCCCTTTCGACGCGGTACTGCATCAGGAAGCGGTGAGGCGTCTGGCCGAGGCTGCGCTTGAAGAGGCGAGAGAAGTGCGACGGACTGAGCTGCGCCTCGTGCGCCAGCTCCTCGACGCCGAGATCGGTTCCGTACCGCCTCTCGATGAGATCGAGGACGCGGCGAAACCTCTTCGGCGGCATCCGAGCAACCTCCTCGTCGGGCTGCTCGGCGTAGCCCCGGAGGAGCTTGACCAGAAAGATGCGCGCCAGAGACTCGTAGACCACGGCAGACCCGGGGTCTTCGGCCGCCAGTGCATCACGCAGGAGGAGTCCGGCGTCACAGAGGTCCGGATCGTGAAACTGCTCACGGTCCTGCAGCTGCTTCTCCGTCAGCAGAACCCCCGCTTCGTTCTCGGCGAAGCGGCGCAACCGATCGGGTTCGAGCGTCACGACGATCACCTTCGAGCGGCTGTGCCAGCGCCACCCCGAACGGATCCCCGCAGGGGTGACGATCACCTCACCCGGTCCATAGAGAAAGTCGCGATGCACACCGTCGCGCCAGTTCTCGACGCGGTGCGGCGCGTCGCGGAGATTCAGCAGGACGTGATGCTGCGAGAAGACCTCCTGCGGCATCTCGCCGGGATCCGCTTCGAAGTACTCGAGCGACAGGAGCTCGGCCGCGGAGGGACGCGCACGGTCCGCGCTTTCGAGGAGGGGGGCACTCGGATAGACGTCCTGGTAGCGCAGCGGCATACCTTCGAGTCTAGGGGCTTGCTGAAAAACTCCCGTAGCGCTCAGTTTGCGCGCCGCGGGTCGAGATTTGGTGCGCCGTGCGCGAAGGCGATGCGGTGTCCATCGTTGAGCGTGCGCCGTGCCGAAGATCGGCCCGCGCCGCGCAAACCCA
>JBCCLJ010000237.1:0-10044 GCA_039026915.1 Acidobacteriota bacterium
CTCGCTGTCGCGTGTCTACCTCGGCATTCACTTTCGCTACGACTCGCTGGCGGGACACGAGCTGGGAGCGGCCGTCGGCGAGGCCGTCCTGGCAGGAGAGCTGCGATTCGGCGCCCGTAGCACCGACGCAGGCCCCTAGTCCCGAGGCTTCGTCTTGGACCCCGGTTGGCCGACGGGGCGGCCATCCTTGCGATGACCGGAGAGCGCGCTGATCACTCCGTGGAAGGTCTTCACCTCGTCGGGCGTCATGCGTGCCCTCGACAGCAGGTTGCGCAGGTTCCGCATCATCACAGGGCGCTTCTCAGGCACCCGCAGGTAGCCCGAGCGATCGAGTCCCGAGACCAGGTGCTCGAAGAGGTTCTCGACCTCTTCGACCTTCGCCTCCTGCCAGCGAGCCTCGCCCGACGCCGTCCCCTCCAGGAGAACGCCGAGATCGCGATACCACTCGTAGGAGATCAGCAGCACGGCCTGCGCCAGATTCAGCGACGTACACTCTGGATTCAGCGGAATCGTCAGGGTCGTCTGGCTCACCACCAGGTCGTCGTTCGCGAGGCCCGTACGCTCGGGGCCGAAGAGCACACCGAAACGCTGGTCCGCCGCAGCGAGCTGCCGCCACTCGGTCCCCGCCGTTTGCAGATCGCAGACCCGCGTCTTGAAGTCCCTTCGACGAGCCGTCGTCGCGTAGACCTCCTGCAGGTCGGCGACGGCCTCCGACGTCGTCGCGAAGACTCTCGCCCCATCGACGACGCTCACCGCAGCAGTCGCTGCGGAGCGAGCGCTCGGATTCGGCCAGCCGTCCCGTGGGCTGACCAGCCGGAGGTCGGTCAGCCCGCAGTTGAGCATGGCGCGCGCCGCGGCGCCGATGTTCTCACCGAGCTGAGGCTCGACGAGAATGATGGCGGGCCCTTGGGGAACTGGAGGAGTCTCGTTGCTCACGGAATCGCCTGGCGAGGTCTGAAACGGTTCGGAGGCGGCGCCTGCGCCGTCTTCCGAGAATGCTAGTGGACACCGCGGTTCGAATCGAGGTTTGACTGCTACCCTCGGCTCGCCGTCTCTCCAGAGTCCGAAGATGACCAAACCCCTCGATTCCACCGCCTCCGACGCCGCCCGACCGTCTCTGGCCGGAGCCGTCGACCCGACGCTTGCTGGTCGGCCGGAGGCGATCCTGGACGCCTTCATCGACTGGACCAGCGAGCTCGGCTTCGAGCTGTTCGAGGCGCAGGAAGAAGCCCTGCTCGAGCTGATGGCCGGCAACCACGTCGTGCTCAACACACCGACGGGCTCCGGAAAGTCGCTGGTCGCTGCGGGACTGCACTTCAAGGCCCTCTGTGAAGGGCGCAAGAGCGTCTACACGAGCCCGATCAAGGCGCTCGCCAGCGAGAAGTTCTTCGACCTGTGCAGGGACTTCGGCGCGGAGCGCGTCGGCATGCTGACCGGCGACGCCACGATCAACCCCGGCGCCGACCTCCTCTGCTGCACCGCCGAGGTACTCGCCAACATGGCCCTCCGACGTGGTGCCGAGCTCGACATGCCGTACGTCGTCATGGACGAGTTTCACTACTACGCCGATCGCGAGCGCGGCGTCGCCTGGCAGGTTCCGCTCATCGAGCTCGAGCACGCTCAGTTTCTGCTCATGTCCGCGACGATCGGCAACCCCGCGCACATTCAAGAGAAGCTCGAAGAGCGCAGCGGACGCTCGTCCGTCGTCGTGCGCAGCGACCATCGACCGGTCCCTCTGGACTACGAGTACCGCACGACGCCGATTCACGAGACCATCCAGGATCTGCACGAGAGCGGCAAGTCCCCGATCTACGTCGTCAACTTCACCCAGCGCGAGTGCGCCGAGCTGGCCCAGAGCCTGACCAGCCTGAAGCTGCTGGACCGCGAGCAGCGCATGGCCGTGCGCGCGGCGATGGGCGACTTCCGCTTCGACACGGCGTACGGCAAGGAGATCCGGCGCATCCTTGGCTTCGGCGTCGGCGTACACCACGCCGGCCTGCTGCCGAAGTACCGGCTGCTCGTCGAGCAGCTGGCGCAGCAGGGCCTCCTGCGGGTGATCTGCGGTACGGACACCTTGGGCGTCGGCGTCAACATCCCGATCCGAACGGTGCTCTTCAACAAGCTCTGCAAGTACGACGGCACCTCGACGGTGATCCTGCCCGTGCGCGACTTCAAACAGATCGGCGGCCGCGCCGGGAGGCAGGGTCACGACACCGAAGGCACGGTCGTCTGCCAGGCGCCGGAGCACGTCATCGAGAACAAGCGGCTCGAGCTCAAGATCGCCGGTGACCCCAAGAAGGCAAAAAAGGCGGTGCGTAAGCAGCCGCCGACCCGCGGCTACGTGCACTGGGACGAAGACACCTTTCGCAAGCTCATCGATCGTCCGCCCGAAGCGCTGCAGTCGAGCTTCCACCTCAACCACGGACTGCTCCTGAATCTCATCCAGCAAGATATCGATCGCAACGATCCGAACCGGCGGAACTTCCACTCACTGCGCGAGCTCATCGCCCACTGCCACGAGAGCGACGAGCGCAAGCGCGAGTTGATCTCGGAGGCGGCGCAGCTCGTTCGCTCCCTGCTGCGCGCCGGCATACTGCGTGCGACGCGCGACGTGCAAACCTCCTACTGGTGGATCGACACGGACCCGGACCTGCAAATCGACTTCTCGCTGCACCAAAACCTGTCGCTCTTTCTGGTGGAGACGCTCGATCAGCTCGAGATCGAAGCCGATCGCTACGCTCTCGATGTTCTCAGCCTCTCCGAGGCGATCCTCGAGGACCCGCATACGCTACTGCGAAAGCAGGCCGACAAGGCGCGCGACATCGAGTACCACCGGCTCAAGGCCGAGGACACACCTTACGAGGAGCTCCGCGACAAACTCGACCTGGTCACGTATCCGAAGCCCAACGCCGAAGCCATCTACGCGGCATTCGACACCTTCCGTTCGGGCCAGCCCTGGCTCCGCGGCGACAACATCCGTCCCAAGGGCATCGGTCGCGAGATGTTCGAGGGCTACGCCAGCTTCGGCGACTTCATCAAGGACTATGGTCTCAAGCGGTCCGAAGGGCTGCTGCTGCGCTACCTCAGTCAGCTCTACAAGGTGCTGGCGCAGACGATTCCGGAGCAGGCGAAGACGGATGAGGTGTGGGAGATGGCCGGCTTCTTCCACGCCACGCTTGCCGCCGTCGACACCAGCCTGCTGACGGCCTGGGAGAGCCAGGTCGCCGGCGAGGACGAAGGCACAAGCGAGGAGCGCCAGGCCGCCGCGGCGCTGCAGCTCCTCCACTCTCCGCAGGCCGTACGGGCCCGTATCCGCGGTGAGCTCTTCGCCTTCGTTCGAGCACTCGCCCGACAGGAGTGGGAGGAGGCCGAGGCAACGCTCCGACACGACGGCGATCCGTGGACCGCCGACCGCCTGCGTGGGGCCATGGAGCCTTACTTCACCGAGTACGAGGAGCTTCTCTTCACGCCGGAGGCGCGTCAGTCACACATGACCCATTTCGAAGAGGGGGACGACATCTGGCGCGTGCGCCACTCGCTCCTCGACCCCGAGGGTGATCTGCTCTGGGGGCTCGAAGCCGAGGTCGACGTCGGCTCGCTGCGGCGCGGCGACCTGACGGCCGCCGACCCGGCACTCAGCCTCCGCCATCTGGGTCCGTGACGGCATCGGGGCTGCGCCAGACGCGAACTCACGCCGTCAATTCTTCTTCGACAACGATGGGCTGAAGGCGAGGACGCTGGTAGACTCGACGTTCCGGTGTAAGGAACGTCGGAACCCCAAAAAGACCCCTCGCGGGGAGCGCCCTGATCGCGCTCCAAACCGCTCGATAAGACCCTTTTCCCCCACGCAAGGAGCCTCGAATGACCGACCTTGAGGAGCGCGGCCGCGCACTGGAAGAGCGATTCTTCGCCAACCAAGACCGTGAGCTCATCGAGAAAGCCCGTGCCGAGCGAGCCGAGAGCGAGGAGCGCGCATCACTCGCCGAGGTGACCGGCATCACGGACGAGTCTCTTCTCGAATCGATCATGGCTGCCGGCGTTTCCGCCGACAGCGCGGCGGCCCTGTCTCTGGCGCCACTCGTCATCGTCGCCTGGTCCGATGGGCAGATCCAGGAGCTCGAGCGTAAAGCGATACTCGACGCCGCCAAGGAGAGCGGCGTTACCGACGCCGGCTCTCACCAGCTGATCGAAAGCTGGCTCAGCGAGCGCCCGTCCCCTGAGCTCGTCGATGCCTGGGAAGCCTGCACGGCGGACCTCGCGGCACGTCTCTCCGACGTCGAGAGAGCCAAGCTCGCCGAGGAGATTCTCGGCAACGCCCGTAAGGTCGCTGCGGCCGCCGGGGGCGTCCTCGGTCTGGCCAAGACCTCTTCCGACGAGAAGGAAGCTCTCGAGAGGCTCGAAGCGGCACTCTCCTGAGTCGTTCGGCACGATGCGGTTCGAGCGGCTGGCTCACACCTCGGACCGCGTGCGCCGACGCGGCGCGCGGCTCGCGAAGATCGAGGCGCTGCAGACCCTTCTCGCCGAGCTGCCGAGGGAACTGATTCGCCCCTCGGTCGCTCTCCTCTCCGGCGTGCTGCCGAACGGCAAGATCGGCATCGGCATGGCGGCGCTGCGCGCGGCGCGACCGGAGAGCTGGGCCCAGGAGACACGGTGGTCCGTCGAGCAGGTGCTCGCCACGTTCGACGGCATCGCCGCGACCAAGGGCCAGGGATCGAAGCAGAGGAAGCTCGACCAACTCTCCGAACTGCTCTCGGGAGCAACGGAGACCGAGGGCGACTTCCTCCTGCGGCTGCTCATCGGTGAGCTTCGACAGGGCGCGCTCGAGGGAGTCATGATCGACGCGCTGGCTCGTCACACAGAGCTCGAGCTCGAGCGCGTCCGGCGGGCGGCGATGGTCGCGGGCGATCTGTCCGCCGTTGCGGAGGCTGTGCTGACGCGCGGAGCTGCGGGCCTGGAAGACTTCCAAGTCGAGGTGTTCCGACCTCTTCAGCCGATGCTCGCCCAGCCGGCCGAGTCGGCCGCGGAGGCTCTCGAGGGCATCGATCGGGCAGCGATCGACCTGAAGCTCGACGGCGTGAGAGTTCAGATCCACCGGCGCGGAGACGAGGTGCGGATCTACTCGAGGCGGCTCAACGACGTGACGCGCTCGGTTCCCGAAGTGGTCGAGGCGGCGCTCCGCTGGCCGGCCAGCTCCTTCATCGCCGACGGCGAGACTTATCTCCAGGGTCCCAGTGGAGTTCCTCTACCCTTCCAGGCGACGATGAGCCGCTTCGGTCGACGCACCGACGTCGAAGAAGCCCGTCGAAAGTCGCCGCTCGAAGTCCGCATCTTCGACCTCCTCTACCTGGAAGACCAGGACCTCACCGAGCGACCGCTCGCCGAGCGGTGGCGGGCGCTCGAGGCCCTCGTCGGCGACGGCGAGCTCGTCCCTCGCCGGATCGTCGATTCGCTCGAAGCTGCGGAGGACTTCTTCGACGAAGCGCTCGACCAGGGCCACGAAGGAGCGATGGTCAAGGACCTCGACTCGGACTACAAGGCAGGGACTCGGAGCAGCGGCTGGAAGAAGCTCAAGACCGCGCACACGCTCGACCTCGTCGTGCTCGCCGCCGAGTGGGGTTCGGGACGCCGGCGGGGTAAGCTGAGCAATCTTCACTTGGGAGCTCGATCCGAAGACGGGGAGTTCGTCATGCTCGGGAAGACCTTCAAAGGCCTGACCGACCGGCTACTCGAATGGCAGACGCGTGAGCTGCTCGCGCGGCGACTCGACCCGAGCCAGCCCGACCATCCGGTCGAGGGCAGTTGGGTGGTTCCCGTTCGACCCGAGCTCGTCGTCGAGATCGCCTTCAACAACGTGCAGTCGAGCTCCCAGTACCCAGGAGGAATGGCCCTGCGTTTTGCCCGCGTCAAACGCTACCGCGACGACAAGAGCGCCGAGCAGGCGAACACGCTCGAGGACGTGCGAGCCGTCTTTGCCAAGGAACTCGAGACGACAAGGGGATCTGATTGAGCTCTCTTCTGAACGAGGGTCGACTCGAGACGATCCTGAGGCGCAGCCTGTCGATTCCTGCGATCCTGCTCGGTCTGGCCGCTTCGCTGACGCTTCTGCCGTTCGCTCTGGTGGTACTGCCGATCGTCGACGTGATCCGGGACGCTCGCGACGGCAGCCTGCGGGATCTTCGTTGGCTCACGTTGCGCGCCGCCGCCTTCGGCCTGGTCTATCTCCTTTGCGAGACGTTCGGCATCGTCTCGAGCCTGCTGATCTGGCTGGTCACGGGCTTCGGCCAGGCCCGCAAGAGCTTCCTGCACTGGAACTTCCTCCTGCAGGTGCGCTGGGGCGGGGCTCTCAAGGCTGCCGCCATGGTGCTCTGGGGGATGCGCGAGAGAGTCGAAGGACTCGACGAGATCGGCAAGGGTCCGATGCTCGTCTTCATCCGCCACAGCAGTCTCGCGGACACGGTGCTGCCTGTGTCCTACCTCTCGGACCGACTCGGCATCCGGCTGCGCTGGGTCCTCAAGCGTCCGCTGCTGTGGGACCCGTGCCTCGACATCGTCGGCAATCGACTGCCGAACTGCTTCGTCGCTCGTGGCACCCAGGCCGGCGAGGAGGAGGCCCAGAAGATCGGTGCCCTCGCCCAAGGTCTCGAGGTCGAGGAGGGAGTCCTCATCTACCCCGAAGGCACACGATTCACCGAAGCCAAGCGAACTCGCTTCATCGAACGCCTCGAGGCGGCCGGCAACACCGCGCACGCGGAGCGCGCTCGGCGCCTGAAGCACACCCTCCTGCCGCAGGTCGGCGGCGCCCTCGCTCTTCTCGCGGCCTCCGACGGCGCCCAGCCTCCCGTCGACACCGTCTTCTGCAGCCACTACGGTTTCGAGGGCGCCACCTCGGTCCAAGGGCTCCTCGCCGGCGAGATCCTGCATCAGACCTTCGGCACCCGCTTTTGGAAGGTCGACCGCGAGAACATCCCCGAAGACGAGCCGAGCCGCATCGAATGGCTCTTCGACGAGTGGGAGCGCGTCGAACGCTGGGTGACCGACAGCGTCGCTCTCTGACGACCGCCGAGATCCCACCGTGACGAACGACAGCCCTCTCCGCTTCGACCGACTCTCCGTCGAGGACTTCAACGAGGTGCTCGACCAGTTCCTCGACTTCTGGGATCACGAGGAGCCCAAGGTCCGTCATCATCCGATGTTCGTCCGCGAGCTGGGAGACGCGTCCCTGGCAGTGCGCGACGGAGACGTGCTCGTCGGTTATCTGCTCGGGCTCGTCTCATCGGCAAGGGGTGACGACGGACGTCCGTGGGCGTACGTGCACATGGTGGCCGTCCGGCGGAGCCACCGGCGAAGAGGCTTGGCCGGAGCGCTCTACGAACGGTTCTTCGAGCACGCGTTGCAAGCGGGCTGCTCCAGAGTGCGGGCGACGGCCGCACCGCACAACCGACAGTCTTTCGACTTTCACACCGCGATCGGGATGCGTCCTGTCGAGCGCGGCGAGGTCGATGGCGTTCCCGTCGTGCCCGACTACTTCGGCCCTGGCAAACCTCGCGTCGTCTTCGAGATCGATCTGGAAGATCGAGAGTCTGCTCGCCACCGCTGATCTTCGAAGGTCGGCGGCTGCAGAATCCAGGCCGCCGGCAGCACGTCAGGCACCGTTCGAGGCCCCGCTGGCCGCGTCCTAGTGGATCCTGCGTATTGTTCTGAGACACGCAGCGTCGCAGGCTGCGCAAGGAGAGGCCGGTGCGCCTCGAAGCTCGTCGCTGCCAGAGGCGAAGAGCGGCAGTTGCCGATCCCGATCCGATTCGGCGTCGCTCGAAGACAGCCTGCCGGCACGCCGCGCACAGACCGAACGACTTGTCGAGAGCAGAGCCCGTGACCCGCTTCACAACGATCGACGTCAGCCCGTCTCGCTGGGCCTCAGCGATCCTTCTCTGCGCTCTCCTCCCGGCGCTGGCGCTCGCCGGGCCGCTCGCCAGCTACGTTCCGCTTCCCGAATGCTGCAGGGACCAGTGCAAGGGCGATCGGTGCCCGATCGAGGCTCACCGCGCTGCGCACGAGCACCGGACTCCGAAGCCCTCGAAGGAGGGTGCCAGTGCGGTCATCGAGGCCCCGAGCTGCCACGCACAGGCCGAAGAAGCCGCACCTCCGAAGGCTTCTGCGGAGGATCCTCCCGCTCATTCGGGCCCGACGGTGCGAGCGCCCCGGGACTGCGGTTCGAGTTCCGAGGGACTGACTCCCGTCCCTCGATCCGAGGCCCCAGCCCAAGCTGAGGGCTCCCCCCGAACCGTCGAGGTCGCATGCCGTGCGGCGGCCTCGAAGCGACCGCAGACGACTCGCTTCTTCGACGTCGAGCCGCGCGGACCGCCGAGCGCAGCTCTCCACTAGCGCCCCTCGATCGAGCGTCTTTCGACGCTCCCCTCGACTGTGCTCACGGTCGGCGCGCCGCGTCGTCCGCACTTCTCCGCTCGCGGCTCGAACCGCGCGGAGCTGCCTCAACGTCTTCAGGAAACGCCCATGAAAGAACTTCTCTCCCAGCGGAGCCAAGCGCTGCCGCTCCTTCTACTGTGGACCACTTCGATCTCCGCTTTACCCGCCCAGGAATCGGGCACCGACGAAGAAGGTCCCGTGACACCGACGATCCGAGCTGAAATCACCGTCACCAGCACCCTGCCCGAGATCGCAGGAGGTGAGACGCTCGAGCCTCGCGAGCTCGAAGCACGCGGCGTCGACGATCTCGCGGCCGGGCTGCGGTCGACCGCCGGAATGGACGCCGTGCGTCGCGGCGCCGTCAACCTCGACCCGACGGTGCGCGGCCTTCAAGACGGGCAGGTCGGGCTCTTCGTCAACGGCACGCGGACCTTTGCCGCCGGGCCGGCGCGCATGGACTCGGACCTTTCCCACCTTTCGCTGCACGACGTGCAGGAGCTCCGCGTGATCAAAGGGCCTTACGCCCTGAGCTGGGGCGCCGGCACCCTCAGCGCCATCGACGCCGTCACCTATCGGCCCGATTTCTCGATCGGCGAGCTGCAGCTCGGCGCCAGCGCTCACGGAGGCTTCGAATCGAATCGCGACGCCAGCGACCTCTTCACTCGCCTGAGCGGTAGCTCGGAGCGCTTCCGCTTCACCGTTTCCGGGGGATACCGCGAGGGGTCGGACTACGAGGACGGTGCCGGCAACGAGGTACCCGCCGACTACACGTCGGACCACATCGGCGGCGCATTCGGCGTGAAGATCGGCCAGGGTCTCCTCGAGTACGACGCGGCCTACCAGGGTCAGGACGATCTCGACTACCCCGGCCGCCTCCTCGACGCCACCTACTTCAAGACACGCTCCCATCGCCTGGAGTACAGCTGGGCCGGAGACGGAGTGGTCAGGGTCTTTCTCGCGAACGGCTACAGCAACGCCAAGGACCACCTGATGAACAACGACGAGAAGCCAACGGCGCGCGACATGCCCGGTCGCACGCCCCCGTTCGCCCTCGACATCGACCTGCCGACGGAGTCCAACACCGTCGGCGGCGCCGTACGGGCCGAGCTCGATCTCGGGTCGGGAGAGAGCAGTTTCGCCTTCGGTGCCGACGTGTACCACGTCGATCAGGTCGCCGACCGCTTCCTGCGCAGGAGATCCAACGGCTTTCTGATCGTTCAGGACGCCGCGTGGCCGGAGACGGACCTCGACAACGTCGGCGTCTGGGCTCAGTGGAACCGCAACTTCGACCGCGGAGCCTTCGGCGCCGCCCTTCGCTTCGACAGCAATCGTTCCGAAGCGACCGAGGCCTCTGATTTTTTCCTGCAGAACGCCGGCCGTGATCTCGACCGCAGTGCCGACGCCTTCAGCGCCGCGATCAGTGGATCCCTGGAGCTGAGCCCGCGCTGGACTCTCCAAGGCGGCCTTGGCCGCGCCGTCCGTAATCCGACGACGCTCGAGCTCTATTCCGATCGATTTCCTGCGACCAAGTTCCAGATCCCTGCGGAGTTTCTCGGCGATCCGAACCTCGAGGAGGAGATCAGTCACGAGGTGAACGCCGGCGTCATCGGATCGTGGGGC
>JBCCLJ010000238.1:0-9957 GCA_039026915.1 Acidobacteriota bacterium
ACTTCAGCTCATGCAACAGGTGCAGCATGATCGCCTTCTGAGCGTCGAGGCGATTCTCGGCCTGATCGAAGATGATCGACCTTGGGTCGTCGACGATCTCTTCGGACATCTCGTAGCCCGGGTGAATCGGCATGTCATGCATGACCTTGGCCTTGCTGTCTTCGAGAAGCTCGGAGTTGACCTGGTACGGCAGCATCAGGTCGACGCGACGCTGTTTCTCTTCGGCGAAGCTTGGGTCGTTGAAGAACTCCATATCGAGCCACGTGTCGGTGTAGACGTAGTCCGCCTGTGCAACCGCTGCGCGGGCGTCGAGCGTCTCCGTGAGGAGTCCCTGCTCTCTGAGCTTGCTCCGCGACTCCTGGTCGATTGACTCTTCGTCGCTGAGCGGGCAGACGAGCGTCAGGTGCACTCCGAGTGCGCTGCAAATCGAAACGAGAGAGTTGACGACGTTGTTGTAGGCGCCGATGAAGGTCAGTCGCGTACCGGCGATCTTCTCGTGACCTGCGGCAGCACGGTCGTCGGCGATCGTCAGCATGTCGGCAAGGGCCTGGCACGGGTGATAGAGGTTGCAGCACCCGTTGATGACAGGCACGGTCGCTGCAGCCTCCATCTCCCGCAGGTCCTCGTTCGACTTGAGGCGCGCCATGATCAAAGCTGCGTTGCGGCTCAGATACTGGGTCTCGAACGAGATCTTGCTGAGGGTGAAGTTGCTCTTCTCCCACTCGAGGTTGATCGCGTGTCCGCCGAGCTCTGTCATCCCGGCCTCGAAAGAGACGCGCGTCCGTGTCGACGTCTTCTGGAAGACCATCACCAGGGTGTTGCCCTGCATGTGGCCCTGATACTCCCAGCGGTGGCGCTTCACTCGGCGAGCGAGATCGAGGATCTCGCGAACCTCTTCGTCACTCCAGAACTTCCAGTCGATGAGATGTTTGAGCCGACCGATCGTATGTGCCATCGCAGCCTCCTCTGAAGCCGGCGAGTATACGTTGGTCGCCGACTCAGTTCGATGCTCCCGACCAGCTGGAGAGGTCGCCGCTTTCGAAGTCCGCTCCGAAGACGGTCACCGGCGAAAGATTGACGCCGCAGACCGAGCCATTCCCTTCGCCGACGTTGTTGCGCCAAGAGGCCATTGTCGTGAACTGCGTCCCCGACTCGAGGAAGTTGCAGTTGTAGTAGACGTTGTTGTTCGAGTCCGACGTGAGGTTCCCGATCATCGCGTCGGTGTCGATCATTCGAATGCCTGCATCCTCGGGCGAGGGCGAGGGGTTGTAGAGGATGTTGTCTCGGATGCGCAGCCTCGGCATCTGCGTCGCACCGTGCTGCTCGATCAGGCAGCCGAAGGGTGGACGATTGCAGTCCATGATCAACCGGTTGCCGACGAGCTCGACGGTTGCGCTCGAGAGGTTGGCCGTCGGCACGTTCTCCATCAGGAGAAAACCGTCGATGAACGCTCCACCCTCGGGCACGGCCGTGTAGTCGACGAGGTTGTTGTTGTACTGGATGGTGCCGGTGATGCCGTCCGACGGTAGCGGGCCGCCCGAAATGCCCAGCCAGCCGACGGCGGGATAGAAGCTGCCGGGCCGGACCAGCCCGGGGTCGTCGACGACGATGGTGTTGTTGTTCCAATAGAAGTCGGCGATCAGCTGGTGCCTGCAGATGCCGTCGTTCATGTCCATCAGCGGTGCACCGGGGTAGTTGCGCAGGTAGTTTCCAGCGAAGGTGAGGTCCCGGAGGCAGGTCAGCGTGATGCCCTGGTCGATCGACGGTGCCGTCGACAGGAGGGGATTGTCGTATCCCACGACCTCGAGCCGGCTGTCGATCCACTCGATGTTCTGCCGACCCGACTCGATGCTCCAGATGCGCATGATGCTGCCGCCGCTGGTCGCGCCGATGTCGGTGCATCGGTTGCCCAGGTGGTCGCGATTGGTGTTCGAGCCGCCGATGGCGCGGTGGGTGACGCTCCAGTTGGCGAAGCGCACGTTGCTGCCGGAGAACGCGCCGCGCCAGAGGTAGCCGTAGGTGTCCGTCGCGCGGATGTTCTCAGCCGCGATGTAGTCGGCGTTCAGGCGGAAGAAGCTCCACAGGATCGACGCGGTGCGGTGGCACTTGCGGTAGTTGTTTCGATCGATGTGGATGTCGTGGAAGTACCAGTGGGACAGGACGCCGGTCCCCGGTCGCTGCTCGAAGAAGCCACCTTGATCGGCTGTGTTGTGGCCATTCTCGAACGTCTCGAGATGTGCAACTTCGACGTTCGAGTAGGCGCCGGAAGGCAGGAACTGAAAGCTCTCCTTCTTCGAGAGCCGCGACCGATGATCCGGGTCGTTCGGCGGGTAGATGCCGTCGTCGTCGACGTCCCAGCCGATGAGCATGGTCGGGTCGCGGGGGTACTGGAAGGAGCGAGCTTCGTTGGTGCTGACGGTGTCGCGGGACCGGGTCTTGAGAGACGAGAGACCGGACACGGTGATGTCGAAGCTGCCCGAGTCGGTGCCGGCGAAGCAGACGATGTCCTCGTTGCCGTCGCCCGGGCCGTCGACTCGCTCTCCATAGGCGTAAGCCAGAGTCCGGCAGGGCTGGGTCGGTCGGCCGCAGCTGGGGCTGTCGTTGCCGATCTCCGTATCGACGAAGATCTGCTCCTCCAGCACGCCGTCGTCGTCGACGTCTTCCATGTAGCGGTTGCCAGACACCGAGCCGCCGACGTCGTCACAGACGCGGTCGTCGACGCCAGGCTCGCCGACGACGCCGTCGTCGTTCATGTCGAGTCCGTTGTCGCGGATCGGATTGTCTTTGGGGTAGAAGTTGGTCTGCGACGACGCACTGGAAGCGGCAAGCAGGCCGAGGAGGGCTGCCAGCAGGACGCAGGCAAGGCCGTTCGAGTTCAGCGACGATGTGGTCTCACGGCGAGCGCGTTGCCGAGACCATCGGAAGTTGTTCATGTGAAGGTAGTCCACGTCCCTCTGGATGACGTGTGTTCACCATTGACCCAGGACGGGTCTCAAAAGAAGTTGGCTGAAGCGATAGGAAGGAAGCGCGAGAGCAAGAAACCGTATATCGAAGCTGGACTATAACTCGATCCGGCCGCCGTGCGCCAGTCGGGCAATCGTCGCGCCCCATCCTCCACGCTCCGCGGGCGCGTCGGAGAACGAGACGACCTGCTCGTGGCGCTCCAGCACCTTGCGCACGATCTCGCGTTGCGTGCCGACTCCGCGGCCGTGAATGATGCGCACCTCGACGAAGCCAGCCTCGAGCGCTTCCTCGAGGTAGGCGAGCACCACCTCCTTGACGTCTCGCGGTCGGAAGGGATGGAGATCGATCGAATCCTCGAGCGGCAGCTCGACCGGTTCGAGGTCTTCGATCTCCTCGGTCATCGGAAGAGCTTGAGGAAGGCGATGAAGGCGCTGAAGCCGCTGTCCGGCCCGGCGACCGGCACGCCCACGTCGACGTTGACGACCGTTTGCCAGGGGCCGAGGAACGTCCCGACGACGCCGACGCCTGCCAGGATCTCGTTGTCGAGTCCGGACTCCTCATCGGTCGCCGAGGCGATGTCGCCGACCAGGTCGAGGCGGAAGAGCTCGCCCAGCTCGAAGCCGTAGCTGAGATGCGCAGCGAAGGCCTCCTCAGCCCGCACGCGGTCCTGACGGTAGCCGTGCACGCGGATGTCGGAAAAGAAGCCGAACTGGTACTTCGAAAAGCGGTCGAGGTTGTCTCCGCCGACATACTCGATCTCGGCGCCGATCTTGGTGAACTTGGGAAGGTGCCAGATCTTGTTGATGCCGGCTCCCCAGAGCTGGAACTCGTCCTTCTCGGGATCGAAGTCCGGATTGTCGGCAAAGCCCCACGGCTCCCAATCGCTGCGAATGCTGTGGCTGCCGCCGAGTCGGAAGCGGTACCCTTTGCGGTCGTAGCGAGCCAGTAGCCCGAACGTGTGGCTCAGATGATCCTCCGGGATGACGAAGTCTTCAGCCGTGTCGTCGGCCTCGGAGAAGCGGTTCCAGGAGAGCTCGTACTCGAAGTCGAGTCGAAAGAAGTTGCCGAAGCGGCGACCCAGCTCGAAGTCGATGTTCGGTCTCAGGCTTTCGATGTCTTCTTCTTCGGCTTCTTCGTCGCCGCGAAAGATCGAATCGGTGCCGGCGACGGCGAGCCCGAAGACGTCCAGACCGACGTCGAACTTGCTGCCGAAGACGCTGGGCTTGGCGAAGTTGGCGAGGAGGAGCGGCCCCGCGAAGAAGACGTTCGTCTGGATACCGGTACCGCGAAAGTCGAGCGACAGCCAGTTGAGGCCTGCCAGCGGCAGTGGGAAGTCCTGCGACTCGTCCCAGAAGGCGCCGCCGACGAGAAAGAGGCGCGACGGGTCGAGCTCTTCTTGAACGACGCGTTCTCCCGTCTCCTTGTCGGCAACGAGGTAGCGAAAGCCCTTGTCGGTATCACGAACCACCGTCGCGTCAGATTCGAGGACCGCCTGCCGGCGGGCTTCGAACTGCTCACCGTTGATGGTGATGCCTTCGAGCAGTACCTCGCGCTCGACCATGGTCGTTGCGGCGAGGATGGAGAAGAGCTGCTGGCCGACGAGTCGCGTCGGAAGGACGTAGGCCTCTCGCGACCAGTCGGTCGACTGACCGTTGGCGTCGACCGGGGTGTAGAAGATGCTCTCCTCGTTGGAGATGACGTCGCCGACGAGACCCAGCTGCACGGCGCGCGTCTTGACGCGGCTGTAGAACTCGCGGTCGATCCAGACGGTTCCCTGGAAGAGGGTGCGGTCCTCGGTGACGGCGACGGCGGGCTCGAAGTCGACGACCCAGACGTCTCGACCTTCGACCGTGTCGGTACCGCGAAGACGGTAGCGATACTCCTTGGTGAAGGAAATCAGAAGAGGCAGGGCAGCGGCCTTCTCGGGCTGCACGAGCGGAATCTCGGGAAGGCGCTTGCCGCGCCACTTGACGCCGTTGATGAACAGCTCTTCCCAGGCCCAGTCGGCGGGCTGATCCGTCTCCTGAAAGATGTTGCCTTTGAAGGTGACGTCGATGCCCTGCACACCGGTGCCGAAGAGAAAGCGCATCGACATCGTGTTGATGCCGGAGTAGTGATCGAGGCGCCTGGCCTGTGCATCCTCGAAGGCCTGCAGACGCCGCAGGATCTCCTCGACCGGCATCTGACGCGCGTCTTCGATGGTCAGGTCTTCTTCGACACCCTCCACGCCGTCGAGCTGCGCGAGGTTGCGGTCGAGCGCCAGCAGAACCGTGCCGGACGGATCGAGGTCGACGCTGTAGCCCGTGCCCGAGCGCCGTCCGGTGTAGAGATCTTCTTTGCTCGAGTTTGCCGGCGTCAGCAGAGACGGCGACGTCAGCTGCCGGTCGGAAAAGGAGAGCGTCGTCGTGCCTTCGCTCGCGGTCACCGCGATCACGCGCAGTCCGAGGTCCTCGCCGCGGACAAAGGCCCAGGCCTCGCCTCCTTCGGGCGTCGAGTAGGGGTCGAGCGCGACGTCTCCAGCGAGCTCGGTGGCGAGCAGGACCAGCGGATCCACGGTGGCGTCGTCGGCTTGCTCGATCGGCAGGACGACGGTCGTCGCTCCCGCGGCGGCGGCGGCAGCGGCGACCGCCATCGAGGCGCTGCCGCTGACCGGATCACCCACGTGCAGCACCGTCTCCGATCCCGGATCGAGCTGAGCAAGCACCGTGCTGACGTCGCTCACGCGGTCGGCGTCACGAATCGAGAGGCCGTCGATGTAGGCGGCGACCTCTTCCGCGAAGAAGGCGCGCAGTGACTGCTCGTCGGCGAGAGGCAGCACGCCAGTGACAATCGGTGCATCCGGGGCGGCGCCGGTAATGGCGACGCCCGCCCTCTTCACCAGGAAGGCGTACTCCTGAGGCCAACTGGGATCCGCCAAGCCGGCCCAGTCGATCTGGAAGGTGGCGGACGGGTGACGCCGTGCAAGGGCTGCCAGCGCTTCGAGTTCGACCTCGAGCGCTGCGGCGTTCTGCAGCAGCGGGGCCTCGGTGGAGATCGGAAAGGGGATCCAGCTGCGCAACTCCCCACCGGTGGAAGCCTGGGCCGTCGCGTCCGCCTGACTCGCACTGGACCTGACCCAGAGGCGGGCGTCCGCCGCGTCTCGTCTGGCCAGGGACTCGCTGACCTTCTGCGCCAGCTGCGCGGGATCGGCCGACTTGAGAACGAGGCAGGGTGTGCACTGATTCGTCTGAGCGAGCGTCGTCGCGGGCCAGAGAAACAGGAGGAAAAACGGAAAGAGAGCGAGCATTCGCGTTCGCGACGACAGCTGCATGGTTTGGGGGCTCCGAAGAGGGGAGAAAGGGGTCCGAGGCGGGTAAACCTGGAGGAAGAGGAGAAATTCCCTCGCGGCGATACGGAGTCTAACGAGTCGCTGCGAGGAACGTTGCAGCGGCTCTTTGACTGGCAGCCCTGTTTTCAGGCTTCGGGGCTGGACGGGTGGCCGGCAAAGCGAAGGATCGCGGCGACCAGCAGGGCCCCGAGCGCCAGGCCCAGGAAGGGAGACAGGCCGTGCCCCGTAGCGACGAAGCCGAGGAGCAGGGCGACGAGGCCGGTGAGCAGTGCGTAGGGCAGCTGCGTCTTCACGTGCGCGAGGTGGTCGCAGCCCGAGGCCATGCTCGACAGGATCGTCGTGTCCGAGATCGGCGAGCAGTGGTCTCCCCAGACGCTGCCGGCGAGAACCGCGGCGACGGTGCCGAGGAGGACCGATTCGTACCCACTCGCTGCGAGCCCGTCCGCTGTGCTCAGCGAGTGCGCCAGAGGAATCGCGAGAGGACTCAAGATGCCCATGGTCCCCCAAGCGGTGCCGGTGGCGAACGACACGGCTGCGGCGAGCAGAAACGTGAGCGCCGGCATCCACTCGGCACCGACCTGACCTTCCGTCACGCCGACGAGGTACTCGGCGGTTCCCAGAGCTTTGCAGACGTCGCCCAGCGCCCAGGCGAGGAGGAGCACGAGGAAGGCCACCAGAGTTGCTTTGCAGCCTTCGACGGCGGCGTCGATGCCCTGCTTGATCGAGAGAATGCGCTGCAGCGCGGGCGCGACGATCGCCACGAGCAACCCCGAGGAGCTGGCCCAGAGCAGCGCGGTGTAGCTGTTGGCGTTGGCCAGGATCTCTCGCCACCAGCCGAGAGTGGAGAGCTCCGGGGCCCGCTCGAGTCCCGCTGACCCGGTGGAGTACAGCCCCAGCATCGTCACGAAGACCACGGTGACGATCGGCAGGATGGCGTTCAGAGCGCGTCGCGGCTTGCCTTCGACCGGCTGCAGCTCGTTCGAGCTGAAGTCGGCGAGCGCCTTCTGATCACTTTCGAGCACGTCGCCCGTCGTACGCGCTCGCTTCTCTGCTTTCAGCATCACCGCCAAATCGCGGCCCGTCACGGCGACGAGGAATCCGAGCAGGAGGGCGAGAATCTGGTAGGAGCGGTAGGGGATCGAATCGACGACGGTGGTGAAGGCGTTCCGTTCCAGCGCCAGGCCATCGAAGGCATCCTGGAGGAGGCCGAGCTCGAAGCCGACCCAGGTCGAGATCGGAATCAGTGAGACGATCGGTGCCGCCGTCGTATCGACGATGTAGGCGAGCTTCTCGCGGCTGATTCGGAGCTTGTCTGTGATCGGCCGCATCGTCGAGCCGACGATGAGCGTGTTGGCGTAGTCGTCGAAGAAGATCGCCACGCCCATCAGCCAGGTGGCGACCTGGCCGCGCCGAGGCGACGTCGCGATCGGTCTCAGCCAGTCGACGATGCCGTAGCTGCCTCCGCTCTTGCCGATGACCGCGACCATGGCGCCGAGGAGCGCTGAAAAGATGAGAATCGCGGCGTGATCGGCGTCGGCCAGAGCGCCGAGGAGAAAGTTGTCGACGAGTCTTCCGAACGCGGCGAAGGGATTCCCGCCCGAAAGCAGCAGGGTGCCTCCGAAGATGCCGATGAGGAGCGCGGGCAGAACTTCACGAAGCAGCAGCGCCACGCCGATCGCGAGGATCGGCGGGAGCAGCGTCCACCAGCCGAGAGTTCGCGCGGTGTCCTCCGCAGCGAACGCCACGGTCGGCAGGAAGAAGAGGGTCAGAAGCGCGAAGACCCCCGCGCTCTTCGCGCGAGGGTCCCCCAGACGTGGAGATCCGAGCGGCGTGTCCGAGTTGTCGCGGAGCGAAGCAGACACGCCGTGGCCTTCTACTCGGCGGTCGCGAGTTCGGCGACGGCTGCCTCTTCTCCCGCGTCGTCCGCGAGCTGCAGAGGCGGAAGGCCCATCTTCGCTCGTATGTTGAGCTCGATCTCCTCCGCGACGTCCGGGTTGTCGCGCAAGAACTGCTTGGAGTTCTCGCGACCCTGGCCGAGGCGCACATCGCCGTAAGAGAACCAGGCACCGCTCTTGATGACCTCTTTGTGCTCGACGCCGAGGTCGATCAGCTCGCCCGGCCGCGAGATGCCTTCACCGTAGTCGATGTCGAATTCGGCCTGGCGGAAAGGAGGCGCGACCTTGTTCTTGACGACCTTGATGCGGGCTCGCGAGCCGACGACTTCGTCCCCGTCCTTGAGTGCGGCGATCCGGCGGATGTCGATGCGCACCGACGAGTAGAACTTGAGGGCCCGGCCTCCGGTCGTCGTCTCGGGACTGCCGAACATGACGCCGATCTTCTCGCGGATCTGATTGATGAAGACCACGCAGGTGCCGGACTTGGCCACCAGCGCGGTCAACTTGCGCAACGCCTGAGACATGAGTCGCGCCTGGAGGCCGACGTGGGAGTCGCCCATCTCGCCCTCGAGCTCGGCGCGCGGCACGAGCGCGGCGACCGAGTCGACGACGACGATGTCCATCGCGTTCGAGCGGACCAGCATCTCGCAGATCTCGAGCGCCTGCTCGCCGCTGTCGGGCTGCGAAACGAGGAGGTCGTCGATGTTGACGCCGATCTTCTCTGCGTACTCGGCGTCGAGGGCGTGCTCGGCGTCGATGAAGGCGGCGGAACCGCCGGTCTTCTGTGCGCCGGCGACGACGGAGAGTGCCAGCGTCGTCTTACCGCTCGACTCGGGCCCGTAGACCTCGACGACCCGGCCGCGTGGAAAACCGCCGGTACCGATCGCGTAGTCGACGGCCAGAGAGCCGGTCGAGATCGAGTCGATGCCGAGGCTCTCGACCTGGCCGAGGCGCATGATCGAGCCTTCGCCGAACTGTCGCTCGATCTGTGCGAGCGTCTCCTGGATGGCTTTGCCCTTGTCGTTGGGATCGCCGTCGTACTTCTTGACTTTTGCCATGGTGTCTCCTGACCGAGACGTTCGTTGCGGCGCGCCGCCGGGACCCTTCGGTGACCCTCGGGTGGGGTACTACCGTGATTTCGAAGTCGAAGAGCTTCCGGTGAGTCGGTGCGGGTTTGCGAACGTGGCCTCGGTGAAGTCGGTCTGATGAGAGTCCGGACCCGGCGCCCGCCGGACGTCGTCCGTCAGGGCGCAGCCGCGCGATCGAATCGAGGCGACACCGGAGTGTCGCAGCGCGCGGCGTTTCGGCCGCCTTTCGGGGCAGTTTCGGAACTCTCGTCAGCCTTGAGCCGGGAACTGGATCGCCGTAAAGCAGTCGTAAAAAAGGGCTGGGGCGAGGGTATAGAAATCGCCGCGTCAGCGTCAAGCGGAACCCGCAGATCCTGCTATTTTCGGACCGACGTGGACTCACCAGGGACCAATATCGACGACTCTGTCAAGGCACTCGACGACGTCGTCGGCCTGATTGTCGAAAGGGACGCACCGCTCTCGAAGCGGACGACGCTGCGCATCGGAGGGCCGGCCCAGATTCTCGCTCGGGTGCAGACGGTCGAGGCGCTCGCCGAGCTCCTGCGAGTGGTTCACGCCGGCTCGCTACCGCTCGAGGTCTTCGGCCTGGGCTCGAACGTCCTCGTTCCAGACGAGGGATTGCCGGGAGTCGTCTGCCGGCTCGAAGGGGAGTTCACCGAGTTCGAGATCGACGGAGAGGAGG
>JBCCLJ010000239.1:0-9855 GCA_039026915.1 Acidobacteriota bacterium
GGAAGAGCAGCTCGCCCGCCTCCATCATGTGGTAGAGGCGATGAACACCGGTGGTCGTCTCTTCGCTGACGCCCTTGATGCCGGACGCCATGCGGGTGAAGTACTGGTTGTCCTCGCCGAGACGCTCACGGAGCAGCTCGAGCACGTAGCCCCACTCTTCGGCCTCGGTTTCCGCGTCGAACGCAGGCACGGCGCCTGCCTTCTCGTACTCGACGCCTTTGTGGACGAGCACGGTGGCGTCGCCACCGTCGTCGACGATGAGCGTCGGGCCGTCGTGTCCGGGCCAGCGCAGCGCCTGATCCGTGCACCACCAGTACTCCTCGAGAGTCTCGCCCTTCCAGGCGAAGACGGGGATGCCCTTGGGAGCCTCGGGCGTACCGCCCGTCCCGGGGCGACCGACAACGACCGCAGCGGCGGCCTCGTCCTGCGTCGAGAAGATGTTGCACGAAGCCCAGCGCACTTCGGCGCCGAGGTCGGCGAGGGTCTCGATGAGCACAGCGGTCTGCACGGTCATGTGCAGGCTGCCGGTGATGCGAGCGCCAGCGAGAGGCTGCTCGCCACGGTACTTCTCACGGATTGCCATCAAGCCGGGCATCTCCTGCTCGGCGAGGTTGAGCTCCTTGCGACCCTGCTCGGCCAGCGAGAGGTCTGCGACCTTGTACTCGAGGCCTGCCTTGGTTTCGATATCGACAGTCATCTGCATTCTCCTAGCGGACGCCGGTGGCGCCGCGGATTGCGGTGGTGGTTTGCGAACGAGCTGCGGTGGAGACGTCCGCCGCAGCGAGGAAGAGGTTTGGCCCCTTGGCCTGAGGCTGAGGGGGCAGCGCGCGAACGCGAGCCGAGGCGAAGCCGGCCTCGGCGAGGAGGCGCTCCATATCCTCTGCGGCGAAGCCGAGCCACACGTGCCCCATCTCCTGGCGGTAGCCCTCGCGATCGTGGCTCGCCATGTCGACGAGAAGCAGCCGGCCACCGGGGCGCAGGACGCGCTTGGCCTCGGCCAGCACGCGAGAGGGCTGGGCGACGTGATGCAGGACAAGGAACAGCGTCGCGAGGTCGCAGCTGCCGTCCTCGATCGGCAGGGCCTCGAGATCTCCCTGTCGAACTTCGACGTTCTGACACGTCGCGAGGCGGCGCCGCGCTCCTTCGAGCATCTGAGGCGAAGCGTCGACCGCGACGATGTTCTCGACGAACGGGGCCAGGAGGCCGCTGAGTGCGCCGCTGCCGCAGCCGAGATCAGCGACGGTCCAGTGCGGATCGGCCATCCCCAGGAGGGCGACGTGGTCGAAGTTCGAGCCGAAGAGATCGCGTCGGACCTCGTCCCAGTCGTCGGCCGTGGCAGAGAAGAACTGGGCCGAGGACTCTGCCCGCTCGGCCAGTACGCTGGCGAGGCGCGCCGAGTCTTGCCCCGCGGTGGCCGTCGCCGAGACCTGCTCGCGGACGAGCAGCCAGACGCGGCGTTCCGTGGCCCCGAGATGCGTCGCGCGAGCGCGGTAGAAGCGCTTGGATCCCTCGCGCCGCTGCTCCACCCACCCCTGGTCGCCCAGGGTCTTCAGGTGCCGCGAGACGGTCGACTGTGGGGCCTGCAGGACCTGGCAGAGCTCGCCAACCGTCAACTCTTCCCGTTCCAGAGCGTACAGCAGCCGGGTGCGCGTCGCGTCCGCGAGCACGTTGAGCTGTTCGTGGATGGGAAGGGAACTGGTCACGATTTAAATCCGCCTATCCGGCTCGTCGGGTAGAATTCTAGCAGAGAGTATCCATCCGTCAAGCAGGATCGACGGATGAACAGCGTTTTCACCAAGCCGACGGGCGTGCAAGGACCGGCGCCGAGAGGTACCGGCGGACGAGACCCGTGGAGGCCTCCTCAGGCGACCCCGAGTCCTGCCTACTCCGCTTCCGTGGGCTCGACGGGTCGTCCAGGGCCGGTCGAGGCCAAGAGGATCTCGGCCACGTCGAGGACCTCGATCTCCTGACCCTCTTTCTTGCGCGCGCCGATCCCGTCTTCGAGCATCGTGGCGCAGAAGGGACAGCCCACGGCGAGCACCTCGGCGTCGGAGTCGACGACCTCTTGTGCTCGCTCCTGGTTCACGCGCTTGTCGGGCGGCTCGTCGACGAAGGCCATGCCGCCTCCCCCACCGCAGCAGAAGCTGTTGCCCTTGCTGCGCTCGAGCTCCATGCGGTTCTTCCGAGGCACCGTTTCGGCGAGGATGTCGCGCGGGGCATCGAACTCCCCGTTGTGGCGACCGAGGTAGCACGGGTCGTGGAAGGCGACGTTGCGCTTCTCCTTGTTTTCGGCGACCAGTTTGCCCTCTTCGAGCAGCTTCTGAAGGAACTGTGAGTGGTGATGAACCTCGTACTCGCCGCCGAAGTGAGGGTACTCGTTCTCGAACGTGTTGAAGCAGTGCGGGCAGGAGGTCACGACCTGCTTGACGCCGTAGCGGTCGAGCGTGTCGATGTTGCCTTTGGCCATCATCTCGTAGAGGAATTCGTTGCCGATGCGACGTGCAGGGTCGCCAGTGCAGCTTTCCTCGCGCCCGAGAATGGCGAACTTCACGCCCGCCTTCTTGAGCAGCGTCGCGGTCGCCTGCACCGTGGAGCGATTGCGCTCGACCAGGGCACCGCCACAGCCGACCCAGAAGAGAACTTCGGCTTCGTGCGGATCGCTCATATCGGCCAGCACATCGATCTCGAAGTCCAGGCCTTCGGTCCAGTCGACGCGGTTGAACTGCGTGCCCGGGAAGGGATGGTTGCGCGACTCGAGCGAGGTGACGACCTCCATCATGCCCTCCGGGAACTCGGCTTCCTCCATGACGAGGAAGCGTCGAGCATCGATGATCTTGGGCATCTGCTCGATGTGAACCGGGCAGGCCTCCATGCACGCGGCGCAGGTCGTGCAGGAGAAGAGCGCCTCTGGCGAGACTGCAGTGTTCTCGTCGATCACTGGTATGACCGGAGCCTCTTCCGGCGGGGAGTCACCGTTGCCGTTGCCGTTCTTCGCCGCAATCTTGAGGAGCTCACTCTCGCTGTCGTACATCAGCTTGCGCAGATCGAGGATGATGTCTCGCGGCGAGAGTGATTTGCCCACCGTGTTGGCCGGGCAAACCGCCGTGCAGCGACCGCACTCCGTACAGGCGTCGAGGTCGAGAAGGTCGCGCCAGGAGTAGTCTGTCAGCGAGTTGACGCCGAGCCGCTCGGCGGTCTCGAAGTCGATCTGCTTGAGACTCGCGCCGTAGCCGTCGAGATTGGCGGTAAAGATGTTCAGGGGAGCCGTGACGGCGTGCGCCATCTTCGTGTAGGGCGCGTAAGCGATGAAGGCGAAAGACGCGACCATGTGGAGCCACCACGAGAACCGGTGTCCAAAGCGCATGAGATCGTCGTTGAGAATCAGGTCCGAACTGGCGGCCACGACGAAGCCGACGGGAGACCAAAGAGCCCACGGATCGTCGGTCACAGCGATCCGCCATCCTTCGACGACGAATCCCGTCACGGAGATCAGGCCGATCAGCAGCAGCAGCCGGTTCGACTCGTCGGTGTAGACGAGCTGCTTCGGCTTGGTCTTCAGTCGTCGCCAGAGGAAGAGGCCGACGGCAAGCGTCACCCAGAGTCCGAACAGATCGACGATCAGGGACTGAAAAATCAGATAGGGCCAGCCCTCGAACGAGATGACGTGGACTCCGATCTTCTCGCCGTACTCGAAGAGCGCGACGTTGGTCGTCGCCAGGATCAGAATCGCGAAGCCTGCGTAGAGTCCGGTGTGTACGAGGGCGGCATAGCGATCCCGAACGGTACGCTCCTGGGCCACGGCGCTCCGGAGGAAGATGTCCATCCTCTCCGGCAGACGATCGAACCCGAGTGCGGGAGCGCCGAGGCGCCACAAGCGGACTTTGCGGTAGAGACCGAAGGCTGCGATCGCCAGGGTCGGTGCCAGAAACAGATACAAAAGCGAGTGGTACGGGATATTCCAGTAGACCTCTCTCGTTGCGACTCCTTCTGCGACCCCTTCCATCATCTGCTTGCTGCTCCGCCATGTCTCCCGCGAGACGGGTTCGGAGGAGGTCGCCAGCGTTCTCGACGCCGTACGACCCCCTCATTCCACGTAGTTTAGCGCTTGGCCTCAGGCACCGAGGGCCTTGAGCTTCTCAGTGAGAGGCTCCACCACGTTCTTGTAGTCCTCAACGACGCCGAAGCTGCAGTGCTTGAAGATCGGCGCATCCGGGTCGGTGTTGATGGCGGCCACCGTTTTCGAGTCGCCCATGCCGAGCAGGTGCTGGCTGGCGCCCGAGATGGCGATCGCGAGGTAGAGCTCCGGGGCAACCTTCTTGCCGGTCTGGCCGACCTGCCAGTTCGGCGGAACCCAGCCGGCATCGCAGGCCGCGCGCGACGCGCCCTGCACCGCGCCGATCGAGTCGGCGAGGCCCTTGAGCTCTTCGAAGGGCTCGGGGCCACCGAGACCGCGACCGCCCGAGACGATCAGGCTGGCGTCCTCGAGGCTGACGCCGTCCGTCTCTTCGACGCGGCGCTCCGTGATGCGGACCTTCGGCTCGGGCAGATCGACAGAGGCGCTTTCGACGCTGCCTCCGACCGAGCCTTCGGCTGTGTCGAGCGCGCGTGCGCGCACCCAGAGGACCGCCGGATCGAGCTTCATCTCGTAGACCGACAGCGCCTTGCCGCCGTAGGACGATCGAGTGGCGCGCACTGAGCCACCTTCGACTGTGATCGCCTGAACGTCGGCCAGAGAGCTGCCGCCGAGACGATGCGCAAGACGAGGGGTAATTTCCTGGCTGTAGGTGTCGCTGCCAAGGAGGATCGCCTTGGCACCGCGGTCCTTGGCAAGCTGCTCGAGAGCTGCCAGAGCTGTTTCCGGCTGATAGTCGTCGAGGCCATTCTGGTCGGCGACGACCACCGCGTTGCAGAGAGACTGCAGCCCCTGCTTCAGATCGTCGCTGGCGTTCCCCAAGACGATGGCGTGCAGTTCACCGCCCAGCGCGTCGGCAAGGCGTCGGCCCTCGCCAGCGACGCCCTGCGCGCCCCGATCCCAACCGACGGAACCAAAGAGTCCGATGATGACGTTGCTCATGAGTTGTCTCCTTAGGCCGAGGCCGAGATTTCGTGAATCTTCGCGGCGAGCGCAGCGACCTTGTCTTCGACGCTGTCGCCCTCGATGAACTCACACTGAATGTCCTTGGTCGGGACGAACAGGTCGACGACCTCGTAGTAGTTCCGTCCTCCTGCGTCCTCACCGAGACCGAGATCGGCGGCCGAGATCTTCTCGAGCGGCTTGCGGTACGACATCATCACGTCGCGGGTCTTGGGGATGCGTGGAACGTTGTGCTCGTTGTTGGTGATCGTCAAGACGGCGGGCCCGTTGACCGCAGCCGCCTCGATACCTGCGTCGGTCTGACGAGTGACGCTGACGCCGCCGTCCGCCGGCTCGATGCCGTCGACGAAGGCGAGGTAGGACATGCCGAGCTCCTCGGCGAGGAGGCCGCCGGTCTGCCCGACTCCCCAATCACCAGACTCGCGGCCGAGCAAGACGAGGTCGAATTCACCGGCCTTGCCGATCGCCGCAGCCAGAGCCTTGGCGACACTCGACGGATCGGGGTTCGAGGGGCCGTCACGCAGGACGAGGACCGCCTCGTCGACCGTCATCGCCAGCGCCTTGCGCAGGGAATCCTCGGCGTCCTCGGTGCCGTAGCAGAGCGCCACGACCTTGCCGCCGCCGGCCTTCTCCTTGAGCTGCAGAGCCGTCTCGAGCGCGTTCTCGCAGAAGATGTTCGTGACGAGATTCGCTCCACCGCGCTCGGCCTCTTTCGCCTCGGCGTCGATCTTGAAGTCCCTGGCCGGGAGATCCGGATCCAGAATCTGTTTGATGCAAACCAGAATGTTCATGGTTTCTCCGTAAAGACGAGGAGCAGGCTCCTCAGGTTCTCGGAAGTAGTTTCGCCGGAACCGCTGCCTCGGATCGCCCGGGAAAGGCGCCCGAGGTCGGTCCGGGTCACGGTGTCGTATCGGAAGGTCTGAAGATGGCGGCGGTCGCCATCGAAGTGATTTCTCGGACGACTTGGTCGTCCGAGAGTCGGCCCCCGGGCTGATACCAGCGCGAGATCCAGAGGATCATGCCGAGGAGGCCGAAGGCGCCGACGGTCGGGTCGACGACCTTTCGGCCGGTGCTGGACTCGACTTCTCTGAGTGCTTCGCGAATGAAGTCGAGGTAGGTCTTCTGGCGCGCCGTGATCTGGGTGCGATTCTCGGCGTTCAGCCCCTGGAGCTCGTTGACGAGAATGTTGAGCGCGCTCGACTCGTGGACGATGAAGCTGGCGTGGGCCGAGACGATGCCGGCGACGCGCTCCAGGGGATCCGAAATGTCGTTGGCCGGGCGGATCACCCGCTCCTCGATCAGATCCATCGCGTACGTCATGATGCCGAAGAGCAGATCCTGCTTGCCTCGGATGTAGTAGTACAAGCCAGCCTTCGTCAGATGCACGGCGTCGGCGATCTCGTTGATCGAGGTCGCGTGGTAGCCTTTCTCGAAGAAGATCTGGGCCGCCGCGCGGTAGATCTCCTCGGCCTTCTGGTGGTGCTTGCCGTTGGCCGCGGAAGCGCCCAGCGTCACTGCGGGAGCGGGTTCGGGCGTCTGCTCAGTCATGGACCTATTCTACCGACCGGACGGTAGAAAATCTAGTCCTTCGAAAAGGCACGTGGCGGGTGCTCTTGCACGAACGCGACCGCCTCCTCGGGCGAGTCCGTCAAGAGCAGCATTTCTGCGTACTCGCGCCCCTGCGCCAGCCGCTCGAGGACTTCGAAGAGGTGCGTCTCCCGGGCGTAGCGCTCCGTGCCGAGAAAGACCATCGGGCTGATGAATCCGAGCGATCCGTAGTGGTTTTGCACGGCGTCCATGAAAATCTCCTGCGTCGTACCGGCGCTGCCAGGGGCGAAGACCACGCCGTGCATGCAAAGCGCCAGCAACCCGTCCTCGCGCAAGCTGTTCGAGAAATACTTCGCGATTGCCGTAGCGAAGAGATTGCTGGGCTCGTGCCCGTAGAACCAGGTCGGCACGGCCAGCGATTCGACGCCTCGAGGGTAGCGATGGACGACATCGAAGGCCGCGTCGACGTAACCGTCGCTCGTATAGAGAGGGCTCGCAGCGAGGTCGGCGACGGTCTCAGTGAGAGCGGACTCGGGCTGGCCACTCAAGTAGGCGCCCAGATTTCCGGCTTCCATCACGCCCGGTCCCCCGCCCGTGACGACGAGAAAGTCCTCGAGGGCGAGGCGCCGCGCGGTTCCGGCCACCGTCGCGAACATCGGGTCGGCCCGCGACAGGCTGTGTCCACCCATGATGCCGACGGCCCGCTTGCGCGGGATCCCGCGTTCGTCGAAGTCGAGGTAGGTGCGCAGTGCAGAGTCGATCGCGTGGTCGTGAATCCGCTGCGACAGGGCCTCCATCAAGTGCGGGAGGTGGCCCCCCTGTTCGCGAAAGTGCTCGTAGATGGCCAGATCGGTCGAGCCGTCGCGTTCCGGTGTCCAACCCTCCATCAGCTCCCGCCAGGTGTAGAGGGAGTGACGGTAGGCGTCGTACGGCAGGTCCGGGAGTGCCGGGAAGAGCACGGCGCCTCGAAGCAGCAGGTCCGCCTCGTCGTGAGCATCGCGAAAGCGGCAACCGAGAAAAACCGTACCGTGCACGTCGACACGGTGCCAGTCCGCCTCGAACGACCGCAGATCGAGCCCCTGAACGACGCAGCCCCTCAGGTCGTCCCCTTGGCGCGCAAGCGCCTCGAAACTCTCGATTTGAATGCTGTCCATACCGCGCCTCCGTGGCCTCGCTCCGGTGCGAAAAGCTAGCACGTCGCTGAGGCGGGCGGTGGCTCTTGAGGGTAAGGAAACGTTGGTGTACGTTCGGATCACGGACCCATTTGGAGGCACCTCTGCCATGACCGCCGAACTCGAACTCAAAGCCAGTGACGAGCACACCTTCGCGCATCGCGACGCGCTGCGTGAAAACGACCCCGAAGTCTATGCAGCGATCCTCGGGGAAGAGCATCGCGAGCGCACCGGGATCGAGCTGATCCCTTCCGAGAACTACACGTATCCGGAAGTCTTCGCCTGCAACGGTTCGGTGATGACGAACAAGTACGCGGAGGGCTACCCGGGTCGTCGCTACTACGGTGGCCAGGAGTTCACCGACGCGATCGAGCGCCTGGCGGTCTCTCGGGCGAAGAAGGTCTTCCGCTGCGAGCACGCCAACGTGCAACCGCTTTCCGGCTCGCCGATGAACCAGGCGGTCTACATGGGCATTCTCGAGCCGGGCGACACCGTGCTCGCCATGGACCTCTCGCACGGTGGCCATCTGACACACGGCGCGCCCGTCTCCCACATGGGAAAGATCTACAACTTCGTGCGCTACAAGACGAAGCCGGACGGTAGCGGCGACATCGACTTCGACGAGCTGCGCAGCCTGGCGCTCGAGCACAAGCCTCGCATGGTCCTTTGTGGGCACTCGTCCTACCCGCGGGACTATGACTACGCCGCTTTCAAGGCGATCGCCGACGAGATCGACGCGCTCACGATGGCCGACGTTTCGCACATCGGCGGCCTGATCGCCGGCGACGTCCTCTCGAATCCCTGCGATTTCGGTTTCGACTTCGTCACCACGACCACCCACAAGAGCCTGCGGGGGCCGCGCGGCGGCATGATCCTCTGCCGCAAGGAGTTCAAGAAGGCGATCGACAAGGCCGTCTTCCCGGGTTTGCAGGGTGGTCCGCACATGAACGCGATCGCCGGCATCGCGGTCACTCTCGGCAAGGCGCTGCAGCCCGAGTTCAAGGAGTACAGCCGCAAGACGCTGGAGAACGCGAAGGCTCTCGCCGAGACGCTCGTCGCCTACGGCGCGGAGCTGGTCACCGGAGGTACCGAAAATCATCTGATGGTCGTCGTCACCACGGGCGCCTATGGCCTCGACGGCCGCGTCGCCGAGGAGACACTCGACGAGGTGGGGATCACGGTCAACAAGCAGATCATTCCGGACGATCCCAACCCGCCCCTGCGTCCCAGCGGCATCCGGCTCGGCACGCCGGCAGCGACGTCCCGCGGCATGGGCCGCGAGGAGATGAAGCTGCTCGCGGGCTGGATCGATCGCGCTCTTCGCAGCCACGAAGACGCTGCGGCGCTCGAAAGCGTGCGGGCCGAGGTGGAAGAGACCTGTGCGAAGTTTCCCGTCCCGGGGCTCTAGTCCGGCCATCGGTTCCGCCTGAGAGCCTCTGGCCAACTTCGCACCTTCGGTTCAGCATTCACTCTCGGCGGAGCGGTCCAGGTCGTCGGTGACCTCGGGTCGCTCTCTTCGAGATCTGAAGTCGAGGGGCTCCTCTGGCTCCTCAACGCTGATGCCGACTCGAAGCGCTCAGGGACTCGACAAGACCAGCTTGGCCGTCTCGTTGGAGTGCCTGGGCCTTCTTCAGGATTGCTCTCAGGGGCTCAGCTCGTGCGGGACTCGGACTGACGCGTCTTCGGTGCTGGACTCGCGGCCTTCTTCTCGCTCTGCTCCTCGAGCCTGGCGGGACGGCGACGGCGCTACGGCTCTCTACGTTGGACACCGAGCGCCTGGCGAGCACCCTCCTTGACGCCGCACTGCTCGCCGTCAAGCGCCTGATTCCTTCCTCGCCCGGCCGAAGCAGAGCCACCTTAGGAGACGAGCACACCGATCCGCTCGAACGCGGGGACTACTCCTGCGCCAGCGACTTGAAGTACTCGGCGACGGACTCCCGATACTCCTCTGGGATCTGATCTTCCGCGGAGAGCCGGATCTCGCCTTCTCGGTTGCCTTCGAGCTCTCGCCAGACGCGAAACTCGAACTGCCGCAGTCCC
>JBCCLJ010000240.1:0-9839 GCA_039026915.1 Acidobacteriota bacterium
GACGCCCCAGGTCTTGGCGGCGGCGGCGACGAGCAGCGCGCGCCCGGCAGCGCCCATGCGGCGCATCGGCTCGTAGTGCGTCGGCGTCGCCATGCTGCCCCCGGCGAACTGGCCACGGTAGTTCGCCGTGTCGAGTCCCGCCTGCACGATGCGCACGTTGGCCCAGGGCACGTCGAGCTCTTCGGCGATGAGCATCGGCAGCATCGTCTTGACGCCCTGGCCGATCTCGGGGTTCTGCGCGACGATCTCGACGAGGTCGTCCGGCAGGATGCGGATGAAGGCGTTGAGCGCGGCGTCGGAATCGACCGTCGCGGCGAAGCCGTCGCTTCCCAGACGCGCGCCGAGGACGAGGCCGCCACCGGCGAGAGCGGTGACGCGGAGGAAGTTGCGGCGAGAGAGGCCGGCCGTCGGAGTCTCGAGCATCGTCGTTCCTCTCATTTGCCTGCGCCCTGTCCGGCGGAGCCGGTGGGCTGGTTGCTGCCGGAGGCGATCTCGACCGACTGATGGATCGCCTTGCGAATGCGGTTGTAGGTGGCGCAGCGACAGACGTTCTGCTTCATGCCGTCGTCGATCTGCTCGTCGGTCGGATCCGGCGTCTTGGCGAGGAGTGCCGACGCCGCCATGATCTGACCGGCTTGGCAGTAGCCGCACTGCGGCACGTCGATCTGCTGCCAGGCGATCTGTACCGGGTGGCTGCCGTCGGGCGACAGACCCTCGATCGTCGTGATCTCCTTGCCCGCAACCTTGGAGATCGCAAGGCGGCAGGTACGCTGAGCGACGCCGTTGACGTGCACGGTGCACGCACCGCACTGGCCCATGCCGCAACCGAACTTGGTGCCCTTGAGATCGAGCTCGTCGCGCAGCACCCACAGCAACGGCATGTTTTCCGGTACGTCGACCTCAGCCGACTTACCGTTGACGGTGAACTGAACCTTCATGTCGTGACTCCTTAGGAAAGTCGACGGGTGGAGGATTCCGTCGTCCTGAAAGATCAAAGGAGATGCTAGCAGTCGCTGGTCGTTTCTTCGTCGCGAGCGGGCCTTTGGGTTCGTTGGGGGACGTTCGCGTTTGATCCGGGAGGCGAAGTCGACCTAGTCTGTGTGCCAAATCCCCTGGAAAAACGATGCCGCGGCTCGCGGATCTGTGGAAGGAGACACCATGGAGATGGTCGGACTCGTCGCCCTGCTGGCGATCCTCGAATACTTCGTTCTGGGCTTCCTGGTCGGTCGCAAGCGCGGCGACGTCCCGGCGCCGGCGATGACCGGTCCTCCGGACTTCGAGCGCACGCTGCGCGCCCAGCAGAACATGGCCGAGCGCCTGGTGCTGTTCCTGCCGGCGCTCTACCTGAGCGCGCAGTTCAACAACAACTTCTGGACGTGGGTCATCGGCCTGATCTGGGTGGTTGCCCGGGCGATCTACGCGGCCGGCTATATCAGCTCGGCCCAACGACGGATTCCCGGCATTCTGCTCGCGGTCCTCTGCGAGATCGCGCTGATGGGCATGGCCGGCTACGGGCTCTTCGTCGCGCTGACCTGACGGCGCGATTCCCGATCAGAGCGACTGCTCGACGAGGAACTCGCTGATCACCCGGACCGCTTCGCCGAGGTGCTCTCGGCCCTGCGGTCCGGTGTAGTAGTGCGTCGCGCCCTGGACCTCGTGCAGACGCTTGCGATCGTGCTGGACCGCCTCGAAGAGACGTTGGGTGTGGCTGGGAGTGCAGGCGTCGTCGGCGGTGTTGCCGACGACGAGGACCGGCACGTGCACGTCGGTGGCGGAGGTCAGCGCATCGGCGCGCGCGTGGTCGAGGCTCCACTGGCTGAGCCAGCTGCGCAGCGTGCTGAAGCGCGCGAGCCCTACCGGACCGTCGTTCACGACCTTCGGATCGCCGAGATAGCAGACGCCGGGAGCGCGATCGCTGGGATCGACGGTCGGATCGAGCCAGCGTGGGTCGGCCATCGTGCCGTGCACGGTGAAGGCGCGCTCTTCGTGCTCGAGCCCCTGGGCCTTGAGCGAGGCCAGCTCCTCGAGCACCCAGTCGGTGATGCGTCGATTCCGTGCCTCCTGCGCCGCCCGATACGTCGCGAGAAAGTCCTGGCTGTAGGTCGGCTGGTTCGGGTTCGCCGGGTCGTAGAGGTTGAGCTCGGTGGCTCGCTCGAAGGGTCGCTGCTCGTCCGTGATCGAAGCGTCCATCCATTCGGTGAGCGTGCCGTGCCGGCTGATGTGCGCGGCGAGCACGAGCAGGCCATCGGCCGGCGGCAGATCGCTCGCGGGAACCTCGTACGGGTCACCCGCCGGGGTGTCGACGATGCCGTCTCCGCGCGCGGCGAGCGACTGATACCAGAGCGACAGCGAGCCGCCGCCCGACCAACCGGCGAGAACGACGCGCTCGTAGCCGAAGCGCTCCTTGGCGTCGCGAATCGACGCCCCGAGGTCGGCTGCGACCTTCTCCATGATGAGCGCCGAGTCGGTACCGCGGTAGCGCGAGTTGGCCCAGAGCACGTGATGGCCGGCCATCGCCAGACCGCTGAGGATCGGCAGATACATGCCGCCGCCGATGGGATGCATGAAGACGAGCAGCGTCTTCGAAGAGCGGTCCGTCGGCCGCACGAGGTGACAGTCGAGGCCGACGATGTTGCCGCCGCCACCGTAGACGTCGCTGAACTTGCCCTTGTCTTCGTAGACGACGACGTAGGCGAGGCGCTCGCAGCCTGGGGGCGTTCCGGGAAGAGGTGTTGTGTTCATGTGCTGGAGGCCGCGGCGGCTTTGAAATCGACCCGCTCGAGACTGCGGCGGTAGGGTTTGAGTGCGAGAAGGAGTGCGATGGCGGCGATGACGTGCGCCACCACGCCGACGACGAGGAGCGAGGTGCCGATCTGCGCCGGGTCGCCGAGGACACGGTCGGTGATCAGTGCGACGACGAGCGGCCCGAAGCCGAGGCCGAAGAAGTTGGCGATGACCGCGTAGAAGGCCGCCGCCTGGCCACGCATCCGATTCGGCATGATCTCCTGCAGCGTCGCGATCGCGCAGCCGATGCCGAGCGTCGCGCAGAAGGTCGCGGCCGCGATCGCCGCCATGGAGAGGACGTCGCTTTCGACCAGCGGGTAGGCGATGCCGAAGGGAAACCAGAGGACGCCGCCGAGGACCGCGACGATCAACTTTCCGTCGGTTCGCCCGCGACGGACCAGAGCGTCGGCGAGCATACCGCCGGCGAGCACGCCGACGACCGCAGTGACGATGCCGTTGAGTCCGAGCCACAGCGCTACCTTCTCGATCGACCAGCCGTGTCGGCGAATCATGAACGCGGGCAGCCAAGAGCCGACGCCGTAGCCAGAGAAGGCGAGCGTCGCGAAGCCGACGTGATGCCACAGAATCGTCTTGCGGTGCTGGCGGTAATGCGCGAGGGTCTGGGCGAGCTTCGGCGGCGGCTCGGTAGCGCCGCTTCCCCGTCGCGCCGGTTCTTTGAGCGTCGTGATCAGCAGCAGCAGCGGTAGGAAGCCGGCGACGCCAACGAGTAGAAAGACCATCTGCCACGGCTTGACGAGGCCGATCACCGGCACCGTCACCTCGCCGATGCGCATCGTGACGGCGGCGATGCCACCGCCGAGCATCGTTGCCAGGCCCGAGCCGATGTAGATCCCGGTCGCGTAGATGCTCATCGAGGTCGCCAGCCGCTCTCTCGGTACGGAGTCGGTGATGATGCTCGGAGCGGCCGGCCCGAGCGTCGCTTCGCCGACGCCGACGCCCATGCGCAGCAGGAACAACGAGAAGAAGCTCTGCGCCCGCCCGGAGAGCGCCGTCGCCACCGTCCAGAGAAAGAGTCCAAAGCCGATGAGGCGCACGCGACTGCCGCGGTCGGCGAGGATGCCGAAGGGGACGCCGAGGAGCGCGTAGAACGAAGCAAAGGCGAAGCCCAGGAGCAGACTCATCTGGGTGTCGTTGATGCCGAGGTCTTCTTTCACCGGCTCCACGAGCAGGGCGAGCAGGCCTCGATCGAGAAACGAGAACATCATCAGGAGAGTCATCATGAAGACGACCCAGCCCGGCCGGTTGGCCCCGGTTTCCGGCGGCGCACTATCGGTAGTCACGAGCGCAAGGGTATACCGGCCCCCGAGTGATTCCGGGCGCTAGAGTCTTGCGAACTCTCGGGAGACACAGCATGAGCGAAGCGAAGCTGCCCCTCGAAGGCGTGCGCGTCGTCGAAGTGGCGACCTGGATCGCCGCGCCGGTGGCGGCCACGATCCTCGGCGACCTCGGCGCCGACGTCATCAAGGTCGAGCCTCCGGGCGAGGGCGATCCCTATCGAGCTCTGACGAGCGGGCCGGGCTTCGAGCCGTGCGACGTGAACTACACGTGGATGATGGACGCTCGCGGCAAGCGGAGCGTAGCCCTCGACCTGAAGAACGAGCGCTGTCGCGAGGCACTCCTGCGGCTCGTCGAAGCTTGCGACGTCTTCATCACGAACCAGCCTCATCCGATTCGTCAGAAGTTCGGTCTCAGGTACGAGGATCTTGCGCCGCGCAACGAGCGCATGATTTACGCGTCGCTGACGGCGTTCGGGGAGAAGGGGCCCGAGCGCGACCGGCCGGGCTTCGATCAGGTCGCTTACTGGGCGCGCTCGGGTCTGCTGGATCTCGTTCGTGCCCCCGGTGCGCCGCCGGTCCAAGGCCTGCCCGGGATGGGTGACCACCCGACGGGCGTCGCTCTCTATGCGGCGATCCTGACCGCGCTCTTCCGTCGCGAGCGCACTGGCAAGGGCGGTCACGTGCAGACGTCGCTGCTGGCCAACGGCTTCTGGTCGAACGGCTGTCTCGGGCAGGGCGGACTCGCCGGCCTCGGCTACGACGCGCGTCGTGAAGCGCCGGTGGAGCCGGGACCGATGTCCTCGCTGCACACCCTCTACGAGTGCTCGTGTGGCGGCACTCTGCAGCTCAACATGGTGCGTACGGAGGCGGAGATCGAAGCGCTATACGGCGTGCTCGGCCTCGGCGAACTGCTCGAGGATCCGCGTTTCGCCGCCGACGAGGGGCGCTTCGAGAACGGCGCGGTGCTGGTCGAGCGCTTTCGTGCGCTCTTTGCTCGAGCACCGCTCGCCGAATGGCTCGAGCGTCTCGAGGCGGCCGGGGTCCCTGCGAGCCACATGGCGCGGGTCGAGGATCTGGCCCGGGACGAGCAGGCGATCGTCAACGGCGTGCTCCTCGACGGTCGCGCGGCGGGCGTCGGCATGGACTGGATCATCAACCACCCGGTGGGCGTCGACGGCCTCACGCGCGGCGCGACGAAAGCTCCCGAGCTCGACGAGCACGGCGAGGAGGTCCTGTGCGAGCTCGGCTACTCGCCGGAGGAGATCGCCGAGATCCGTAGCGGCTCCTGATCCGCACGGCGGAAGGTCGATCTCAGAGGCTGTGTCGCCAGACGAGCAGCACGCGGTCCGAGCGATCGAACTGACCGAAGACTTCGCCGTAGCCGCCGGCGTTCTCGTCGCCCTCGAACCAGTCGATCTCGAGTCGCACGCTGCTGGCGTCGTCGATGAGGTATTCGAGACTCGAGCGGTAGAGCCCGCCCTGGCCCTCACTCGCTGCGCCGACGGGTCGCGAGTCGCCGCCGTACCAGCGCAGCTCCCAGGTCAGGGTGTCGTAGCGGAAGCTGCGACGAGCGAAGAGTGAGAAGAAGAGGTCCCTCTCGGGGCGAGCGAGCCGTGCCTGATCGAGCGCCGGGGCGTCGAGCAGGCGGTCGCCCACGACCTGGGCGTTGAAGAACCAGCCCATCGGCCCCTGGACGTCGGCCGCGAGAGCCCAGGTCGCCTGATCGAAGCGCGTCGGTTGGAGGCCGGCCGCTCCGAGCGTGTTCAGCCAGCGGTCGGGCTGCCAGCCGATCTCGGTGCGCAGCGCGACGGGGCCGAAGGCCTTTGCGAGCGTCACGCCGAGAACGTCTCGTCGCTCGTGAAAGCGCACGAACGTCGAGCCCGAGTTACCGAAGCGGGCGAGCGGCTCGGGGTCGACTCCCGATACGGCGCTGAACGAGAGGTCCCAGCCGGCGGCCAGCGTCTTGAACCTCAACCCGTAGGTCGCGAGGTCGATGTCGTCCGGCGACTCGAACACCTTGGTCCCCGCAAAACCCTCGGGCGCTTGCAGACGGAAGCGCGGCGCGCGGAAAGCGAAGGGTGCTCCGTCGACCGGAATCTCGTGGACCGTCGCATCGGGAGCCCATACGGTCTCGAGCCGCCAGCGCCCGAGCTTCCAGTCGAGCACCAGCGACCAGAGCGGGATCCTCGCGGAGCCGAAGTCCTCGAGGATGAACTCGCGAAAGCTCACCGGGTTGACGACGTCGAGCACTCGGAAGCCGTCGATGGCGCCCCACACGACCTGCTGCTTTCCCAACGACCAGCCGAAGCGCTGGCCGTCCCGACCGAGGACGGCTTCGCGCACCTCGACCGAGCCGACGTCGCGCAGCGTCACCGGGCGACTCCACTGCGAGTAGCCGTCGATCGGTCGCTCCCCCGGCTCGAGCAGGTCTCCCCCCTCGACGCGGGCGCGCGCCTCGAAGCGAGCGAAGCCACGCTCTCCAAGGCCCCACTCGAGCTTTGGGATCAGCTCGAGATCGCCGAACAGATCCTCCTCTTCGAGATCCGTGAAAGAGCCGAGCCGCAGCTGCGTCTCGAGGCCCCATTCGAACGACGGCTCCGACTGCCCGCTCGCCGTGCTCGCCAGCAGGCAGAAGCCGAGCAGAGCGAGGACGCGACGCGGTGTCACCTCGGGCCCCGGTTGAGATCGTCGGGGACGAAGAGGTCGTCGTCGAGGTTCTCGGGGTAGGTCAGCTCGACATACGAGAAGACGGTCTTGTGCTTGTTCTGGTGCTGCACGCAGGTGATCTTCCGCGGCGCCCAGACGCCCGAGCCTCCGTCGCCCTCGGGGAACCACTCCAACTCAGTGGCCTCGATCGTCTTGAGGGGCTGCTCTTGGAGGTCCCAGAAGTCGACCTGCAGCGGGGTCCAGGTTTCGATGTCGACCTGTGCCACGAGACGTCCGTAGCCGAGCTCCTTGGCGATGGCGGCGCTCTTCGGCTTCGCTTCGAGGAAGATGACCTGGCGATCGCCCCTCGGCCTCGACCCGATGTTGCGGAGGTCGTGGTCGTCCGTCTGTATGGTCAGCTCGTTGTCGACGTCTTCGAAGGTGAAGTCGGTGCCGAGAAAGTAGTCGCCGCGGTCCGACGCGGGGATCCTTCGGGAACGCTTCGTCGCCGGCAGGAAGAGCCATCGATCGTCGCGACCCGCCTCGGAGTGTCCGAGGAACGCCGTCCCTTCGATCCGACCCGGCGCCGTGAAGAACAGGACGTTCTTCTTGTTGCCTCGCACATCGGTCGAACGGTAGGACAGTGCCGTGCGGCGGCGAACCTTGTCGCGTCGGTCGGTCATCTCCATTTCGATGATCCGTCGTGAGAAGCGCGAGGTGTCGCGCGCGGCGATGCGTGCGGCGATCGTCGGACCGTCGAGCTGCGTCGCCGTCTTGGCTTCTTCGGCGCGTGCGTCCGCGGGAAGGCTCAGCAGGCCGAGGGCCGCGAGCAGCAGAGCTGCGACCTGCGCCGTGCGCCCGACGTGCCGCCGGCGAGCGCGCTGGGCGCGCAGCCCGAAGCCGGCCGGCACGAGGACGAGAGAGGCCGCGAAACTGCTGAGCGCAGCAAGTGCGATCAGCGCGCCGAAGCGCTCCAGGGTCGCGAGCTCGCTGAGGAGCAGGACCATGAAGCCGGTGGCGATGCCTGCGGCATTGAAGAAGCAGGCCCTGGTCGGTCCGGGGAGGTGTTTCTTGATGGCGTCTTCGAGGTCGAGACCCTCCTCGACGCCGCGGCGCAGCTGCGCGATGAGGTGGATGCCGTAGTCGATGCCGATGCCCACGGAGATCGCCGCGAACATCGAGGTGGCCACTTCGAGCGCGACGCCGAAAGTGCCCATCGCGCCGTAGATGGCGCAGATGGCGCAGAGCACGGGAAGGAGGGCCAGCAGTCCGTCGATCGGCGAGCGAAAGAGCGCGGCGGCGACGGCCAATGCCATCAGCAGCGCGATCAGCAGGCCGCGGAAGTGACTGCTGCCCAGGCGCTGCATCCAGTGGTAGTCGATGTTGACCCGGCCGCTCAGCTGCGCGGTCATCCCGGGCTCGTTGAACTCCTCCTCGAGGTACCGCTCGGTGCGCTCGACGGCTTCGCGCTCCTCGCTGTTGTAGGTCGAGTTGAGGTGTGCGCGCACGAGGGCCAGTCGCGCCTCGCCGTCGATCTCCTCCTCGAGCTCCGTCGGGTCTCCCGCCGACTCCTGAAGGAAGAGGTACTGAGCGATCGCGTCGTCGTCTTCCGGTAGGGCGGAATCGGCCCCCGGCTCGATGGCGCGGTGCAGGACCGACAGATAGTCGGCGATCGACGTCGTCTGCTCGACGAAAGGCAGGCTCTCCAGAAAGTTCTGCAGTGCCAGGATCTTCGCCATGCGCTCGGCGTCGAGGAGGCCTGCGACCTCCTCCGTCTCGACGATGACGTCGAGGTAGGAGGTCCCCGCGAAAGTCGCGTGAATCGCGCGGTGCGCCTGAGCGATCGGCTCTCGGCGATCGAAGTTGTCGACCTGCGAACGGTCGATGCGCAGCTGGCTCGCGCCGACGAGGGCGACCAGCGTCAGGGCGGCGACCGTCGCGAGGCTCGCCACCGGCCGCGCTGCGATCCGCGCAGCGAAGGCGGCCATCCAGCGACCCGCGCGGTCGACCCCCTGGCTCTCCCCCTTGCGGAAGACCGGCGACGGCGCGGGGCGGACCAGGATCAGAACCGTGGGCAGAACGAGCAGCGAGTAGACCCAGGCCAGCAGAACGCCGAAGGCTGCCAGCCACCCGAACGAGGTGATCGGCGGCATGATCGAGGTGAGCGCGATGCCGACGAAGCCGACGACGGTCGTGAAGGTCGTCACCGTCACCGGACCGGCCATGTCGTCGAGCGCCTGGAGCGTCGCCGCCCGTACTCCGGGGTCGTGGTGCGAGGCTCGCACTTCGTAGTACCGGGTCAGGATGTGGATGGCGTCCGCGACGGAGATCGCGACGAGCACGACGGGCAGAGCCGAAGTGATCGCGTAGTAGGGGATGCCGAACCAGCCCATGCAGCCGAGGGTCCCGAGAACGCTGGCACCGAGCACGACGAGCGGGCCGGCGAGGGAGCTCAAGCGTCGGAAGGAGACGAGCAGCACCAGGAGAATGGTGACGACGGCAGCGGGACGCAGCTTGGAGGAGTCGCTGTCGATCGAACGGCTGAGAAAGCCCGTGACCGCCCCCTGGCCCGCGACGTGTGTTTCGAGATCCAGACGCTCCAGGGTCTCGAGACGCGCCGTGACACCGTCCATGATCTCCAGGTAGGTCTCGTCGGCGCGCTGCGGGTCGCGCAGCTCGGCGACGATCATGGCGCCGCGGCCGTCTTTGGAGACCAGGGTGCCGAGGTGAGGTTCCATGGCGCCGACTCGCTCCCAGACACGCCGAGCCTCTTCGCGGCTCTGAGGAAAGGGCTCGAGATAGGGCTCGATCTCGAGCGCGTCGTCCTCGCCCGAGACCCACGATTCGGAAGCGAGGCTGGTGACGCGATCGGAACGGACGTTGTCCAGCGTGGAGATCCACTCGTGCAGCTCGCGCACGGCACCGAGGCGCTCGGCCTCGAACAGGGACTCGCCTGCGGGGGCGATCAGAGCGATGCCGATCGGGTCGCGCAGACCGAAGATCTCCTCCGCACGATCGCGGACCTCGATCGAAACGTGATCCGACGGGATGAAGGCCTCGACCGACGTGTCCTTTTCGACCCTGCCGGCGCCGGCGGCCAGCACGGCGAGC
>JBCCLJ010000241.1:0-9765 GCA_039026915.1 Acidobacteriota bacterium
ACCTTCGAGAGCTCCAACGGTCCCACCGCTCGTCGTGGCGACGTCGCGCACCGTCTCGCTGGGCGAGCCCGGCGTCATGGCACTTCAGGCTGCCGAGCTGGCCAGCGAGTTCTCGACCCTCAAGCTCAAGCTCGGTGGCGAAGGGGACGTCGACCGCGTGCGCGCCGTTCGCGATGCCGCGCCCGGTGTCGCATTGATCGCCGATGCCAACGAGGCCTGGCGGCCTGAGGACGTCGAGCGCCGGGCCGTCCAGCTCGCGGCGCTCGGAGTGAGCCTCATCGAACAGCCCACGGCGCCCTCGGAGGACGAGGTTCTGAATACCTTCGAGCACCCGGTGCCCTTCGCTGCCGACGAGGCCTTTCACACGCGTGCCGAGATCGAGCGGGTCCAGGGGCGCTACGAAGTGGTCAACCTGAAGCTCGAGAAGACCGGCGGACTCACGTGCGCACTCGACGCTCTGCAGGGTGCCCGAGACCAGGGCCTGCGCATCATGGTGGGGTGCATGCTCTGCTCCTCCCTCGGCATCGCGCCGGCGCTCCACCTCGCTGGCACGGCAGAGTGGGTCGACCTCGATGCGCCGTACCTGCTGGATCGGGATCGCGAGCCGGCGCTCGGGCTCGGTGGCGGCAGCGTGCGCAGCAACCCCAGACTGTGGCGGGCACCGATAATCGACACATTGCTATAGTTCGACCTCTTGCGGCCCTCGTTGACGGGTGGCCGTCTCTTGCTCGCGCTTCGCACGAGTCTCGCTGGAGGTGCCCGGATGGCTGAGGGAACGTTGACTGCCGACGTCCGTACCGCGTCGACCGAAGGGACACCGTTCGCGCACGCGAGACCCGTTCGCGTTCCGCGCTGGCGCTCGGAGCGCTTTCGCTTCGGCCTCCTCGCCATCGCCTCCACACTTCTCTGGCTCGCGCTCCTGGCCAGCGTTCTCGGCTTTGCAGCGGCTCTAGTCGGCACCCTCGCGGTGCGCTTGGCCTTCCTCGCTCGAATCCGCGGCAGCGGGCTGCGCCTTGGCCCGGAGCAGCTGCCGGAGCTGCATCAGCGCGTGGCAGAGCTGTCGAAGCGATCCGGGCTCCGCAAGCTCCCGGAGGCCTATCTGCTGAGATCGCGGAGCCCCCTCGACGTCGCTGCGATGCGACTCCTCTCCCCCCCGATCGTCGTGCTCTACTCCGACCTCCTCGAGTCCTGCGAAGGCGACGAGGCCGCGCGCGACATGATCCTCGGTCGCGAGATCGGACGCCTGCGCAGTCGATCCAGGTGGAGCTGGCTGCTCGCCCCGAGTCTCTTCGTTCCCTTCCTCGGATCGGCCTATGCTCGGGCGCGCGAGCTCACGTGCGACCGTTGGGGCATGGTTCTCTGCGGGCATCGTCACGCCGCGATCCGCGGCCTGACCCTGCTCGCTGCAGGCTCGCAGGCAGCCCGTGTCAATCGCGAGGCCTTCGTCGCCCAGAGCCGCGATCTGACGAGCGGCTCGATGACGCTGGGGCGCTGGCTCTCGCCAACGCCGCCGCTCTGCGATCGGTTGGCGGAGCTCGACCCGAGGCTCGTCGGTCAAAAGCCGCGCCGCGCCCTCGGAGCGGCCCGTGCCGTCGCCATCCTGGTCGGCACCGTTGCGCTACCGCCTCTCGCGATCCTGGCGCTCTTTGCGACCCTCTTCCCACCGCAGTTCACGGCTGGAGTCGAGAGGCTCACAGCCCTGGTGACGCCCGACGTGGCGCCGATCGAAGAGGCTCCCTCCGTGACGGAGTTCGAGCGGGCGAGAGCGCAGGCCGAGGCCGACCTGGCGGCGCTGCTCTCGACGCTCGCCGACCACGTCGCGGCAACGGGCGAGCTTCCGGTCGAGCTCGAGGAGGTGCAAACCTCCTGGGAGCAGAGCCAGCGGAGACCCTTCCCGGTCGACCCCTTCGACGGCTTTCCCTACGGCTACAGCGTCGACGCCTCGGAGGTCTTGCTGTGGAGCGCTGGACCGGACGGCGAGAGCCTGACCCACGACGACATCCGCATCCGCCGCAGGCTGATTGCAGGCCCCTAGGGCACGTCGAGCGTCGACCGAACCAGAGTCGTCTCCCCGGTCGTCTCGTCGCGCACGGCGACGGCAAAGACCCTCGAGCCCGGGGCGACCTCGATCCCGACGACGAGCGAGTAGTAGCCCTCCGACGTCGGCACGAGGCCACCCTCGCCAAGCTGGACGAGGCTTTGCCGGTAACCGCTCTGCCGATCGCGCTCGTCGGTCGACGCGAGAGCGATCCTGGCAGCGCCCCGCGGCTTTCCGTCCGGCGGTCCAGGCAGCACGGTCAGAGCCGCTTCCGGGATCTTGATCTGAACCGGCACGCGTCGCGACCTGCGTTTCAGGCGCTCCACTTCACCGAACGACAGCTCGACAGCAAAGCTCTCCTTCAACGTTCCGGCGTAGAGGGCCGCGTTGAGCTGCTGCAGGAGCCGCCCCTCGGCCGTGAGATCGAGAAAAGACTGCCGGTAGCGAAGGCGACGGTCCTTGCCGACCCGAGGGTTCAACGAGACTCTGAGGCCGTGCACGCGACCAGTGGGCTCGCGGTCGATCGAAAAGCCAAGCGAGTAACGCGCCTCGCGGTCTTCCACCATCGTCCGCATCGGCTCGAGGGCTCTGTTGCTGTTGACGATCGCACGTCCGCCGGTGGCCCGCGCCAAGAGGTTCATGCCCGCCTGCTGGTTCTGATTGAAGAAGCTGTCGTTCTCGAGCGTCGGCGGCCTCGTGCCGGCATCGACGCCGCTCGAAGTCGTCGGTCGAATGCCGCCCGCATCGTAGAGATAGAGAGACACTCGGCTGGCATTGGCGATGGCTCCGAGTTCCTCGAAAAGGCGGTCCTGCTTGTAGCGAATCGCCTCGGACTCCACCTCGCTCCGTCGGTCGGGACAGAGGTCGCCAAGGTAAGAGAACATCGGCAGACCGGGGATCTGCGGCAGGCCGTCACCGACGTAGAGAAGAGTCCGCTGCGTCAAACCTTCGCCCATCGCTCCGAGCGCACCGAGGAGTCCTGACGCCACTCCCTCCAGCTTGGCCGACTGTGTGATGGCGTACTGATTGATCGTGGCGAGCAACTCGCCGAAGCAGTCGTTGCAGATGTCGCGGTTGCTCGCCAGACAGCCTTCGATGATGCCGTCGATCTCTTGCAACGCCCTGCGCCGGGCGATACTGACGACGAGTCCCTGTGCCAACGGCTTGCCGACACGGTCGACCGAGGACATGAGCTCGTCCAGATCGCGGCTCGGCCCGTGCAGGATCGGCAGGCTCTGACGGCGTTGCAGCAGCAGCGTAGGAGGCAGCGGCTCGAGCCCCTGCAAAAGGCCCCGCAGGTCCTGAAGGAAGCGTTTGCGCGCGGGTCCCGGCAAATTGAGATCGTCGAGGAGAACGACGAGTTCGGCAGCCTCCGAGGTCACGACATCGGGAGAGTCGTTTTCGGTCCTCTCGGCCTGCTCGCCCGGTGCAGAAGGCGCGGTGAAGAACTGAACGTCGACGGTCCGGCCGTCCTCGGTGACGTTGAAGTCCTCACGGGTCAGGCCGTAGACGGGACGCCCCTTCTTGTCGAGCACGAGCACGTCCAGATTCACGACCCGCACGTCGACGCGCTCGCCGTAGGCGATGTCTTCCTGAGCCAGGGCCAAGGACGAGAAGCACGCTGCCACAAGAGCGACCAGGCCGGCCGCTCGCTGTGCTCTTGGCCACCTTCCTCGGTTCATTTCCAGCCCTCCGGTCTCTTCTGCCCCTGCACTCCGTGCGGTCACTGTATCGCCCGGAACGAGAGGGCCGGGTGGGCCGCACGAGCGACTCGAGAGATCCCTACGGCACTTCGAGCGTCGAGCGCACGAGCGTCGTCTCTCCCGTGGTCTCGTCGCGCACGGCGACGGCGAAGATGCGGGAACCGGGCTCTACGTCAATCGAGACGACGAGCGCAAAGTCGCCCTCCGCCGTCGGCACCACTCCGCCCTCACCGAGCTCGAGAATGCGCTGCCGATAACCGCTCAGCCGGTCGCGCTCGTCGGTCGAAGCGAGTGCGATGCGCGCCGCGCCTCTCGGCCTGCCGTCCGGAGGTCCGGGAAGCACGGTGAAGGCCGACTCCGGAACAGAGATCTGGACCGGCACGCGCCGTTTCTTCCGCGCCAAGCGCTCGATCTCGCCGAACGAGACTTCGACGGGAAAGCTCTCACTCACGGCACCAGCGTAGAGCGCCGCGTTCAGACGCTGCAACAGGCGTCCCTCGGCCGTCATGTCGAGGAACGATCGTCGGTAGCGGAGGCTTCGCCCTTTGGCCACTCCAGGGCGCAGTGAAACGCGGAGCTCATGAAGGCGCCCGGTCGCCTCTCGGTCGATGGAAAAGGCCAGGGAGTAACGCGCTGCGCGGTCTTCGACCATGGTCTGCATCGGCTCGAGGGCGCGGTTCGTGTTGACGATGGCACGCCCTCCGGTGGCTCGCGCCAGCGCATTCATGCCGGCCTGTTGATTCAGGTTGAAGTAGTTGTCGTTCGAGGGGGTCGGCGTGATGCTGTCGGAGCCCATCTGGAAGTCAGTGTTGGTGGATCCGGGTTCTCTGTTTCCGCCAGGGGCGCTGATGGAAACGGTGCGGACGTCGCTCGAGGTGGTCGTTCGCAGGCCGCCGGCATCGTAAAGATAGAGCGATACGCGACTCGCGTTGGCGATCGCACCGAGCTCGTCGAAGAGGCGGTCCTGCTTGTAGCGAAGCGCTTCCGACAGTGCCTCGCCTCGTCGATCCGGGCACATGTCTCCGAGATAGTCGAACATCGGCAGCCCGGGAATCTGCGGCAGCCCGTCACCGACGTAGAGCAGCGTTCGCTGGCTCTGACCGACGCCCATGGAGCCCAGAGCACCGAGAAGCCCGGCAGCGACGTTCTCGACCTTCGAGGTCTGCTGAATGGCGTAGCTGTTGATCACCGTCAGGATGTCGGAGAAGCACTCAGGGCACAGTTCGCGTCCGCTCGAGAGACAGCTGTCGATCGTGACGCGGATCTCGTCGAGCGTGCGCACCCGGGCCGTGCTGACGATCGTGCCTTGAGCCAGCGGTTTGCCGACGCCGTCGAGTCCAGCGAGCAGCTGGTCGAGGTCGCGAGTCGGTCCATGAAGGATGGGCAGGCTGCGGCGCCTCTGCAGCAGAAGCGTCGGCGGCAGCGGCTCCAGGCCTTCGAGAAGCTGACGCAGGTCCTGAAGAAAACGATTCCGCGCCGGCCCCATCAGATTCAGATCGTCGAGCAGCACGACGAGCTCTGCGACGGGCCGTTCCGTCTCCTGTCCAGCTGCCCTCGAGGGCTCCGATGCTGCCGGCTCCGGCTCCTTGCCCGGCGCTGACGGCGCATTGAAGAACTGCACGTCGACGATGCGGCCGTCTTCCGTGATGTTGAAGTCCTCCTGCGTCAGGCCGTAGACCGGCCGCCCCTTCTTGTCGAGTACGAGCACGTCCAGATTGACGACCCGCACGTCGACGCGCTCGCCGTAGGCGATGTCTTCCTGACCCTCCGCACCGACGGCGCCGAAGAGCAAAAGTGCGATGACGAGCGTTCCCCGGCTCGTCCGTGGCAAACTTCCCAGTGACATCTCCGCCCCTCCGCTGCAGTTCACTTCGTGCCCGTTGCCCGCTGTCGCTTCGACACTTGCCACCACTCGGGAGTCGCACCATGAGCCAAGCACCGAAAAGGTCAACGCAGACCACACGCCGTTTGTTCCTGCAGCAGAGTTCTACGCTCGCCGGAGGACTGGCGGCGTCCACTCTCGTACCGGGTTGCGGGGCGCCCCCCGCAGACGAAGAGGTCGCGGCGGACAGCCCGGCGCCCTTCTCGCGCAACGGCGTGACGGCCGCTCCAGGCCTGCCAACTCCGACGATGATCGACACCAACGGCGTGTCGCTGGCGGTCTACGATCAGGGCGAGGGTACGCCGATCGTCTTCTGCCACGGCTTCCCCGAGCTTGCCTACTCCTGGCGCCACCAGATCCAGGCCGTCTCGGAAGCGGGCTACCGCGCGATCGCACCGGACCAGCGAGGCTACGGCCTCAGCGATCGACCCGAGGGCTTCGAGAACTACACCCTCGGACACCTCTGCGCCGACCTGGACGGCGTGCTCGACGCACTCGAGATCGAGAAGGCTGTCTTCTGCGGTCACGACTGGGGCGGCGGCGTCGTCTGGATGATGCCTCGCGTCTTTCCGGAGCGCGTCGCAGGCGTGGTCGGCGTCAACACGCCGGCGATGCATCCCATGGTCCAGAGAGAACCGAATCCGCTGATCGTGCAGAGCGAGAACTACTACGTCGCCACCTTCCAGCCGCCCGGAGTCGCCGACGAGAAGCTCGCGGCCGACGTGCGTCGCTCGTTCGAGATGATGCTGCGCAAGGACGGCATCTGGGATCGCGAGGCGTTCGCGGCGCTGCCGGAAGACTCCGCCGAGCGCCAGGTCGATCTGCTGCGCATGCTCGAGGAAGGCAACTTCGCCGGTGAGCTGCTGCTGACGGAAGACGAGCTCGCCGTCTTCGTCGACACCTACGAAGCCACCGGCTTCACCGGCGGGCTCAACTGGTACCGCGCCGCCGCTCAGACGCCGCCCAATCTGCAGGTCGAAGACTGGAACATCGACGTGCCGTGTCTCTACATCGGTGCCGAGGACGACGTCATTCTGCCGCCAGAGTCCGCGGACGGCATGGACACCTACATCGCCGATCTCGAGACCTACACCGTCGCGGACTGCGGCCATTGGACACAGCAGGAGAAGCCCGAAGAGGTCAATCGAGTGCTGATCGACTGGCTCGGCCGGAAGATCGCCTGATCGGCACTACGTCTCCTTCGATGCGCACGCCCCGCGGCACCGAGTCATCGGGCAGCTCTGTCCACGAGAGGGAGCCCGCTTGAGTCCACCCGAGGTCGCGAAGGTCGGAGACGTGCTCGCGGGGCGCTACGAGCTGCTGCGGCAGGTCGGCGCCGGCGGGAGCGGCGTCGTCTTCGCAGCCCGCGACCGCGAGCTGCAGCAGGACGTCGCGCTCAAGATTCCTCGCGCTCTCGACGCGAGCGCACGGGACCGTCTTCGCGAAGAGGTGCGCACGGCGCGGGCGGTGGCGCACGCCAACGTCTGCCGCGTCTTCGACCTGACGAGTTGGGAATCGAGCGACGGAGAGAGGGTCTTCCTGACGATGGAGCTCCTCGAAGGACCTTCGCTCACCGAGGCGCTGGACGAGGAGGGGGCGTTCTCCGCGTCAGAAACGCTGCGGCTCGCGGCCGATCTGGCTTCGGGAATCGATGCGATCCACGCCGCGGGCCTCGTGCACGGTGACATCAAGTCGTCGAACGTGCTGCTCGTCGGACCGCCCGAGTCGCGACGCGCCGTCATCGCCGACTTCGGCCTCGCTCACGTCCGCGGCAGCGGCGGCGGCGGCGGCACGGCGGCCTTCGTCGCACCCGAGCAGCTCACGGGCGCAGCCGAGCCCGCCAGCGACGTCTACTCGCTCGGCGTTCTCCTGCACCACGCCGTGACCGGCGAGCTGCCCTTTCGCGACAAGACCCGCGTCGGCCAGCTCCTGGCCCGCACGCGCGAGCCCGGGCAGACCACCCGGCCGGGTCGGTTGGGGGCCGTCATCGATGAGTGCCTGCGGGCGGACCCGAAGAGCCGACCGACCGCCGCCGCGCTCGTCGCGCAGGTGGAGGCCTCCTCCGCAGCGATGCCCCGAGGCCGGTCTCGGCTCGCGGCCGCGGCGCTGGCGGCCGTTGCGACCCTTCTTCTGATCGCGCTCCTCTTTCGCGGTTTCGAGGATCCCGAAGCGCTTCGAGCACACTCGACGCGTCCGATCGTCGCCGTTCTCGGCTTCCAAGAACCGCCCGAGTCGCACGAGGCCGCGGCCTGGTTCGGAGCGCTGTTGGCACAGGGCCTGCGCGAGAGCCTCGCGCGCACCGCCAGCATTCGAACCCTCGATCACGAAGAGACGTTCCTGGCCGTCCGACCGGACGCGCAGAGCGACGCGACCGCCGTCGATCGCCGGTTGGGAGCCGCCGCCGTGCTTGTCGGACGCTTCGAGCCTGCTGGCGACGCAGGAACGTTGCGGCTCGAAGTCGAGCTGCACTCGGCGCAGCGCCCGGCTGCGTCTTCGAATCCGACGTTCGTGGCCCAGACCGCGCCGGACGAGTGGCGGTCCGGACTCGAGGTGCTCAGCGCCAAGATCATCGACGCCGTCGCTCCGCCGGGCGCCGAGCGCGAGCGTCCCCGGCTCGCCACGGCCGAGCGGCCCTCGATCCTGCCGCAATCGGACGAAGCGGCTCGCTCGTACGCCGAGGCGCTCGATCACCTGCTCGCCGCCGACACCAACGCGGCGATCGCCTCCCTCCAGCGGGCCCTCGACTTCGAAGGCGACCATGCGGGTCTTCTCAAGCAGCTGGCCAAAGCTCACGGACACAGGGGTGACGACGCCAAAGCGGCTGAGGTCGCTCGGCGCGCTCTGACGGCCGCGCAAGGAGCAGAGCGCGGGGAGCTCCTGGAGATCGAGGCACAGCTCAGCACCTTCGAGCACCGCTGGGACCGCGCCGTCGAGCTCTACTCGGCCCTCTGGGAGTTCTACCCCGACCGGAATGACTACGGCATCGAGCTCGCTCGAGCACAGGACCGCGCGGCGCAGCTCGACGAGGCGACAGCCACGCTCGAGCGACTGCGCCAACGGCGCATCTCGCCGGTGGAGACCGTCGAAACGGATCTCGTGGAAGCTTTGGTGAGCTTCCACCGCGGGGACGCGACGAGGGCCGTCGAGAGAGGCGAAGCGGCGGTTCGAGAGGCCGAGGAGCAGGGGATCCCGAGGCTTCAGGCCCAGGCACACGACCTCCTTGCCTTCTACAAACGACGTACAGATTCGACCGCGGCCGAGCGCAGGGATCACATCGAAAAGGCCCTCGCTCTCTTCCGCGATCTCGGAGAACGCGGCGGCGAAGCGAGCTCGCTCCTGCGCCTGGCCGTCAGCGTCCGAGATGAGGGCGATCTCCTGCGGGCCGAGCCGCTCTTTCTCGAGGCTCTCGAGCTCGCGCGCCTCGTCGGCGATCTGCGCATCGAAGCACGGGCCCTGAGCTCGCTGGCCCAGCTCGTCGATCAGCAGGGACGACTGTCCGAAGGACTGAAGCTCAAGCAGGCGGTGACCGAGAACTACCGCGAGCGCGACATACGCCAAGGCCTCGCGATCAACACCGAGAACATCGGAATCACCTACTTCAAGCTCGGCCAGCTCGGTGAGGCGCTGCGCCATCTCCATGCGGCCGGCGAGCTTTATCAGGAGCTCGGAGACGAGTTGGGAGTGCGCTGGACCCCGTACTACGTCGGGCGGGTGTGGATGCACATGGGCGACCTCGACCTGGCCGCGAGCTCGTTCGCGACCGCGCGCCGCAGCGCCGAGCGCGACGGCGACCCGGGGCTTCACTTCCACCTCGATTTCGAGGACGCCCTCCTGGCCTTCGAGCGCGGAGAGCACGCTGAAGCGATCGAGCGCATTCGGTCGAATCTGGCCGAGAGTCGAGACTCCGGGCAGGCGAGATGGGTGGCCGACGGATCGCTGCTGCTGGCGCGCGCCCTGCTCGCCGATGGAAGGACGGCGGCCGCTCGAGCCGCCGCCCTCGAAGCCAGGGAGTATTACGTCGACCAGAGCGTGCCGGCGCGGCAGATCGAAGCCGACACGGTGCTCCTCGAAATCGCTTTGGAAGACTCGACCGGTGGCGATTTGGAGGAGCGTCGCTCGGCGCTGGCCGGCGAGACGCGCCG
>JBCCLJ010000242.1:0-9752 GCA_039026915.1 Acidobacteriota bacterium
CGAACACGCCGGAGCTCCTCGCGGAGAAGCAGACCGAGCTCACCGAGATGCTGGGGACCCCGATCTAGCGAGCCCTGCGCTGTTGGACGGAGACAGCGCAGACGTCAGACTCGCCGTCGCGCCTCGCACCCCGACGTGAGCCGGAGTCCTTCGCGCCAGCGCGGGTGTCATCGTCCGCGCGACAGACTTGGATCCGATCGCCGCGTCGGCATCGGCACCCGCTACGCGGCGCCGATGCGCTCGCCGCGATGACGCAAGGAGAGGCAGCGGAGGCGACGCAGAACCCTCGAGGCGTGCAGGAGGTCGAATCTGTTCGTCGACGCGACGCTGTCCCGCGGCGTCATTGCGAGAGCGGAGGTGCCGCTGCGTCCCGACTCTGGCGCCCTGTCGAGACTCCGCATCCACTGGGCGGCAGTCTGCCCAGAGTCCGCGCTTCAGCTCTGTGCCAGCGCCCCCGCCGCACCGAACCTTCGGCGTCCGTCAGTCCCGGCGACCGAGCGCCAGCGACAGGTAGTAGAGCAGGGTCAGCAGCGTGCCGACCATCGCCGCGACGTAGGTCAGAGCGGCGGCGTTGAGGACCCTGTTCATGCCCTTCTGTTCGGACTCCGACACCAGGCCGTGGGCCAGGGCCAGCTTCTTGGCGCGCGCCGAAGCGTCGAACTCGACCGGCAGGGTGATCAGCTGGAAGAGCAGGACGGCGCCGAAGAGAGCGCAGCCGAAGAGCATCAAGCTGGGGATTTGAAACAAGAGGCCCGCCATCACCACGATGCCTCCGAACGAGCCGCCGAAGTTGGCCGTCGGCACCAGCGCCGAACGCACCCAGAGGGGCGGATAGCTCTTGGCGTGCTGGATCGCGTGGCCGGCCTCGTGGCAGGCGACGCCGATGGCCGCCACCGACGTCGAGCCGTAGACGGGCTCGGAGAGCGCGAGCCTTTTGGTCATCGGGTTGTAGTGGTCGGAGAGCGTGCCCTGGTGCGGCACGATCTCGACGTCGGTGATTCCGGCCTGCGAAAGCAGTCGCTGCGCGGCCTGGGCTCCGGTGAGACCGCTCGAAGCACGCACCTGCGAGTACTTCTTGAACGCCGAGCGCGTCATCCAGCTCGCGATGCCGGAGAGCACCAGTGCTGGAAGCATGACCAGGAAGATGTAACCACCCATCGATTTCGACTCCTGCGCCCCGAAGGGGCCTATCTGGGCTCGCTTCGACCGGACGGCCGAGACGAGAAGTGTTCGAGTGAGCGAGCAGAGTGCCCGTCAAGAGATTGGACCAGGCCCGACGCCGGCGAGTCACATGACTCGAGTCGAAGACCAGTGTCTCCGGTCTCCGTGGGTCCGGTAACGTGGAGCCTGTTTCTCTGAGAAACAAAACCGCGACGACGGGCCGGCTATTCCCCGCGCCGACGACGGAACTCCTGAGGAAGAGAACCCATGATCCACCGCAACCGCTTCAGAGACAACCTCGGATGGCTCTCTTCCTTCCTTCTGATCTTCGCCTGCACCGCGACTTCGCAGGAGCAGGAGTCTGCGAAAGCTCCCGAGGAGGCCGAGGCGCCGATTCCGGTCATCTTCGATACGGACATCGGTACCGACATCGACGACACCTGGGCCTTGGCACAGCTCCTGGCGAGCCCGGAGCTCGACCTGCGCCTCGTGGTCACCGACAGCGGCGATACCGAGACGCGCGCACGCATCGTCGCCAAGATGCTCGAAGCGGCCGGCCGCACCGACGTACCGATCGGCATCGGAGTTCCTGAGCCCGAGGCGGAGAATCTACCGATCGGCCAGGCTCCCTGGGCCGACGACGTCAACCTCGACGAGTACCCCGGCACGGTCTACCGCGACGGCGTCGGAGCGTTGATCGACGTGGTCAAGGCGAGCGAAGTCCCGGTGACGCTCCTGGCCGTCGGGCCGGTGCCGAATCTGGTCAGCGCCCTCGAGCGCGAGCCCTCGCTCGCCCAGCGCGTTCGCGTCGTCGCGATGAGCGGCAGCGTCGACCGCGGCTACGACCGCGCTGCGGAGCCTTCCGCCGAGTACAACGTCGCCGCGCGCGTGCCGGCCGCAAAGCAGCTCTACGGCGCCGGCTGGGACCTGCTCATCGCACCGCTGGACACGGCGGGCCAACTTCAGGTGACGGGAGACGCCTACCGCCGACTGGTCGAGTCGGAAAGCCGAACGGTGCAGGCGCTGCTCGAAGGCTACCGCGTCTGGGAGCCCACCTTCCAATGGGGCGACTTCGACGTCGACCGGGAGAGCTCGGTGCTCTTCGACGCCCTGGCGGTCGCTCTCGCTTACGACGAGAGTCTCTGCACGACGCCGACGCTCGATCTCATCGTCACCGACGACGGTTTCACCCGGCGCGACGACGACGGCAAGCCCACCCGAGTCTGCCTCGAGTGGACCGAAGGCGCGCGGGAGAGGCTGCAGGACGATCTCGTCGTACGTCTCCTCCGCCTGCCCTAGGAGGTCGGGGTCGGAAGGCGCGGACCGGCCGATCAGAGAATCTGCCGGGCCTCGTCGCCGTAGAGGATGAGCTCTCCGCCGGGTTCGGTGCCGACCTTGTTGGGGAACTCGAGCGTCACCAGCACCTTCTCCGTTCCGGGAGGCATCTGGTCGGCTTCGATCTCGATCCGCTCGTCGGGTCCTTTGACCCGGAAGGAACCGCCGTTGAAGGTGCCGTCCTCACCGACGAACCAGATGCGGTACTCACGGCCCAGGGGGCAGCGCTCCAGCTGGCTCGCCGAGAGCACCCAGCGCCGGCTCTCCTTGTCGGCCCAGAAGAGGGCCCGCGCCTGCGGCTGTGCCGGGCTGTCGCCGGCGGGCTTGAGTGCGCAGACTTCCGCCGTCGACGACGTCACCAGGTCGACGCGCCGCGCAAGCCCAGCGTCGAGAGCTTCACCGCCGGCGAGGTCTCTCTGCTGCTCGAGGCCCAGAACCTCGTCTTCCAGCTGCGCGATCGCCTGACCCTGCATCTGCACTCTGGAGAACAGGAAACCACTGAGTGCCGCGAAGCTCAGAGCCAGCAGCAGGCCCGCTGCAGCGGCCCAGGTCGTCCAGGCAGGAGTCGTCGAGGCCGGCACGGGCATCTGAACGACGTTGCTCGGCAGGTCGGAACCGGCTGCTTCGGGGGCAGAAGGGGCGTCAGAGCTGCGGATGGCGGCGAAGACCGCCTCTTTCACCTCGCTGCGCGGCGCAATGTCGTCCGCTTCCAGCGCCAGCAGACCGGCCAACTCGGTGTACTCGCGTGCCAGGGACGCTTCGTCAGCGTCCTGAGGCTCCAGAGGCGCGGTCGCCTCGAGCGCTTCCAGCGCGAAAGTCTCTTCTCTTTCAGACATCAAAGTAGCTCCTCGATCTCGGCTTTCAGTGCCTTTCTGAGCTTCTTCATCGCCAGCAGAGTCCTCGTCTTCACGGTTCCGAGGGGTACTCCGGTCGAGCTCGAAATCTCCGTCTGGGTCATGCCCTTGAAGAAGGAGAGCTCGATGATCTGACGTTGCTCGTCGGGCAACTTGGACAGTTCATCACGAAGACGCAACCGCCTTTCTCGATCCAGTACGTTCCCCATGCCCTCGGGGGATGTATCGAGTTTCGGATCTTCTTCGTAGGCCGACTGGGCGGTGCGAGCGATGACCTGCTTCGTGCGGAGACGGTCGATCGAGCGACTTCGAGTGATCAGCACGAGCCAGGTCGACACCGACGACCGGCTGCGGTCGTAGCGCTTGGCCTGGTTCCAGACCTGCACGAAGACCTCCTGGAGGACGTCCTCCGCTTCCTCCTGACTGCCCAGAATGCGCCGCGACAGCCCAACGAGCAGGCCGGAGTAGCGGTCGTAGAGGCGGCCGAGGGCGGACTCGTCGCCCGCGGCGACGCTCTCGACCCAATCGGCCTCCTGTGCGGCCTTCTCTCTCTTGGCGGCTAACGTCGTCATGGCGTCTCTTGGGGGAAACCCGGGGTGCCGCCGAGTCTAGCCGGTCCGCACCGCTGATGCATCACGCCGAGGTCACGCGCTAAGGTCGCCTCATGTCTGAGACTCTCACCCTCGACGGCCCGGCGGGACCGCTGGAAGCGATCTGGTCAGAGGCCGCCTCCCCGAGCCGCTGCGCCGTGCTGGCTCACCCACACCCGCTCTACGGCGGCACCATGGACAACGCCGTGGTGCGCACTGCCGAGAGCGTGCTCCTCGACCTCGAAACGTCGGTCCTTCGATTCAACTTTCGCGGCGTCGGCCGAAGCGCCGGCAAACACGACGGCGGCGCTGGAGAGGTTCTCGATCTCGCCACCGCAGAGCAAGCGGTTTCCGAGCGGACACCGGGCCTGCCGCTCTGGCTCATCGGCTACTCCTTCGGATCCGTGATGGTGGCTCGCCGCCTCCCCGAGACGACAGCCGTTGCGGCGACGCTCATCGCACCGCCAGTGTCGCACTACGACCTGTCCGCGCTGACGACCACGACCAAGACCCTGACGGTGATCTGCGGCGAACTCGACGACATTGCGCCGCCGGCAGAGATTCGTGCGCGGACGGGAAACTGGCCTGCTTTGGCTTCTCTTCAGGAGCTACCAGGAGTCGCTCACGACCTCGGAACAGCCGCCGGGGGGCAAGATCTCGAGAGAGCGCTGAAGTCCGCCTTCGAAGCGATGACGGCCCTTTGAGGACCGTCGGAGAGACCGTGGCGGAGAGACTTCAGCCGGCGAGAGACGAAGAGCCGAGGACCTCGTCGCGGTAGGTGCTGATCCGTTCGATCACGTCACGGACCTCCCGGTCGTCGAGACCCTCGGAGGCGAGCGTGTCCAGGAGGTGTTGCGTAAAGCGCGCGAAGTGCTGCGCTCCGATACCGCGGCCCGCGTGCGCCTCGGTCAAAGGCAGTCCGGTGTAGGTGACGGGGCCGTCGAGAGCGGCGGAGAAGAACTCGCGCTGCATCGAATGAAGCTTGTCGACCTCGCTCTTCTCGAAGAAGGGAGCGAGGAGAGGATCCGCCAGCACACGCTCGTAGAACGCATGAGTCATCGAGTCGACGCGGTCAGCGCCTCCGATGCGCTCGTAAAGAGAGTCGACGCGCCCTTCGTCCACGGGAACCTCCTCGCAGCCTTCGGACGCCGGAAAAGGCGCCCGAGTGAAACGAGTCTGCAGGCGCGATCCAACGTCGCCCATCAGGGGTTGTACGCACCGACGCGCGGCGAGGGCCGTCAGTTCTTGTGCTCAGCGGCGACTCTCTCGGAGTCGGTCGAGGCTTCCACACGGCCCGCTGCCGCACGGACGGAGTCCTCCGAACGCTCCCCGGAGAACGTCTCGAAGCAGCGGCGACAGCGCGCCTCGTAGGACTCGACGTCGCCGACCTGGAGCTGTTCGTCCCCTCCGGCAGTTCGGTTCGAGTAGGCCGCGGGCGCGCCGCAGCGCACGCAGACCGCGTGCATCTTGTCGACGTATTCGGCTGTGGCCATCAGGGCAGGCATCGGGCCGAACGGACGCCGCAGATAGTCCTGATCGAGGCCAGCGATGATGACGCGCATCCCCAGGTCGGCGAGCTCGTTGACGAGCTCGACGAGGCCCGCATCGAAGAACTGTGCCTCATCGATCGCGACGACTTCGACCCCGAGCTCCAGGCGCTCGCGCAGCTCGGCTGCCGATCGCACGGCATGAGCTTCGAGCTCGCGATTGTCCCGTGTGACGATGTGCTCCGGCGCCGATCTCGTGTCTGCAACCGGCTTGAAGACCTGAATGCGCTGACGAGCGATCAGAGCGCGGCGCAGCCGACGGACGAGCTCTTCCGACTTCCCGGAGAACATTCCGCCCGTAATCACCTCGATGTGGCCGGCGGCGTTGTCTGGGTTGGTTCTCGGCATGTCGAGGCTCGGTGCTTCCGGGTGGGGTGAGCAGCCCGACGCGAGGGATCCTCGGTTCGAGCCACTTTCGAACGGGTCGTGCGCGAGGGCGCAACGCCAGTGGAAGAGGTCTAACCTAGCAAAGCCAACCGCGAGAATCGACGGGAGATTCCGCGCCTCGTCGAGCTTCAACGACCGCCGAGCAGCTCTGCCAGCTGGCCGACCTCGAGGTCGCTGATCTTCGGAACGACGACCTCGGCCGCCGACAACCGATCGGCGCCGAAGGTGTGCTCCACTCCAATCGTTCGCAACCCGGCAGCTCGGGCCGCCTCGAGACCGGCGTCGGTGTCTTCGATGGCGAGGATCTCGTGGGCGTGCAGGAGGCGCTCCGGCAGAGGCTTCTGCTGGTTGAGCTCCTGGATTCCCTTGACGTAGCCCTCCGGGTCCGGCTTCGAAGCGGAAACGTCGTCCGCCGAGACGATGGGGCCGAAGTAACGGCTCGCGCCGGAACGCTCGAGCGCAACGACGATCTCAGAGCGCAGAGCGCCACTGACGACCCCCAGCCGCAGGCCCGACTCGGCACACGCGGCGATGAAATCGACCGCGCCGGGGAAGAAGGGAAACCCGCGCGCCTCGATCCGCTCCTGATAGAGGACCGCCTTGCGCGCGATCAGCTGGATCAGGGCGACTTCACTGAGCTCACGGTTCACCGCCTCGTAGGCGCGGCGGAAGGCCTCTCGGTCGTCGAAGCCAACGTAAGTCGCCCAGTAGTCGGCCTCCGTCAGCTCGATGTCCGCCTCAGCGAGAAGCTCCTGAAGGAGCTCCATGTGCAGCGGCTCATCGTCCAGAAGGACGCCGTTGAAGTCGAAGAGGATGGCTCGAATCACGAGAACCAGTCTAGCCGGCCTGCGCCACCCCGTCTGCTTCGACACCGCGCACGAAACAGGTACAATCGTTGGGCATCGTACGAGCGCAAGGTGCAATATTCGAAGCACAGAGCGCGTTCCTACAGGTAAGACAACTCGTTCAGGCAGCGACCATGAGCACAGAAACTCAAAACTCTCAAAACCCTCCTTCCGAGACGCCGGTTCCGGCAGACCTCGCCGCCGCGCCTCTTCAGCTGACCCCCAAGGCGGTCAAGATGGTGCGTTTGACGCGCGAGGAAGAGGGCATGGACGAAAGCTACGGCCTGCGCGTCGCGGTGCGCGGCGGCGGCTGCAGCGGTTTCGAGTACGCGCTGGACTTCGAGAACGAGCAGCGCGAGACGGACATGGTGCTCGAGTTCGAGGGCCTCAAGGTTTTCGTCGATCCAGTGAGTTCCAGGTACCTCGCCGGCACCACGATCGATTACTCACTCGGCATGTCAGGAACCGGCTTCAAGTTCGACAACCCGATGGCCACCGGCACCTGCGGCTGCGGAACGTCGTTCGCTCTCTGAGCTGGATCCGGCAGCCTCCCCCAGACTCGACTTACGGAAAAGACGCTTCGATCCTCAGACGGCCACGTCCGGCGGTCCGAGGACCGTGACCCGCGTGCCGGCCGGCCCGTCCAGCGTCTCGGCGTCGAGTGCTTTACGCGCGACCATCGCGAGCCCGCTCCAGCCGTTCTGCGCGCCGTCCGCGGCAACGCTGGTGATGGCCCCCGCCGGAGTGCCGTCGAGGCTCAGCGCCAGTTCCTCGGACGTCGAGGGTGTCGACCCCTCGCCCCGGACCCGACGGAGCTCTCGGGCGGGCTTCCCGCGATAGTGAAGGCGCGCCACGATCTCCTGGCCGAGATAGCAGCCCTTCTCGTAGCTGATCGCGGAATCGACGCGCACCTCCTGCGGCAGATTCGAGTCCTGGAAATCGACGCCGAAGCGCGGCACGCCCGCTGCGGCGCGGAGGGTCTCCAGACAGTCCTGACCGGCCAGTTCGAGCCCGGTGGCCAGCAGATCGTCGAGAACCGGGCCCGCGATGCCCGACGAGATCCACAGGGAGACTGCCGGACGCCCTTCCAGCGGGGTCGAGGAGACGTGGACGTCGGTTCCCTCGAGCTCCACTGCGTGATGCGCGAACGCACCCTCCAAGCGATCGATGCCTCGCGCCTCGAGCCAGTCCGCCAGGCCTGCCCCGACGACCCGGAAGAGCAGAACGTCGTCGATCGACCGCACTTCGACACGGTCGGCGACGACGTACTTCTCGAGATGCTCGCGCAGAGACTGCGCAGTGCCTCGCGGCAGTTCCAGCCAGAGCCGGTCTGCGAGAGACAGCACGGTGACGTCGGCCATCACGCGCCCCTTCGGCGAAGTGAAGTAGCCGTAGCAGCCGGTGCCGGGCTCCAGGCTCGCGACGTCGCAGGTCACGAGCCCTGCCAGAAAGCGCACGCGATCTTCGCCGACGAGCTCGAGGCGGGCGCGGTCCGAGACGTCAGCGATCACGGCGCGATCGGTCGCGACCGCGAGCTCCTCGTCAGGAGATCCGTAGTGAGCCACGACGCGGTGAGCATCGAGCGTGCGCCACTCGGCTCCCTTCTCCTCGTGCCAGTCGTGAAGCATGAGGCGGCGCAGCTTCGGCTCAGTGGTGGGTTCGCTGTTCTCATCTCTCGGCATGCTCTCAGTCTAGTCAAAGCGAGGCCAACGGAGCACCCGAAACGGCCCTAGGTGAATCCACGCATACCCGAGAGCGCCGGCATCGAGCACTCTTGCGTTCGTCAGCGAGTGCAACTCCTCGCTACGCTTTCAAAGGAGACACCTCATGTTCCTGCAAGAGCCCCTCGGCTTCGGCACCTTCTTCCTCTTCAGCGTTCTCGGCACCGCGATCCTCACCGTCTACCTGCTGCCGACGATCCTCGCCGCCTTCGCCAAGGAAGAGAAGCTGCCGGTCATCATGATGCTCAACGTCTGCTTCGGCTGGACCATCATCGGCTACGTGGCCGCTCTGGCGCTCGCCGGCCAAGAGGCCGACCCGGGTCCGCGCCACCGCGTCGAATCACCTGTCTGAGAGAACGATCCGGCGCCGCTGCTCTGTCAGTCCGCCAGATGCGGCACCGGCGGCAGCAAGGCCAGACTCTCGGCAATCCAGTCGGCGCCGGCCTCCCGCAGCTGCTCAGCGGTGGCATGACCCGTCGTCACTCCGAGCACCGGATGATCGTGAGCCTGTGCGCAGGTCACGTCGTGGACGGTGTCGCCGATGATCAGCACGTCCTCGGGTGCGAAGCGCACGCCGTGATGCTCCTGGGCCCGCTGAACGGCCACCGGCGGGAGTTCGGCGCGATCGACGCCGTCATCGCCGAAGGCGCCGAAGGCGAAGAACTCGTTCAGCTCGAAGCGAGAGAGCTTCACGCGCGCGCCGCCCTCCCAGTTGCCGGTGATCAGGCCGAGAGCGACGTCGTCGCGCTCGGCCAGTGCCGTCAGCAAACGGCGAACTCCCGGCAGCAAACGCATGCCATCGACGTGCAGCGTCTCGTCGAGACGCGGCACGTAGAGCTCGCGCATCCGCGGCAGCCGCCCAAGGATCTCCTCGCGAGAGAGTTGGTGATCGCGCAAGATGTCGAGCACGATTGCAGGATCGGTACGTCCGGCGAACGACACGCCGCGGAGAGAGCCGATCTCGCCGTAGACGACCTGCATCGCTTCCAGAAAGGCAACGCCGACCTGGCGCCCGCACTGCAGAAGCGTGCCGTCGATGTCGAAGAGGAGGAGCTTCATCGGAGAACCTCTGGGTCGAGTGCCATGGATCGGCGCCACAACAGGATGTTTTCGAGGGTACTGTCTCGCGACCAATTATGTCACAACAGCATAGTCTCTGCGAGTTCAGGCCCGGAGCTCTCCAAGGCGCGACGCGAGTTCATCACAAGGCCTCGCAGGGCTTCGTCGGTTCAGGTCTGAAGAACCCCGGTCTTGAACTCCGCTAGCTGCGCATTGTTGGCCGCAGCGGCAAGGCTCTGCGAGAGGACGCTGC
>JBCCLJ010000243.1:0-9714 GCA_039026915.1 Acidobacteriota bacterium
CGTCAACTGGTGCGGCAGCGTCTCTCTCACCGCCGTCGAGAAGTGGCGGGTCTTCTCCACCACCCCCCATGCTTCGAGAGGCATCCACAGAGCGTCGGGGCGATCCGTCGAAGAGAGGCCCTTGAAGCCCGGTTCGACGAGACCGACGATGACCATCGGCTCGTTGTTGATCCGCACCGTCTGACCGAGGAGATGCTCTGGGTCGGAGCTTGCCCTCGTCGTTCTGCTGACCTCGACGGGTGCGAGCGTGTCCGCGAGGCTCGAGCTCAAGACGACGCGGCGTGGTGAAGCGGAGTCTCGAGCGAACGAGCCGGCAGCGATCGGGACCCCGACGACGTCGAAGTAGTCGTTGCTGACGTAGTGACCAGCGACGAGTCGCGCGGGTCGATTGCCCCCGAGCGCCGCTGCGTCCAGATTGAGCCAGCCTGCGCGCGACGAGCTCGCGACGCGGTATCCGCTGGCCTCGAGGGTCTCGTTCACGAGCGCGTGATCCTCGCGCTGCAGCTGGAGTCCCCGTCGGGGCTCAGCCGGATCGACGGTGACCGAGATCCTGAAGAGCGTCTCTGGCTCGGCGACCGCCAAAGGGTCGCGCAAGACCTGGAACGCCGCGTCGAGAAGAGCGGTGTTCAAGCCCACGCCGAGCGCCATCGTCAGGGCCGAACCGAGAAAAAAGACGGGACTCCGAGCCAAGCGCCGAAGCTCGATGCCGCTGATTCCCATGCCTCTCCCCCCAACCCCACGTCCGATCGAGAGCACGTCTGTGCCACTGAAAGAGCTTACCCTTGCATTGAAGGCAAACTCGGCGGAGGCCCTGTGGCTCTGCGAGCGATCGACCACCTCGCGGCCCAAGGAACGTGCCGTCGAGGACTGCATACGACTTCCCTGCGAACCCGAAGGGCGCACGGTACCCAGCGTGCTTTTCTCGCCTTTTGGTCGAGTGTTCGAGCCCCGCGACAGCACTCCGCCCGCATCGACGAACCCCTCCAACTGCGATAAACTAGGGAAGATCTCGGATCCGTGGGCCTCGAGAAACGAGACGCGGAAGCGGCCCGACTGCACCCGTCGAGGCCCGGCTGCGACTCGCGCATTCGAGCGCCAGGGCGGTCCCAAACCGAGCCACGTTCAGCGTCGAAGAACTTATTGTGCCTTCGAGGCGAGTCGCCCGGTCCGCCCACCAGCCTCCATTCACCCTGGAGACCTCCGCATGACTACCTACGCCGAATATCTCGAAGAAATCAAAGAGCGTGAGTCCCAGGGACTTCACCCGAAGCCGATCGACGGCGCGGATCTCACCCGAGAGATCATCGAGCAGATCAAGGATGCCGACCACCCTCACCGGAAAGAGTCGCTCGATTTCTTCATCTACAACACGCTGCCGGGCACCACGAGCGCCGCGGCCGTCAAGGCGCAGTTTCTGAAAGAGATCGTCCTCGGTGAAGCGACGATCCCCGAAATCACGCCCGAGTACGCCTTCGAGCAGCTGTCGCATATGAAGGGTGGCCCCTCGGTGGAAGTGCTGCTCGACCTGGCGCTGGGCGAGGACGCTGACGCAGCCGAGGCCGCCACGGACGTCTTGAAGACCCAGGTCTTCCTCTACGAAGCAGACACCCAACGTCTGGAAGAAGCCTTCGACAGCGGCAGCGAGATCGCGCGAGAGCTTCTCGAGAGTTACGCCAAGGCCGAGTTCTTCACGGAGCTTCCCGACGTTCCGGAGGAGATCGATGTCGTGACCTACGTCGCGGGCGTCGGCGACATCTCGACCGACCTCCTCTCCCCCGGCAACGAAGCCCATTCACGCTCCGACCGCGAGCTGCACGGTAAGTGCCTGATCAGCCCCGAGGCCCAGAACGAGCTCGTCGCGCTGCAGAAAGAGCACCCCGACAGGCGCGTCATGCTGATCGCCGAAAAGGGCACGATGGGCGTCGGCTCCTCGCGTATGTCGGGCGTCAACAACGTCGCTCTGTGGATCGGCAAGCAGGCGAGCCCCTACGTGCCATTCATCAACATCGCGCCGATCGTCGCGGGCACCAACGGCATCTCCCCCATCTTCCTGACGACGGTCGGCGTCACGGGCGGCATCGGCGTCGACCTCAAGAACTGGCGCAAGCAGCGCGACGCTGAAGGCAACCCGATCCTCGACGAGGACGGCGAGCCCGTGCTCGAGCAGACCTATTCGGTCGACACGGGGACCTGTCTGACGATCAACACCAAAGAGAAGAAGCTCTACAGCAGCGACGGCGAGGAGCTCAAGGACATCTCGAGCGCTCTCACGCCTCAGAAGGTGGAGTTCATCCGCGCTGGCGGCTCGTACTCGATCGTCTTCGGCAAGAAGCTGCAGACCTTTGCGGCACAGACGCTCGGCATCGATCTACCGCCCGTCTTCGCTCCCTCCAAGGAGATCTCGCACGAGGGCCAGGGCCTGACCGCAGTCGAGAAGATCTTCAACCGCAACGCCGTCGGCACGACGCCCGGCAAGGTGCTCCACGCCGGTTCGGACGTCCGCGTCCAGGTCAACATCGTCGGCTCGCAGGACACCACCGGGCTGATGACCTCCCAGGAGCTCGAGATGATGGCGGCGACGGTGATCTCGCCCATCATCGACGGCGCCTATCAGTCGGGCTGCCACACGGCTTCCGTGTGGGACAAGAAGGCCCAGGCCAACATCCCGAGGCTCATGAAGTTCATGAACGACTTCGGACTGATCACGGCTCGTGATCCGGAGGGCGTCTACGCTCCACTGACCGACGTCATCCACAAGGTCCTCAACGACATCACCGTCGACGACTGGGCAATCATCATCGGCGGCGACTCGCACACCCGGATGTCCAAGGGCGTCGCCTTCGGCGCGGACTCAGGCACGGTCGGCCTCGCGCTGGCCACCGGCGAGGCTTCGATGCCGATCCCCGAATCGGTCAAGGTGACCTTCAAAGGCGAGATGCTGGAGCATGTCGACTTCCGCGATGTCGTGCACTCGACTCAAGCCCAGATGCTGGACCAGTTCGGTGGTGACAACGTCTTCCAGGGTCGGATCATCGAGGTCCACATCGGCACGCTGGCCGCGGACCAGGCCTTCACGTTCACGGACTGGACCGCCGAGATGAAGGCGAAGGCCTCGATCTGCATCTCTCAGGACGACACGCTGATCGAGTCGCTGGAGATTGCGAAGAGCAGAATCCAGATCATGATCAACAAGGGCATGGACAACGAGAAGCAGGTGCTGCAGGGCCTGATCGACAAGGCGGACGCCAGAATCGCTGAGATCCGCTCGGGCGAGAAGCCCGCGCTCGCTCCGGACGCGAACGCCGAGTACTTCGCTGAAGTGGAAGTCGACCTGGGACTCATCGACGAGCCGATGATCGCCGACCCGGACGTGCACAATGAGGATGTGTCGAAGCGCTACACGCACGACACGATCCGCGACCTCACCTACTACGGCGGCCAGAAGAAGGTCGACCTCGGTTTCGTCGGCTCGTGCATGGTGCACAAGGGCGATCTCAAGATCGTCGCGCAGATGCTTCGGAACCTCGAGCTCGAGCACGGCACCGTGCAGTTCAAGGCGCCGCTCGTCGTGGCCGCGCCGACCTACAACATCATCGACGAGCTCAAGGAAGAGGGCGACTGGGACGTGCTCAAGAAGTACTCGGGCTTCGAGTTCGACGACATGTTCCCCAAACAGCACGCCCGCACCGAGTACGAGAACATGATGTACCTCGAGCGGCCGGGCTGTAATCTCTGCATGGGTAACCAGGAGAAGGCGGCCAAGGGCGACACCGTGCTGGCCACCTCGACGCGCCTCTTTCAGGGTCGCGTCGTGGCTGACTCGGAGCGCAAGAAGGGCGAGTCCCTGCTGGCGTCGACGCCGGTCGTCGTCCTCTCGGCGATTCTCGGGCGCATCCCGACGATCGAAGAGTACAAGTCGGCCGTGCTCGGGATGCAGCTGACGACGTTCGCACCCCCGCCCGTGACGATGACCACTCCCGCCACACGCCAGCTGCCGGTTCTCTGAGGGCGGCCCCACGATCTCGAGCTCAGCTCGGTGCAGCTGCTCCAGCGCCGACGACCGCTGGCAGAAGCGGGGACGCTGATCTGGTGTCGCCTAGCTCTACACGTCACCGCTGCCGGTCACATACTCTTCGACCAACTCCGCCGGATCGGGTTGTGTCGCGATGCTGACGACCAACAGCGTCAGCACGTTCGCCGCGAGGCCATAGGCCCCTTCGTGTAGACCAGCAACTGGCCCCGGCTGGACGAGGAAGAAGCAGTTCACCGCGAGCCCGACGACGAGACCACTGACCGCGCCCGCCCTCGTTGCACGACGCCAGTAGAACGCGGCGACGACGGGCGGCATGATCTGAGCGACCCCGCCGTAGGCGGCCAGCAGCAGCGCGACCAGCGAAAACTCGGCGACGACGGCAAAGTAGTAGGCCGTCAAAGCGATCACGAGCACGAGAATCCGGATGGCCGTCGTCTGCTGCTTGTCGTTCCAGCCACCCCCGAAGACCTGCAACAGGCCGTCTCGAACGCCGATCGACGCGGCCGCGTGCAGCATCGTGTCGCCCGACGACATCGACGCGGCCAGGGTGCCGGCGCAGACGAGACCCACCAGAATCGGCGACAGCTCCAGCTGGCTGAGGAGAAACGGCAGGATGCTGTCCGCTGGCTCGACCCCGGGAAATGCAAGCACGCCGGAGAAGCCGATGAACAGGATCGGAATCAAGAAGATCTGGAAGGTCGGATAGAGCACGACCACCTGACGCAGCGAGCGGTCCGACTTGGCGGCGTAGCTCTTCATGAAGAGGTGGGGCCACATCGTGAAGCCGATCGCCGAAACGCCCACGGCCGAACCGAAGGCGGCCCAGGTCCACGGCGCGCCCGACGCGTCGAGTCCTGGGGCGGCGAGAAGCTCCGGGCGCTCTTCCAGCAGCTGGGCGAACATCGGCCCAACGCCGCCGTAAAGCTTGAGCGGCAGGTAGAGGCCCAGGAACCAGGCGACCACCATCATGAACATGCCCTGCAGCATGTTGGTCCAGCCGACGCCGAGCACGCCGCTCGTCAGCACGTAGAAGACGACGACGCCGTAGGTGACGCCGATGGCGAGCGGCTCGGAGACGCGCCCCTCGCTGAGGGTCGTCAGAATGAGGCCGGCGCCCTTCATCTGGATCACGAGATACGGAATGAAGGCCGCGACGCTGAGCACGGCGAGCAGGACCGAGAGGGCGCGACTGTCGTAGCGGTGGGCGAGCAGCTCGGCCTGCGTGACGAAACCACGCCGGATGCCCATGCGCCGCACGCGAGGACCGATGAAGTACAGCGGCAGCATGCCGAGCACGCCGTAGGCGACGATGTAGAGAGCCGCCACGCCGCGCGAGTAGGCCCAGCCCGGGCCTCCGAGAAAGGCGAACGACGAGAAGATCGACGCGCCGAGCACGAAGTACAAGACGACGCTGTTCATCGAGCGGTCCGCCGCGACGTAGCCGTCGACGCTCTGGCTCACCTTGAGTCCGGGGAGCAGTCCGGCGACCAGCGTCATCGCGAGGTAGACACCCGAGATCAGAAGGGCGACCATCCAGGTCTCCATCAGGCGTCCTCCGAAGGCTCGGCTTCCGCTTCCCAGGGATGCTCGCGATCACCGTCCTCGCGGTAGACGAGCAGCTGAGCGACGAAGACGGCGCCGAGGCAGCCGACGACCCAGACCATGCTCGCCGGTAGCCCCAGGAGCAGCTGGGCCGGTCCGCCCAGGCCGAGCAGCGGCGTCATCAGGCCGACGGCACAGAGTGCGTAGACCAGCGTCAGGGCGATGCGGCGGGCGCTCAAGTCACGGCTCCAGCAGGCAGCCCCTCGGGATACGGATACTCGATGTACTCGGCGGTCTCCCGTGCCACCGCCTCACCGCACAGCTTCGAGACGACATGGAAGGCCATGTCGATGCCCGCTGCGACACCGGCGGAGCTGACGACGCCGTCTTCGACGACTCGCACGCCCTCGACAACGTCGATTCCCGGCCGGCGGAGCAGCTCGAGAGCACCGTGGTGTGTGGTCGCGCGTCGCCCTTCGAGGAGGCCGGCCTCCGCGAGCAGCAGCGCACCGGTGCAGACCGAGGTCACCAGGCTCGCGGCAGCGGCGCGCTCGCGAATCCACGAGATCGTCGGCTCGTGGTTGGTCAGGGCCCTCGTCCCGAAGCCGCCGGGAACGAGAAGGATGTCGATGGGCGGAGCGCTGGCGAAGCTCTCCTTCGGCTCGACGACGAGGCCGCCCGTCGCTTCGAGCCGCTCACCCGACGCAGAGACCGTGAACACATCGAACGGCGCCGAATCCTCGCTGCGGCGTGATGCAGCACCCGGTTCGAGGCGCGCTCGCGAGAAGACCTCGAAGGGTCCCGCGAAGTCGAGCACCTCGACGTTCTCGAAGAGCAGAATGCCGACCGAGCGGCGGCGCAGATCGTATTTCGTCAAAGCGTGTTCTCCTTAAGGATGCGCCACGCTACACCAGGACGCACGGGGAACCCTCAGCGAGACGCCTCGAGCTCGTGCGCTCGCCACCAGCCGCCGAGCACGAGCGCCAAGGTCAGGGCCGCCGGCGTGTTCACCCAGAGCACGTTGAAGCGCAAGCCGATCACCCAGCAGACGGCGGAGTCGAGGACGTACCAGACCGTCACCGCGGCCAAGAGCCCGCCGACGACGAAGCGCACGCCGGTGCGCTCGGCGCGCCACGCGAAGAGCAGCCCCAGCAGGAAGAAGCCGGCGTCGGTCGCTCCCAACGGCACGAGCACCGCGCGCTTCACCGCGGTCTCTTCTGCGGTGAGCCGAGGTCGGCCGAAGAGCGCCTCGGCGAGCCGGGAGTCCCACCAGCCGAGTGGGTCGAAGCTGCCGAAGAGAGCCCAAGCTGCTCCCTGCAAGGCGAGGAGGCCGCTCAACACGAGGAAGACGCGCCGCCAGAGCTGAGAGCTCACGGCTCCTGCCGAGCCCGACCGCCGAACTGAAGACGTTGACTGTTGAGCACGACCGAGAGGCTCGACAGCGCCATCGCCGCCGCTGCCAGCCCCGGATGGAGTTTCTGGAGAGGCTCCGGTACGCCGGGCACCGCAGCCAGGACCCCTGCGGCGACGGGAATCAGCAGGACGTTGTAGCCGAAGGCCCAGAAGAGGTTCTGGCGCACGACGCGCAGCGTCGCGCGCGCCAGCTCGAGGGCGCGCGGTACCGCCTGGAGCTCGTTGGCGACGAGCGTGACGTCCGCAGCTTCGAGCGCGACTCCTGCACCGCTGCCGATCGCCATACCGAGATCGGCGCGCGCCAGCGCCGGAGCGTCATTGATGCCGTCGCCGATCATCGCCACGAGGCCGCCGTCAGCCTCCTCCTGAAGAGCCGTGAGCAGCTCCTCTTTGTCTTCGGGCAGGAGCTCGGCCGCAACGCGATCGATCGACAGACGGTCCGCAACGAGCTGGGCGACCGAGCGCGAATCACCCGAAGCCATGGCGGTCTCGAAGCCCTGGTCTCGCAGCGTCTGCAGCGCCTCCGGCGCGTCGATCTTCAGGGCGTCGCTGAGTCCGAGGAGGGCCGTCCAGCGACCGTCGACGCACACTCCGACGACGGTCTGCCCCGACCGGCCGAGTTCTTCGGCCCAGCGCATCGCCTCTTCGGAAGGACCGCACTCACTCTCGAGCCAGCTGCATCGCCCGAGGCGGACGCGACGATCACCATCGGACGTCTTGACCAGGCCGGTGGCGCCGCAGCCAGGAATCACCTCGAATTCGTCGACTTCGAAGCGAGCGCACTGTCGCTCCTGAGCCGCTTCGACCACCGCACGTGCAAGAGGGTGCTCGCTGAGTGCCTCGACCGAAGCGGCGAGCGACAGCACCTCGGTCTCCAGGACGTTCTCGAGACGGCGGATCTCGGCGAGCGAAGGGCGCCCCTCGGTGAGCGTGCCGGTCTTGTCGAAGACCAGGTGACTGACTTTGGCGGCGCGCTCGAGGGCACCGCCGTCGCGAAAGAGAATTCCCGCCTGCGCCCCACGTCCCATGCCCGCCATGATCGCCATCGGCGTCGCCAGGCCCAGAGCGCAGGGGCAGGCGATGACGAGCACCGCGACCGCACGCACCAGCCCGCTCTCGGCCGAGCCGTCGAGCCACCACCAGACCGCCAGCGTCACGAGAGCGATGCACACCAGGACCGGGACGAAGACGGCGGCAACCCGGTCGGCCAGCGCCTGGATCGGGGCGCGCGTGCCCTGGGCGCGGCGCACGAGGCCGACGATGCGCCCCAGCGCCGAGTCGCGTCCGACGCCGGTCGCGCGGATCAGGAGGTTGCCGGTGCCGTTCATCGTCGAGCCGAAGACGGTGTCCCCCGGGCCTCGATCGACCGGCATCGACTCTCCGGTCAGCAGGCTCTCATCCAGCGAGGAGCTCCCTTCGACGACCGTGCCGTCGACGCCGAGCCGTTCGCCGGGTCGCACGCGCACGAGATCGCCGGGTCGAACGAGCGCCAGCGGCACCTCGCTGACGTTGCCTTCCGCATCGACCCGAGAGGCCGTCTGGGGTGCGAGCTCGAGCAGGCTCTCGATGGCCCGCGAGCTGCGCGTGCGGGCTCTCGCCTCGAGAACCTTGCCGAGCTTCACGAGCACGAGGATCGCGGCGGCGGCTTCGAAGTAGAGATGGCCTCCGCGCCCGAGGATCAGAGAGACCATCGAGTAGACATAAGCCGTCGTCGACCCGAGAGCGATCAGCACGTCCATGTTGGCGAAGCGGTTCCGAAGCGCTCGCCACGCTCCCAACAGGTAGCCGGAGCCGAGGATCAGATGCACGCCCGTGCCGAGGGCCGCGAGCACAGGTCCAAACCAGCTCTCTCCCTTCCAGAGGGCCAGCGCCTCGGGCCACCCGAGATCTGCTCCCATGGAGAGGAGGATCAGCGGCACCCCGAAGACCGAACCCCAGAGCAGCTGCCTGCGCTCCCGAGCTTGGACCTTGGCCCGCTCGGCGCTGACACTCTCTTCGTCGCTCCCTTCGAGCGGCAGGATCATGCGGTAGCCGGCGTCAGAAACCTCGTCCGAGAAGCGCTCGAGCTCGTCGTCGGAGACCGCGTCGAAGCTCGCCGTCTCCGCGGCGAGACTGACCTCGACGTGGGTCGCTCCTGCCGCCTGCAGTCGTTTGCCAACAGCGCCGGCGCAGTTGGCGCAGTTCATCCCTAGAACAGGGAGTTCCAAGCGGCCGGAGTCGACAGGGGGCGGGCTCTCTGGCCCGCCCTCGACGACGCGCATCGTGGTGACCTCACGCACGGACGAACTGTACAACGGGCAAATGGACTCCGGGCGAAACTGAAGTGCCGCTACAACGTCTAGAATGCAGAGCCACCCGGCGCTTCCGCACCGCATCCCTCCTCCAGGAGCCGTCCGTGAGTCCTCAGCTTCATCGCACCTCGTCAGCCCGCCGTCGACCCCTCTTCCTTCGCTTGGCCACGGCCGCTCTCTGCGGCACCTCCTTGCTGCTGCACACGACGGTGACGAGCAGGGCGCAGGCGCATACGCGAATCACGACGAACGTCACGTGGAGTGAAGATGTTCGTGCCATCCTGCGCACCCACTGCATGCACTGCCACAGCCCGGCAGGCATGGCGCCGAGCTACGCTGACTTCACGACTTACGGGACGGACTCGAAGCCGGGCGCCCGCGCTTGGGCGACGGCCATCGAAGAAGAAGTCCTCACGGGCCGAATGCCCGCCTGGC
>JBCCLJ010000244.1:0-9710 GCA_039026915.1 Acidobacteriota bacterium
CCGTCGTTCGTTGCGCTGGGCTCTCGCGGTGGGGAGACCGGCCTCGACGGCCAGCCGCTCGTTGCGAGGACTTGACCTGAGGCCAGCTGAACGAGCGCTTCGGTCTGCTGAAGAGGTTCCACGGCGGCCGAAGGACTGGCACTCGTGGAACCTCTTCAGCAGACCGAAGCGCTCGTTCAGCTGGCCTCAGGTCAAGTCCTCGCAACGAGCGGCTGGCCGTCGAGGCCGGTCTCCCCACCGCGAGAGCCCAGCGCAACGAACGACGGAGCCAAAGCTCCTGGACTCTACGTCGACTTCACGGTCAACCGCCCTAAGTCGAAGGGCTCCTACCGCCGGCCCTATCTCGCCGTCTGGCTCGAAGACAGCGACGGCTTCCCGGTCAAGACCGCCGTGCTGTGGATGCAGACCGAGGATCCCGGGCCACGCTGGCATCGAGATCTCCTCCGCTGGTACCGCAACGACCGCATGCGAAAACTCGCGGGCGAGCCGGAGCTCATCGGCTCGATCTCCGGAGCGACTCGTGGACCTGGCGAGTACAAGGCGTTCTTCGACGGCACCGACACGCTCGGTAACGCTCTGCCTCCGGGCGATTACACCCTTTGCCTCGAGGCAGCTCGGGAGCACGGGACCTATCAGATCATCCGTTCCAAGGTCACCTTGGGCGAGGATGCTCTGAAGCGAACCGAGCTCGAAGGCAACATCGAGATCAGCGCCGCGTCCTACGAGTACGTGCCGCCGTCGGCAAGCGCGACGCGTGTCCGCTGACCCGTCGGCTCTGCGCAGCGTTTCGAGGTCTCGGCAGCTCTACCAAAAAAGCGCCCGGGCCTTTCGTTGGCTCCACATCTACCTGTCGATGTTGGGCTTCGCGACGCTGATGTTCTTTTCCTTCACCGGCATCACGCTGAACCATCCAAGCTGGCTGGGGGCCAACGAGGCGAAGGTCGAGGACTCGAGCGGATCTCTGCCGGAAGCACTGCTGAAAGGGCTGGCCGAAGCGGCTGAAGGAAGCGCCGAGCGCAAGGCCTTCGAGAGCGCCATCGCCGCCTACCTCTCGGAGAGCCACGGCCTCAAGGGAAAGGCATCGGAGCTCCAGGCCGACGAGTTCGAGATCTACCTCGCCTTCAAGGGGCCCGGCTACTCCGCCGACGCATTCATCGATGCCGACTCGGGTTCTTACACCGTGACGGAGGCCGACAACGGCGCGATGGCGCTGCTCAACGACCTCCACAAGGGGCGCGACTCCGGGGAAGCATGGCGCTGGGTCATCGACATCTCCGCGGTGCTCATGCTGCTGATGTCGATCTCGGGTTTCGGACTGCTGCTGTACATCCGGAAGCGGAGGACCAGCGGGGTGCTGACCGCGGTCGCGGGCACCGTCGTGCTCGTCTTGGCCTGGGTGCTCTGGGTACCCTGAGTGATCTCGGGGGCGTGATCGACGGCGCTGGCCGAGGCGCCTCGATCTGCCTTGGAGACCGGCGGGATCAGGCTTCGCTCAACGGCAGGATCGCGGCTCGAGCCGTCGATCGGAGAACGACTCTCACGGCGTCTTCCGAGCGCCAGCGCGTCGGCGTGAGCTCACTCACCAACAGCGACGTGCCGTCCTCCGTCGCGACCCGCACCGTGACTGTCGGACCGGCATTCACGACGCTCCGCACTCGGCCATCGATTCCCCGAGAGGGTCCTTCGGGCGCAACGAGCTCGAGAGCTTCGGGCCGCACCAGCACCTCGAAACGCGAAGCGTCGGGGATCTCCGCCCGATCGTAGACACCGCAGGCCGTCTCGACTCCGCCCTCGGCTCTATGACCGACCAGCGAGTTGAGAGGACCGAAGATCGTCCCCACGTCTCTGCTGAGAGGCTCGGCGTAGACGTCGAGCGGGCTGCCGGTCTGCAACAGCTTGCCGCCCACCAGTACGCTGATGCGATCCCCCACCGCGAGAGCCTCCTCGGGTGAATGCGTGACGAGCAGCGTGGCAACGCCCTCCTGACGCAGCAGCTCCAGGGTACGCCCCCGCACCTCGTCGCGCAGGCTCGAATCGAGGCCAGAGAAAGGCTCGTCCATGAGCATGATCCTTGGACCGCGCGCCAGCGCTCGCGCCAGAGCAACTCTCTGCTGCTGTCCACCACTCAGCGTATGCGGCATCGCACCAGCGAAGTCGCTCAGCCCGATGCGCTCGAGGAGCTCGGCCGTCGCCTCCGATCTCTGAGCCCCGGCCGCCTCCATCCCGAAGCCGATGTTTCCGGCGACGTCGAGGTGCGGGAAGAGAGCGTAGTCCTGAAAGACGAAGCCGGTCGCTCGCTTCTCCGGCGGCTCGTCGCTCTGCGAATCCGCTACGGTCGCACCGCCGATCTCGATCCGGCCGCTCTGCAGCAAGTCGAGACCGGCGACGAGGCGCAGCAGTGTCGACTTGCCGCTGCCGGACGGCCCCAGCAGGCAGTGCACCTCACCGGCTTCGACGGTCAGCGAAACGTCGTCGAGGGCGGTGACGGAAGCAAAAGCGTGGCTCACCCTCTCGAGGACGAGGCCGTCACCTGCTGCTGCCCGTTCTGTCGCCATCGCGAGCGATTGTCTCGCTATTCCGAAAGATCGTCCAGGGACTGACCAGGGCGTCGTCTGTCGAGCGTGCGCGCGAGAAAGACCACGGGAACCATGCCGAGCATCAGGATGCCGAGCGCTCCCGTAGACGCCTCCGAGAGACGCTCGTCAGACGCCAGCTGATAGACCCGGACCGCCAGGGTCTCGTACCCGAACGGTCGCAGAATCAACGTCGCCGGAAGCTCCTTGATGACGTCGACGAAGACCAGGATGCCGGCCGCGAGAAGCGTGCTGCGCAGGAGTGGCGTGTGCACCCGCCAGAGCACCTGCAGCGGCGTCGCGCCGAGCGTGCGCCCCGCCTCGTCCAGGGTCGGCCGGATCCTCGACAGCCCCGCCTGCAAGAGTTGCAGGGAGACGGCGAGGAACCTGGTCTGATAGCCGTACACGACGGCGACCAGGCTGCCTGTGAGCAGGAGGCCCGTCGAGGCACCCAAGAGCAGCTCACTCGCGGTCGACACACGCCGGTCGATCCAGGTGAGCGTCACCAGGATTCCGATGGCGATGACGCCCCCAGGGATCGCATAGCCAACCCCCGCGAGGCGAGCTGCGGCGCGCGCCAGAGGCGTCGGGCGCAGGCGAAGGCTGTAGGCAAGGCTGAACGCCAGGAAGACGGCCAGGAGGCTCGCCAGTGCCGCCACCTGAAAGCTGTTGGTGCCGTACTCGAAGAAGAGCTCACGAGCGCGCGCATCGCCGTAGACCCAGCTCTTGTGCAGGAACAACACGAAGGGAACGCCGAAGCCGAAGACGACCGGAAAGAGGCAGGCGAGCATCGCCCCCAGGGACGCTGCCCCACCCAGCTCCCACGTGGTCTGCGCTCGGTAGCGCGTGCTGGTGTGGTGAAATCGCGCCGCTCTGCGCGCCGCCTGCTCCAGAACCAGCAGCAGCACGACGAGCGCCAGCAGACAGGCCGAGAGCTGCGACGCCGCAACCAGCGCATACTCGTTGGGGAGCGTGAAAGTGCGGTAGATGCCCGTGGCGAAGGTGTCGACGGCGAAGTACTGCACGGCCCCGAACTCCGCCAGCGTCTCCATGAGGACGAGCGAGAGTCCGGCCGCGATCGAGGGTCGTGCCAGCGGCAGTCCGAGGCGGCGGAACGTCTGCCAACGGTTCAGGCCGAGCGTTCTACCCGCCTCCAGTGTGCAGACCGACTGCTCGACGAAGGCAGCGCGCGCCGCCAGGTAGACGTACGGATAGAGGCAGAGCGAAAGCACGACGACCGCGCCGCCGAGCGAACGAACGGCCGGAAACCAGTATTCGCGCGGCCCCCATCCAAAGGCCTCTCGAAGCGCTGACTGCACGGGACCGCTGAACTGCAGCAGATCGGTATAGGCGTAAGCAGAGAGGTAGGACGGCACTGCCAGCGGCAACAGGAGGAGCCAGCGGAAGGCGGACCTCCCAGGGAAGCGGCAGACGGTGACGAGCCAGGCCGTACTGACGCCGAGCAGGCTCGCCAGCAGCGAAACGCCGAGGACGAGCCAGAGGGTGTTGCGCAGGTAGCGCGGCAGCACGGTGCTCGCGAGATGGCTCCAAAGACCATTCGTCTCCGATCCGAGGTAGCGCAAAACGACAACGATCGGCACTCCGATGAGGAGGCCGATCGTGACCGCGACGAGCGGAGCTGCGGAGCGACGCGCCGCTACCGCCAACCGCAGCGATCCATGATCATCAGCGCGTTCTGGTTGCCAGCGCCGAAGACCGCGGCGTTGAGCTCGTCCTCGACGAAGGAACCGTACTCGGCGAGTTCGGCCAGCGCGTCGGCACCACCGGCAACCGGGTACTCCTTGTTGCCGCCGGCGATCATCGCCTGCGCTTCGGGGCTCGCAAGGTACTCGAGAAACTTGACGGCGTTCTCGGCGTTCGGCGCATCGCGCACAATGCCGGCACCCGAGATGTTCACGTGGACACCACGATCCTCCTGATTCGGGAAGATCACGCCGACGCCGGCGGCGGCCTCCTGGTCTGCAGGCTCGCCGTCGATCATCTGGGCGAAGTAGTAGGTGTTGCCGACCGCGAGATCGCCCTCACCGGCAGCGATGCCGCGAATCTGATCGCGGTCGCCGCCCTGCGGCTCGCGCGCGAAGTTGGCGACGACACCCGTGCACCACTCTTCGGCGGCCTCCTCGCCGACCGCGGCGACGATCGACCCCATGAGCGACTGGTTGTAGACGTTGGAAGAGCTTCGAATCAGGACCTTGCCCTTCCACTTCGGATCGGCGAGATCCTCGTAACGGGTGATCTCGGTGGGGTCGACGCGGTCCTTGGCGTAGAAGATGACGCGCGCTCGCTTGGTGAGTCCGAACCAGAGTCCCTCGGGGTGACGCAGGCTCGCCGGGATCAACTCTTCGAGGGCCGGCGAGGACGTCGGCTGGAAGATCCCCTCGGTCTCGGCTTGATGCAGGCGTCCAGCGTCGACGGTGATGAAGATGTCGGCCGGGCTGTCCTCGCCTTCTCGACCCAAACGCTCGAGGAGCGCTGCCGAATCACCTTCGATCAGGTTGACCTGGATCCCCGTCTGCTCCTTGAAGTTCTCGTATAGCGCGTCGTCCGTGTCGTAGTGACGTGCCGAGTAGACGTTGACGACGGCCTCTTCGGTGGAGGCGCCTGCGGCGTCCTCTCCGGCCTCGGGGGCGCATCCGGCGAGAGTGAGGACGGTCAGTGCGAAGCCGACGACGAGTGCGTCTGACTGGAAACTGTGGCGAAAGGTCGTAGCGAGCATCGAATTCTCCTTGCGAAAGCGGGTTTCGGGACTGTAGTGACGCCCCCCGACTCCTCTGTCACGGCATCGTCAGGGTCACTCGCCGTTCGCGCCGGAGCCGATCTGGCTCTCGAGCCCCCGGACCAGGACGTCGAGCTGCTCCTCGTAGGCCGGCTCGACGTCGAGCGGCAGCACGGAGGCGAGTGCCTTCGCAAGATGCGGAAAGCCCTCGAGCTCCTCCTCGGTCAGCTGCAGGATGCGATAGCCGTTCGGCCCGTTGGCTTTCTCCAGTTCACGAAAGGCCTCCGACTTCTGCTCCCAGTGGAACGCGTGATCGACGATCATGCCGTAGGCCTTCCAGGCCTGCTTCTCGTCGATCCCCGCTTCGATGAGCACGGCGAGCGCCTCGTCGAAGATGCGAAAGGCCGAAGGGGTCGTGGGACCGACCTTGATGCCGTAGGAGTGCACACCCGGAGTGAGCTGCAGAGCCGTCCTGAAGTTCCTGCCGAGTGCCCGCAGATAGTCGGTCCAGTGGAGGCTGGAGGCCGGGAGCACCAACCGGCTGCAGAACTCGTCGATGCACGCGTCGAGGAGCTCCTCTCGCGAGCCAAAGTAACGATAGAGCGCAGCCGCCGAGACGCCGAGCTTTCGAGCGACGGCGTGCATGGAGAAGTTATCCACGCCGAGCTCCAGAGCAGCGGCAAGGATCTGAGCGCGGTCGACGATTTGGGGTCGACCTCCCACTCGAGGAGTCATTTCGGGGTTTCTTGAGTCGCGAGGCGTTGTCGTGAAGGCCGAGACTACCGAACGGTTGACACGGGCCGCGCCTCCGGTTTAATAATAGCATTAACTTAACGCTATTCACTTACCGAGGGTCTCCCTTGTCTGCCGATACCCAGTCCAGCTCTGCACAGCCGATCTCCTCCTTCTTCGAGAGCCTTCTCCGCTGGCGGCTGGTCGCCCTCGGCCTCGTTCTCCTGGGAACGATCGCCGCAGGATCGCAGCTCCCCAAGCTGCAGATCGACAACTCCAACGAAGCCTTCTTCATGACCGGCGATCCAACCAAGGAGTACCTCGACCAGTTTCACGAGACCTTCGGCAGCGACGACTTCGCCTTCATCCTGGTGGAAACCGACGACGTCTTCGAGCCGTCGACGCTGCAACGCCTCGGCGAGCTCGCCGACCGGCTCGAAAACGAGGTGCCGCATCTCCTCGACCTGACGTGGGTCGGCAACGTCGAGTGGATCGAGGGCGTCCCCGGAGGCATCGTCATCGACGATCTGGTGCCCGATCTGAACGCTTCGCGCGAAACGCTCGACGCGCTGGGCGCGAGAGCTTCCCAGGACCCTCTCTACCGAGACAACCTGATCTCGGGTGACCGCAGGACCGCTGGCCTCCTGATGGAGTTCGAGAACTATCCCGACGTCGGCATCGATCCGCGGAAAGACAGCCCCCCGGTCATCGACGCGATCGTGCAGGACTTTCCCGATCTCGAAACCTATGTGGTGGGCAGTCCGGTCGCGGACTTCGTCATGGACGACCTCACCGCCAAAGAAGCACCGCTCTGGCTCGCCGTCGCCCTCTTCGGCATGGCCCTGGCTCTGGCGCTGACCACGCGCAGCGTCATCGGGGTTCTCGTCCCCGCGGCGACCGTGATCTTGAGCGTGATGTGGACGATGGGCATCGTCGCTACGCTGGGCTACAAACTCAACCTGCTCGTCATTCTGGTGCCGACGCTCCTGCTTTGCGTCGGCATCGGCGACAGCATGCACGTGGTCGCAGAGTTCGTGCAGCTGAGAGGCGAAGGTCGCACACGCAGAGACGCGCTCCTGCACTCTCTGGGCCTGGTGAGCGCGCCGATCTTCCTGACGACCGTCACGACGGCGGCAGGCTTTCTGGCCTTCATGACGACGGATCTCGTGCCGCTGCGCGAGCTCGGCATCCAGGCAGCGGTCGGCGTCGTCATTGCGCTCCTGCTGACTTATCTCTTTGCGGTACCGGTGCTCTCCTTTGGTCGCGACGCAGCACCCGCCGTCTCCGAAACGGCAAGCACCGACCTGTTCGACCGCTTCCTGGCGAGCATCGGCCAATTCGTCATCCGGAACCGAACCGCGATCGGCCTCGCTTTCGCAGCGCTCTTCGTCTTCTCGGTGGCGGGTCTCGCCCGCCTCGAGATCGACACCAACACGGTCAAGGCAATGGCCGAGGACGAACCCCTGCGCATGGCGTTCGAGTACGTCGACGAGCGCATGGGCGGCTCGATGTCGATCGAGCTCGTCGTCGACAGCGGCACCGAGGACGGCATCAAGGACCTCGAGCTGCTGCGCAGCGTCGCCCGCCTGCACGACTTTCTCGACCAGCACCCGCTGGTGACGCAGACGTCGAGCGTCGTCGACCAGATCAAACAGATGCAGCGCGCCGTCCATGAGAACCGGCCCGACGAGCATCGCCTGCCCGACACCGAATCGCAGGTCGCCGAGTATCTCCTCCTCTACGAAAGCGGCGGCGGCCGTCAGCTCGACAAGTTCGTCAGCTTCACCTACGACCAGCTGAGACTCTCGGCGAGAACCCGTTCGATCGCCTTCGGCGAGGTCCGCGAGCTCAAGCAGGACCTCGATCAGTTCGTCAGCGACGAGTTCCCGGAAGGCGTTGGCGTCTACACCACGGGAGCGCTGCCGATGATGCAGCGGCTCGGAGACCTGCTGGCGGAGAGCCAGGCCAAGAGCTTCGCCTTTGCCTTCTGCGCGATCGCGCTGCTTCTCTCGCTGAGCTTGCGCTCCGTTCGTCTCGGGTTGATCGCCATGATTCCGAACGTTCTCCCGGTCGTCATCGCCATGGGCGTCATGGGCTGGGTCGGTGCCGAGTTCAACATGGTCTTCCTCGTCCTGGCACCGATGATTCTCGGGGTCGCGGTCGACGATACGGTGCACTTCTTCACTCGCTACCGCAGACACTTCGAGGAACATGGCGACTACGACCGCGCTCACCTCGAGACGCTGCGCACCGTGGGCCGACCGCTCCTCTTCACGACCGTCGTGCTCGTCTTCGGCTTCAGCGGCTTCGCCTTTTCGGCCTTCGACGGCCCCCGCGACTTTTCGATGGCGTGTTTCGTCGCCTTCACCAGCGCGCTGGCCGCCGAGTTCTTCCTTGCTCCGGTGCTCCTCTACTGGCTCAAGCCACTCGGCGCCCCTTCGACTCTCACCACCACGGCTGCGGCCGCTTAGGAGACATCCATGTCCAACTCCTCTTCTCTACGTCCCGCCTCGAGGCTCCTCGTTGCGCTCGTCTTCCTCGGCGCAACGCCCGCGACGACGCAGGAGCCGACGGGCCGGGACATCGCGCTACGCATGGACCAGGTCGACCAGTCCGCCGACAATCAACGTCGCGCCACCATGGTGATCGAGCGCGGAGCCAAGAAGCTCACTCGCTCCATGACGATGTACGCCAAGAAGTACGGCGTCGACGAGCGCTCGATCATCCGCTTCATCGAGCCGGCGGACGTGCGCGACACCCAGTTTCTCTCGTGGACCTACGACGCTCTGGAGCAGGAGGACGACCTCTGGGTCTTCTTCCCCACCGAGAATCTCGTGCGCCGCATCAGCGGCGGCGGCAAGAAGGGCTCCTTCATGCGCAGCGACTTCTCCAACGAAGACATCGAGCGTCGCGCGGTCGACGACGACGAGCACACGCTCGTGGGAGAGGAGGTCCTCGGGGACCGCAAGGCCTGGGTCCTCGAGTCGCGCCCCGTGGAGCTCAAGGCGGCCGACTCCAACTACGGAATGCGCAAGGCCTGGGTCGACGCCGAGCGCTTCCTGCCGATCAAGATCGAGCTCTACGACAAACGCGATCGCCTCAGCAAAGTGCTGTCGTTCGGCGGCTTCGAAGAGATCGACGGAATCTGGACGGCAACGAAGCTGATCATGGAGACGCCCAAGCGCAACTCCAGAACGCTGATGCAGTACAGCGAAGTTCGCTACAACGTGGGCCTCGAGGACGGGATCTTCGAGCAGACGGCGCTCACCAGGTAGCGCACGAATCGAACCCGTCGAGTCTCTGCAATCTCCTTCCCTCTCCTTCAGGGCGAATGAAGTCGACCCACCTCAATAGAACGGCCTTCCTTCGCCTGCCCGCGAACGAAGACTCTCGCCAAATGCACAACCGACTTCGTTCGCTCTGGGCGAAGGAAGTTGATGCCCACCCGAAAAGTAAGGACTTCCTTCGCCGGCCCGCGAACGAAGACTCTCGCCAAATGCACAACCGACTTCGTTCGCTCTGGGCGAACGAAGTCGATACCCACCCCAGAAGAACGGACTTCGTTCGCCGGCCCGCGAACGAAGACTCTCGCCAAAAGCACAACCCACTTCGTTCGCTCTGGGCGAAGGAAGTCGAAACCCACCCCAGAAGAACGGACATCGGTCGCC
>JBCCLJ010000245.1:0-9632 GCA_039026915.1 Acidobacteriota bacterium
CAGAAATCTCTCGGGAGGTCGACGCATGACCAGCGCAGCCCTGAAGACCCTGATCGAGCTCTTGCGCGAGCAGCGGGCTCCCGTCGACGCCTCCTGGGAACAGCGGCGCGCCGACATGGAAGAGCGTCAGCGTGAGCTCGAGCTGCCGGACGACGTCGTCTGCGCTCCTGTCGAAGCGCATGGTGTCCCCTGTGAGTGGATTCACTGCGGAGATGAGCGAGAGCGCGTCGTGCTCTACCTTCACGGAGGCGGCTACACCCTGGGCTCGATCGCAACTCATCGCCACCTGATTCAACGCATCGCAAGAGCTTGCGGCGGTCACGCTCTGGCGGTCGAGTATCGGCTCGCTCCGGAGCATCCACACCCCGCCGCCGTCGACGACAGCACGGCGGCCTGCCGTTGGTTGTTCGAGCAGGGAGTCGATCCGCAATCGGTCGTTGTCGCGGGCGACTCCGCCGGTGGCGGCCTGGCCGCAGCGACTCTTCTTGCGCTGCGAGACAGCGGCGGGCCGACGGCCGCCGGCGGAGTTCTCCTCTCTCCGTGGACGGACCTCACCGGATCCGGCGAGAGCCTGCGGACCAAGGCCGACGAGGACCCGATGGTCACCGCCGAAGGACTGACGGCGATGGCGGCAGCCTACGCTCCCGGTCGCTGCGGCGATCCGCTCGCCTCTCCGTACTTCGGCGAGCTCGGAGGCCTGCCGCCTCTGTTGATCCAAGTCGGCTCAGCCGAGATTCTGCTGGACGATTCGATCCGGCTGGCGGAACGAGCCAAAGCGGCCGAAGTGCCCGTCGATCTCGAGGTCTGGGACGAGATGATCCACGTCTTCCAGGCCTTCCCGATGCTCGACGAATCCGAGAGAGCCATCGAGAACATCGGTTCGTGGGTGCGCCAGCACACCTGACTCCGGTCGCTATACTCGCGGCTCCCCAAAACACCCCATGAGACCGATCCCGCCGACCGCAGACGCGGATCGCGGCCGTCTTCGCTTCAGGAGCTGACATGCACTACTACAACTCCATCGGGCCGAACCCTCGCGTCGTCAACATGTTTCTTCACGAGAAGGGGGTCGAGCTGCCGACGACTCAGATCGACCTCATGGGCGGCGAGAACCGGCAGGACAAGTATCTTTCGGAGGTCTCACCAGCAGGCCAGTGTCCCGCTCTCGCTCTCGACGGCGGCCAGGTGCTCACCGAGATCACCGCGATCTGCGAGTACCTCGAAGAGAAGAACCCGACTCCGGTTCTCATCGGTTCGACCCCGGAAGAGCGGGGCGAAACGCGAATGTGGACCCGCCGCGTCGACCTCGGCGTCTGCGAGCCGTTGGCCAACGGCTTTCGCTTCTCGCAGGGATTCGAGCTCTTCAAGGATCGGCTGCTCTGCCGCCCGGAGGCCGCCGACGGACTGAAGGCGATGGCTCAGGACCGGCTTCAGTGGGTCGACACGCAGCTCGAAGGCAAGGAGTATCTCGCCGGAGATCGATTCAGCCTCGCCGACATTCTTCTCTACGCCTTCCTCGACTTCGGCGCTCAGGTAGGCCAGCCGCTCGCCGAAGGAAACGCCAACGTCAACGCCTGGTTCGAGCGCGTCGGCTCGAGGCAGAGCGCTCAGGCGACAGCCGGATGACCACCCTCCTTCTCTGGGAACACCCGCTGTCTCCCTATGCGCAGAAGGTGAAGATCGCCCTGCGTCTCAAGGGCATTCCCTTCGAGGCTCGCATCCCCACGGGAATCGGCGCCGACGAGGTCGATCGGCTGGCGGCCGCCAACCCGCGCTCCGAGGTGCCGACGCTCGAGCACGATGGCGCTCACCTCTTCGATTCGACGGTGCTGCTCGAGTACCTCGAGGACCGCTTCCCCGAACCGCCGCTGCTGCCGAAGGAGGCGCTCGCCAGGGCTCGTGCGCGCACCATCGAGGACGTCATGGACACGCACTACGAGGCGATCAACTGGGGTCTCGGAGAGGTCCACTACTTTCAGCGCGCAGAGGGAGAAACCCGCGAAGCGTTGCTCGACGCCGCGTCTCGCCAGACACACGCTCTGCAGAGCTGGCTCGAGCGACAGCTCGGCGCCGGGCCCTGGTTTCACGGCGACTCCTTCGGCTGGGCGGATCTCTCGGTCGTTCCTTATCTCAATGGCTCTGTGGGCTTCGATCTCGGCCCGCAGCCCGAGAGCGCTCTCGCCGACTGGCTCGGCCGGGCCAACGCTCTGCCGGAGGTCGCCGAAACCGCCCAGGAAGCCGTCGACTCGATCGCTGGAATGGCCCAGATTGCGGAGCTCGTTCGTGGCGGGGCCTTCAAACGCCAGTACCGCGATCACCGGCTCGAGTGGATGATCAAGAGCGGCGGGCTCGACGTCGTGGTTCGGGGCGTCGACGCCGGGAACGTGCGCTTCACCGAGTTCTAGGCACGCGCCGCTCGAGCGAGCAACCGACAGCAGAGCTGTTCAGCTCGGCCGCGTTCAAGCCGGCAGGAAGACGCAGGTCGGGCAGTCTCCGCGTTCGAGCGCCGCGCGTTCGTCCTCCTCGGACTGATACTGGGGCGTCGCATGCCGTTCGGTGCGGTTGTCCGCTGCGGCAGGGTTCTCGGGGTCGGGACGCATGACCTCGTCCTTCCAGGAATCGTCCTCGGACCAGACCTCGTCGACCCTCAGAACCCGCCCCGGCCCGGCGAACTCGAAGCCGCGCAGCGCCTGGCGCAGCAGGCGCAGCTGACCTTCCGGGTCGTTCGGCTTACCGGCCGTATGACCGAGCGGGAAGTCGACGAAGGCCAGGCGCGGCGGAAAGACCGAGCCAAGAATGGAGAGTGCGCTGCCCAGGCAGAGCGTTGGAATGCCGGCGGCCTCGATCTGTCGTGCGATCAGTCCCACGGACTGATGACAGACCGGTCACACGGGGACCAGCAGAGCAACGTCGACTTCGTCTTTGACGACCCGCGCGACGAGTTCCGGAGCCAGGGTCTCTTCCACCTTCCGCGAGGAGTAGATCCCGCCCATGAAGGCGTAGGCGCGTGAGCTCAGCTCGCCGAGTTCACCGGCTGCGACGAGCCGCTGCAGCGGATCGATCGGAAAGACGACGTTCGGATCCTTCCTGGCACCTTCGAGGTCGTAGGCGAAGTGCGTGGCGCGAAGGACGGCCGTGCCCCGCGTCGTATCGATGACTCGGAAGCTGATGTCATCACGGAAGTGAAAGGCCGTCTGACCGTGCTCGTAGACACCCCCGGACCCAAGCAGGCCCAGGCGGCACTCCGACAGAGGCTTCTTCAACGTTGCGAAGGCGGGAGGCTCGGCAATGCGGCGCCAGCCGTAGGCGGCAAAACCCATGCTGCCGTAAAGCGCACGAGTGCGCTCAATGTAGTCGACCGGTGGTTTGCGATACGCGGGCACGAGCAGATTCTGACAGACGCTGACGCGGAACGGCTCAGTGCGCGCAGCAGGTCTCCAGCGACCGCGTCTCAGGTTGCCGAAGGGGTGCGGGCGAAGTCTTCGCCTCGGCTTCCCGTGCCTCGGCCGGGCAGTAGCGCTCGGGCTGCAGGTCGAGCCAGTGACGCTGGACGCGACCGCCGGTCGAGAGCTCGAACATGTCGAGACCTCGCAGAGTCACCTCGTCACCGTCCCGCGTCCAACCGCTCGCCGCCCATCTGAAGGCGATGCGCTGACCGGTCTGCCAGCTCTCGATGAGTCGAAAGTCGAGCTCACGGTAGGCACGGCACAGCTCCGCGAGGCGCTGCCTTCGGGTCTCGACGTCGACCTGACGGCGTGAGCCGCTGACGTCGACCTGCCGTCCTCCAGGCTCGACCAGATCGAGAACCGCTTCGATGTCGCCTCGGGAAAGAGCTTGAAGGTAGCGCTTCACCACAGCGCGTGCGACGTTCGGCGCGCAGCAGCCCGCCGTGCCTCGCCATACATACCGGTCGGTATTTTTTTGATTCCTGCAGCTCATGTTTCCACCCTCCTTCCGGGTGATTCGTTGGCCTCTTCCGATGGGCTCAGTTGGCGACGCTGACGTTCGCGGGAACGGGGCGCAGACTTTCGAGGTAGCGACAGAACTCGCTCTTGCTGCGCTCGAAGGTCTCCGGACATTGGCAGCTCTTGGCCAGGCCGATCGAACCCTGCACCGCGGCGACGAGAAACGTCGAAATCGAGACGGGGTCGAGGTCCGGGCGCACGTAGCCGCCCGCTTGACCGCGTTCGAGAGCGCCAGCGATCTCTGCCTGCCAGCGCGAGCAGACGGCGGCGATACGCTCTTGGAAGCCCTCGTCCACCCCGGCCATCTCCTGTGCCAGGTTGTTCAGCGGACAACCACGCCGCAGCTCGAGATGCCCCATCTCGGCCGCGTTGCTCAAGATCGTGTGCAGAGCGTCGATCGGGTCGACACACTCGCGCAACGGCTTGACCCAAGCGTCGTAAACGCCCTGTGCGATGACCTCGTCGAGAACTGCGTAGCCGAGATCGCGCTTGTTGGCGAAGTGATGGTAGAGCGCGCCTTTGGTGACTCCAGCACTGCGAAGAATGTCGTCCATGCTGGCGGACTGAAAGCCCGACTCGTAGATCTCTCCGGCGGCCGCCGTCAGCAGCGCCGTTCGAGTCGCTTGGGGATCACGCTTCGCACACATGGCTCTCATCATACCAACTAGTATGTACCTGTCAACGCTCTGTCACCGAGCATCGGTTACGCTTCACGCCATCTTCGCCCTTCCAGCATCAGCCGCGCAGGTAACGCGAGCATTTTGAGCAACTTTCAGAGAATCGTCGGCGTCCTCGCCTCGTGCGCTTGCCTGCTCTCGACCGGAATCGTCTCGGCTCAGCCGGACTCCGCAGAGTCGACTCTTCTGGAGCCTTCGTCCGGAGCCTGGCTCGTCGCCGAGGGCGACGACCTCGGATGGTCGCAGCCAAGCTTCGACGACAGCGACTGGTCGAAGCTGACCGGAGCCGACGATCTGAGGCAGCTCGCGCCGCGGCTATGGCTCCGCGGCGTCTTCGACGTCCCCTCGTCATGGCGCGGGCGTTCCGTCACCGTTCGATCCGAGCTGCGCGGGTCACTCCAGCTCTACCTGGACGGTCGCCTGGCCCTCAACCTCGGCGGCTTGTCGACCCCAGAGCGCTCGCCCCTTGGCTTTGGTCGTCGATTCGCCTCGCTGTCGTTTCCCAACCGTGAGACCGTTCATCTGGCGGTACGCTACGAAGGCCTGCCGCACCGGGGCTTCGACTGGCACCGCTCGATGGCCGGATTTCGCTTGAAGGTCGGCTCCGCTGATGCCCTGGAGCACGAACTGCGCGACCGCGTGCGGACCGTCTCCCGGCACCAGTGGTTCTTTGCCGGGCTCTTCCTGGGCCAGGGGCTCCTCCACGCCTTGCTCTTCTGCTTCTGGCCGACGATCCGCTCGAACCTGCGGTTCAGCGTCGTCGCGGTCCTCGTGGCAACGCTGGTTCTGCTGCAGTTCGAGCGCTTTGTCGACGACTCTCCGCAGCGACTCGAATGGACCTACAGACTCGCCGGTCCTGTCCTGCTCGCCACCATGGTGGCCCTCCTCGCCTTCTTCTACGAGGTCTTCGATCGACCGCGTCGCGCACCCTTCTGGGGTCTCGTTCTCGGAGGCGTGGCCCTGACAGCTTACTCCTTGGCCATTCCGCAGACCGACGCGTTTCTCGACTTCGGCCTCTTTCACCTCCTGGTCCTCGCCGACATCGGTTGGGGGACCTTCGGCGCCTTTCGACAGGGCTGGCCCGGTTCCTGGACGCTCGGGGTGGGGCTCATCGTTCTGGCTGCGGGGCTCGCGAGCCAGCTGGCCCTGATGCTCGGCTGGCTGCCCTCACCTTGGGAGTTCTTCCCCGTGGGCTATTGGGGAGCTGCAGGGCTCTTCGTCTCGGCGTCCGTTTACCTCGCGTTCCACATCTCCCGGCTCGCCCGCAACCTGCGAGAGCAGCTGGCCCAGGTGGAAGAGCTCTCCCAGAAGACACTCGAGCAGGAGCTGAAAGCGAGGGAGAGCGAGCTCGAACAGCGGGCGCTGGCGCGCGAGAACGAACGCAAGGGGCTCGAGCTGGAAGAAGCGCGCGCACTCCAGATGTCGATGCTGCCCCACGAGCTGCCGCAGTTGGACGGGTTCGAGATCGCAGCACACATGGTGCCGGCCACCGAGGTGGCGGGCGACTTCTACGACGCCCGGCTCTCGCCGGCCGGACTTCTCACTCTGGCGATCGCCGACGTCACCGGCCACGGCGCCAGGGCCGGGGCGATGGTCTCCCTCGTCAAAGGCATGATCGCTGCGTTCACCGACACCAAGGACGCGCGCATCTTTCTGCGCGAATCGAGTCGGGCGCTCCGCGACCTCCGGCTCCCGGGCGTGCACGTCGCCATGGGGATCGTCCGGCTCCGCGGCAACGTCCTCAGCTACACCAGCGCCGGCATGCCTCCCGCCTACATTCTCCGGCGCGACGACCAGCGCGTCGAGGAGCTCCTGCTTCCTTCTCTGCCGCTCGGCGCGATCGTTCAGGACAAGGGCTACCTCACCCGCATCACCGAGCTGAGCGAAGGAGACACGCTGCTCCTACTGAGCGACGGCTTCCCGGAGCTGCTGAACGCCGACGGCGACGCGCTCGGGTACGGGCGCGTCCAGCGGTGCCTCGCCGAATGCGTTGGCAAGAGCGCGCGCCAGGTCATCGAGCACTTCGACCGTGTCGCCAGCTCCTGGGTCGACGACGGCCCTTATCCCGATGACCTGACCTTCCTCGTTCTGCAGAAGCTCGGACGAGATGTGACAGAAGCGGGGATTGCTTCGTAGACACTGCATGATCCTTGCATGCTCTCAGGATGCAACGTTTTGATTTGGCGCCACGTAGTGCGATGTGCACTCGCCTTTCTCTGATTTCTCAGGGACCGTAACCGAGGACAGACTCGACCGGTCTTTGCAGTATCGCCCGCCCGCTCGGCCACTCCGGCACTTCTGAATGCCTGTTTGGCACCGCTTGCACCCGCCACCGTCTGCGGCCCCGCCTCCTTCGAGATGAATTCTCCCTCCGATCCTGACCGTCCACGATTTCCACAGGTACGTATCGGGTTGAGGACGTCGAACCCGCTGGTCCTCGTCGCCGCCGTGCGACAGGGTCTGCGCAACGCGGGCGTCGAAGCGGAGACGATCGGGACGTTCACCTCGGAGGCTCTCGCCGGCGACGAGGAGCGACTGCGCGATACGTGCGCCGCCTGGGTGGATACGACGCGCGCCGAGTCCGAGTTCGACTGAGTCGAAGCGCTTTCTCGGCCCAGCCGCTTCAGATCAGAGCGAGACTGCGTCGATTTCTCGCAACCCCTCGCGCTCGCACGCGTACATACCGACTGGTATGCACTAAAAGGAGCGCTCTCGTGAAACTCGTCGAAGCCCCTCGTCCGCAGGTTCTCCCGGAACTCTCGCTTCGAGCTCGTCCTCAGGGCTCGCACTCCCTTCTCTCCGCCGGCTGGCGGCCCGTACCGACGCCCCACGTCGAGATCCGCTACCGGGTACGTGCAGGTCTCGAACGCTCCCAGGAAGAAACCGTGCGCCACTGGCTGCGCGCGGTACGAGAGATCGACCCCGATGCGATCGAAACCAGCGTTCTCCGCACCGAGGACGGTAGGACGTTCGTCCACCGACTCTGGTTCGGCTCCGAGATGGCCGGTCGGCAGTGGCAGTCCCTGCCCGCCCAGCGCCACTTCCGCGACGAAACCGCTCGCCGCTGCGACGAGCCGCCGGACATCCTGCACCTCGAGGTGTTGGTCTCGACCGTACTCGAAGCGACGGCACCGCTCGGCTCGACCGAGGCGGCGGGCGCGACGCTCTAGCGCCGCACCACCGCGCTCCGCGTCGTCTCGACGAACCACTGCCCGCCGCGCTCGAAGGTGCGGCCTCGCACCGACACGGGCTCGCCAACCACGTCGAGCCAGTCGGTCGGCTCGAGAGTGCCCTCGCTCTCGACGAGGAGATACAGCCTCGGCTCGTCCTCCTGAACGAAGAGCGCCGGCGGCACCCCACCCCGAATGCACAGCGATGCACAGGCCCGGTGCAGCTTGCCGCGGCCTGGCTTCATCACTCCGAGAAAGCACTTCGAGTCGACGATCTCTCCGTCGAGCACCCGCTCCGCGAGATCGATCGCTGACGAGCTCCCACGGGGAGTCGATTCGCTGGCGACGATGTCGACGACCTCGATCATGCGACCTGCAGGTGACTCGATGGTCGTGCCGCGAACCGTCACCGACTGGCCGGGCTGCACTCCCTCATAGGACGCCGAGTGCTTACCGATGCCCACCAGAAGCTGCGGCTGCGAGCCGTCCTGCGGCACGATGCGAACGACCGGATCGATCTCGAGCGTACCGACGTGCTCGGTGACGTTGCCGAAGTCGAAGGTGCCGGCATCGAAGCGCGACTGGAGCAAGGAAAGCCCGGAGGCGAGCGCCGCCGCGCCGAGCAGGAGAGCGAGGACGATGCGAGTGACGAAACGGCGCGTCCCCGCGGGCGCGGGAGAGAGGTAGCCGACGTAGAAGTCCTCGTCCGAGTGCGGAGGAGGTTCGACAAACCTGCTCATGCTGTGCCTCCGAGGGCTGCGGGCGGCACGGGCGTACCCGCCGGCAGAGGCTGCGGACACAAGAGGACACGATCTCCGTCGACGCGCACGCGGAAGGTAGGAATCCTCTCGGTGAAGGGCGGCGGCGAAGAACCATCCTCGGGTCGATACTGGTAACCGTGCCAGGGGCAGGTGATGCAGCCGTCGATGATCCGCCCCTCACCGAGCGGGCCGTTCTGGTGCTGGCACACGTTGGAGACCGCGGAGAGCCCGCCTTCGTGCCGGAAAATGGCCACACGCTCACCCGCCGCACTGACGATCCGTGCGCGGTCCATGGGAATCTCCTCGACTCCGCAGACGTCGACGAATTCTTCCTCGAGAGCGTCGAGCTCTTCGGGCTCTCCTGCCCGCGAGGCCGCGAGATGCAGACTCACCAAAGTCAGCACGCCCAGGCACAGCGCGACGACGTACGCAGGATGACGCTCCTGCTGGAGAGCCCCGAGTGCTACGTGGGCCACGAGCAGTGCGTAGGCAACGTAGACGCCCATGTGCAGGCTCTTCCAGACGGGAGCCGACAGATTGGCGAGCCAGAAGTCGTGGCTCGTCGCAGCCATCAGAAAGAGGATGAAGAGAGCGATGAGACCCAAAGGCTGAAACGGGAACTGCGACACGCTGTCGTAACGACCGTTGGAAACGAACACGCTGACCAGGGGGTTCAGAGTCCCAAGGCCGTGAAACTGCACGATCGAGAAGGCACCGTGTACGAGCCCCATCAGGAACATCGTCACGCCGAGATGTCGCCGGTTGAACAGCAGCGGCAGAAACCGAGCGTCCAGCCGTGCCAGAGGGCCGATCGCGAGAATCACGTGGAGCAGGAGAAAGGCACCGGTGCCGAAGGCGCGAAGGACCTGGGCTTCCGGAGTCGTCTCCGGAAAGAAGGCCAGTCCGAGCCCGACGAAGCACAACAGATAGAGGAGGACCCCGCCGACGAGTACGGTGTCATAGCGCTTCTTGCTGGGTGTCCAACCGACGGCGCGGTAGCTGTGACTCATCGTGCGTCCTCAGTCTCGGAGGTGACGACGGCAGTCGATGCAACGGGAC
>JBCCLJ010000246.1:0-9620 GCA_039026915.1 Acidobacteriota bacterium
CAGTGACACGGTGACCCGCCCGACGCCGTCGATGCTCGAGGCGATGATGAAGGCGCCGGTCGGCGACGATGTGCTGGGCGAAGACCCGACGGTCGTGATGCTCGAAGAGAAGAGCGCCGATCTCTTCGGCATGGAAGCCGCACTCTTCTGTGCCAGCGGCACGATGACGAATCAGATTTCCATCAACGTGCACACGCGGCCCGGGGACGAACTGATCTGCCACCACATGGCCCACATCTACGTGTACGAGGGCGGCGGGATCATGGCCAACTCGGGCGTCTCGGCGAAGCTCGTCGGAGACGACGATGGCACCCTCACCCCCGCGCAGATCGCCAACGCGATCAATCCTCCGGACATCCATCTGCCCCGTACGCGGCTCGTCGCGATCGAGAACACGAGCAACAAGGGCGGCGGGCGCGTGCTGCCGCTCGAGGACCTGCGAGCGATCGGCGAGATCGCCCGTCAGCACGGCTTGGCCTACCACCTCGATGGAGCGCGGCTTTGCAACGCACTCGTCGCCGAAGGCACTGCACCGAAGGACGTCGGCAGTCTCTTCGATTCGATCTCGCTCTGCCTCAGCAAGGGCTTGGGATGCCCGGTCGGCTCTCTGTTGATCGGCCAGCGCGACTTCATTCACGAGGCGCGGCGCGTCCGCAAGCGCTTCGGTGGCGGTTGGCGCCAGGCCGGGTACCTCGCAGCGGCGGGGATTCACGCACTCGACCACCACGTCGAGCGTCTCGAGGAGGACCACGCCAAGGCGGAACGTCTCGGTGACTGCGTCTCCAGCCGCCCTTGGGCCGGCGCCGTCAGCCCGGTGGAGACGAACATCGTCGTCTTCCGCCTCGCCGACGCCGAGCGCACGAACGACTTTCTCGAGCAGACCCGCGAGCGCGGTCTGCGCGTCAGCCACCTCGGCGGCGGAGTCCTGCGCATGGTCACCCACCTCGACGTCAGCGACGAGGACGTCGACAGCGCCTGCATCGTCCTGGAGAGCCTCACCCTGGCGTGAAGGTCCAGGGGCGCTGCCGGGGGACCCTTCAATCGACCGGACCCGCCAGCGAATCCAGGCTCCGCTGGTAGGTGGCGGCGGCTTTCTCGGCCGACTCGGCGATGCACACCATGCCGAGCTTGCCGAACTCCGATGCAGCGCCGATGAGGTGGAGAAAGAGCCCCGTCTGGCGGGAGCCGTGGAAGAGTAGGTCTCTCTCGACCGCGACGTCGATCAGATCCAGAGGGGTCAAGCCCTGCAGACCGTCGCTGCGCACGTTGTCTGAAGCGTAGTAGTACCGAGGCTCACCGGAGGGCGTCAGAAAGAGGCCCGTCTCGTCGTCGTAGTGACCGTCGGTGAGGAACTGCAGGACGAGAAACGGATGCGTCGTGCCGCCCTTGCGGAGATTGACTTCGATCGCCACGTGACGCCAGCCGTCCGACTCCGGGATCGACAGGAAGTCGACGGCGAAGCGCCCGATGACGCCCTTCGCGGCGAGCGCCTCGCCGACGCGGCGGCCCTGCTCCTGGATCTCGAGCCGGTAGTCCGGCGCCGCCGGGAAGGTGCAGCCGCTGAATTCCTGTCCGTTGGGACCGCTGAGCACCTGATCGTGCGTCGAGACGACCTCGACGTGGCCACTCGGGTCGATGCGCATCTGTGCGGAGGGCGACTCCTTGCCGCTGCCCGCGACGAACTCCTCGACGATGCCCTGCATCTCTTCGAACTTGGCGAAGTACGTGTCGTGCCGCTCGTCGGGGTCGTCGTAGCGCAGCGACGTGCGCAGCGCCTCGCCGATCGCAGCGCCGCTGCGCTCCTTGGGGAAGGTGAAGAGAGCGTTGCCGGCTCCCGAGAAGCCGTCGTTGTGCTTGACCACCGCCTTACGGAGATCGGGCCGCTCCCGGGCAAGTTCGACGAGAGCCGAGACCACGTCCTGCTCGTCGCGCAGATCCTCGCTACCGGCCGGCAGATCGAGTCCCGCTTCGCGAAAGAGCTTGCGGCTCCCGGACTTGGAGCCCCAGTCCGAGAGATCGGGATCGCAGCCGTAGATCGGTACCTGGAGTTCGAGTGCCAGCCGGCGCTCGAGGTCGGTCACCGTAAAGCAGCTCATGTGGCACTTCGAAGGATCCCCGATCGCCGACCGCACGCGGTCGAGCAAGCGGGGGCGCTCCAACAGCTTGCCGGCCAGAGGATGGTGCGAAGCGTCGTGGCAGCTGATCAGCGTCAGGCGTCGCTTCGCGTGCACGCTTGGGATGCCCGGCAGGAGATGGAGGTAGTAGTCGACGATCGACTCCGAGATCGGCAGGCTACTGAGATAGACGACGCGGGTGCGCGGCAGCCGCAGCAGGAGCAACAGGCAGAGCATGCGCTCCTCGTAGTGAGGCACGCCGTGAATCTTGCTCAGCGTGTCCTCATCGAGAGTCAGGCTCGGCAGCACGACGACGGTGCGGGGCGCGTTGCGATCCGAGAACTGCCGTTCGAACAGCGGCAGCAGCCGCTCCTGGAGCGCGGCAAAACGGCGCCGGGCGGAGGCGTCAGGAAGAGCTTCGAGTGCGACCATGAAAGGAGTGTAGGAAGGGCCATCGGCTCCGCGGCATCAGGGAAACTACCGAGGTCTGCTGTACGCTGAACGCTCCCACCGACACTGAGACGATCGCCAAGAGCCATGGACGACAGCAGCAGCAGACTCGGCTTTTTTCGACGCCAGAAGCACCGAGCCAAGATCGGCTCCCGCCCCGGCATCCTCGAACCGTCCGAGGACGCTCAGGCAACGAAGGCGCGCGTCGTGCGCTACGACGCCGGTGCCCTGGAGGAGCGCGAGCTCGACCTCCAGGCACTCGATCGCGGCACCACAGCGGTGATGTGGGTCGACGTCCAGGGACTCGCCGACAGCGAGCTGCTCGGCCAGATCGCAAAGCACTTCGGCTTGCATCCACTCGCCATGGAAGACGTCGTGCACGCACCGCAGCGCCCGAAAGTCGACCTCTTCGACGACCAGCTCTTCGTCGTCATCCAGCAACTTCAAGAAGACCTGACGCGCGAGCAGATCAGTCTCTTCCTCGGTGACGGCTTCGTCATCACCTTTCAGGAGCGCCACGGGGACCCGTTCACGCCCGTCAGACATCGGCTACGGAACTCGCTGGGGCGCCTCCGATCGTCGGCTCACGACTATCTGGCCTACGCCCTGATCGACGCAACGATCGACTCGTACATGCCGCTGCTCGACCGCTTCGAAGAAGATCTCGAGCTCCTCGAGGAAGAGCTGCGCCGGCCTCCCGGCCGCGACGCCGACCCGGTCGAGCGCATCCTGCGCGAGCGAGCGCGGGTGCGCGAAGTGCGCCGCGCCATCGGACCGCTGCGAGAAGTCACACGCTCGCTGGCCAACGGCGAGTGGCCTCACATCACCGAGTCGACGCAGACCTTTCTCAAGGACTGCCACGACCATGCGCTCGAGGCCGCGGACCAGCTCGAGAGCTGCCGAGAGATCGCCGCCGGACTGATGGACGCGCATCTCTCGTCGACCAGCAATCAGGTCAACGAGACGACGCGCATCCTGACGGTCATCGCCACCATCTTCATGCCGCTGTCGTTCCTCGTCGGCCTCTACGGCATGAACTTCGACACTTCCCTGCCGGGAAACATGCCGGAGCTCAGCCAGCCGTACGGCTACCCTGTGTTGCTCGGCGCAATGGTCGCCCTCGCCGGTGGGCTCTTCGTCTTCTTCCGGCGCAAAGGCTGGTTCTGAGCCGGATCACCCGCCGACCAGAGCACCGCGGCGAGAGCGGATGAGGACGAGCGGCAAATCGCTCTGCTGCGCCACGTGGCGGGAGAGGCCGGTGAGTATCGAGCCGGATCCGCGCGGACTGCCGAGGACGACCAGATCGCATTCGGTCGCCTCTTCGAGAATCGCCCCGGCGACGTTGTTGCGCCGTACGACGACGACTTCGAACGGCCCCGAGGATTCGTCACGCCCCAGGCGCGCGACTTCCGCTTCGGCCTCCGCCTGTTCTTCTTCACCAGCCTTCCTCGGCAGCACGAGCAGGTAGCGGAGGCGTACGTCTCGCTCTCTGCGCAAGCTGGCCAACAGCCGCGTGCGCAGGTAACTCTGATCGCGACGACCGCCGATCGGGACCAGCACCCTCTCCACCGAGCGCACGTGCCAGTCGTCGGGCGCTCGCAGCACGACCGCGTGCGAGCGCAACCCGACGAGGAGCGAGTCGAGACGGTCCTCCACACCGGCCGCGGTCAGCTTCGGCAGCCCGACGACGACGGTCTCGCACTGATGCTGCTGGGCAACACGACGAATCTCCGTCCACGGCTCGGGAGCGACCGAGAAGAGCGTCTCGACGTGCCCACCCGCAGCGATGCCCTGGGCCAGCGTCGCTTCGAGGATTCGTCCTGCGTCGGAGACGCGGTCCAGCTCATCGCGCGACGCGGTCGGGATCACCGAAAGCAGGAGTGTGCGTCCACCCGGCGTCTGGAGTCGCCGAGCGAAGGCGCTGAGCCGGTGGGCGCTCGCCGGGTTGGCGATCGGCACCAGCGTCAGCGGACTCTGCCCGCGAAGGCTCGCGAGCTCCGGATCGGTGGCGACTGCGGAGACATCCGCGAGGCGCGCACCCGGGGCCAGCGACGTCAGATAGATGATCAGCCCGAGCGCCAACCAGGCGGTCACGACGATGCCGGCGGCGGGAACGACGAAGGCCTGAAAAAGGGCGAGCCCGACGCAGCAGACGAGGCCAACCGCAGCCGTCCACGGGAAGGGCTGCGACGAGCGACGACGGAGCAGGACGACGGCCCAGTGAACCGTCGCGAACGAGAGCAGGAAGATCAGACTCGACGCCGCACCGGCCGCCGAAACCTCGCCGACCGCCAGGATCACGACGAGGACCATGCCGGCCGTCACCACCACGGCGATCGCGGGCGAGCCGCTCCCCGCCCTCAGACGCCCGAGCTGGCGCGGCAGGTTGCGGTCGCGCGCCATGGCGAAGGCGACCCGGGACGCGCCGAAGAGATTCGCCTGCAGCGCCGACAGCATCGACAGCAAACCGGCGCCAATGACGAGCCAGTAGCCCGGCGAACCGAGAAAGCGCTCGGCGGCGACCGCGACGAGACCTTCGCTGTTGTCCTGCGCTGCCGCGGCAACCCCGCGTTCGTCGGAGCCGACCGTGGCGATGATGAAGAGGAGCGGCAGATAGATGAGAAGAGCGATGACCAGAGAAAGGAACATCGCGCGTGGCAGGTTGCGCTCGGGATCTCGCACTTCGCCGCCGACCGCCGCAATGAGATCGAAGCCCTGCAGTGCGATGAAGGTGAAGCCCATGGCCTGCACGATCCCGAACGGGCCTTCGGGTGAAAAAGGAACGAGACGCGCGGCCCACTCATCGGAGGGCGTGCGTGCGCAGGCCACCGCACCGCCGACAATGAGGATGCAGAAGACGAGCACCTTGCCGAGGGTCGCCACCGTGTCGCCACCGCCGGCGCGACGGACCAGAGCGAGCGCGTAGCCGAGCGTTGCCAGGCAGGCGAGGGCCAACAGCAGCGGGGCGTCGGAAAGCCAGGACGCGTCGCGATTCCAAAGGCCCGCCACGCGGCGCAGACCCTCGCTCGCGAAGGCAGCGAAGCCGAGGGCATAGAGCACGGCCGCCACGATCGACGCGAACCAGACGATCCAGCCGACCACGTAGGCGATTTCGATCGGCAGGAGCTTCTTGGCGTAGGTATAGGTCCCACCCGACTCGGGAAAGCGGCGAGCGAGCTCGGAGAAGCTGGCGGCGGTGAGCAGCGCGATGACGCCGTTGACCGAAAAGGCGACCATCGCTGCCGGTCCGGCCGTCGAGAAGGCGACGCCGGCAAGCGCCAGAATGCCGCCTCCGACGATGGCACCGACACCGACGACCGTGGCCTGAAAGAGCCCCAGATGCCTCTTGGCTTCCACCGTTCCTCTCCTCCCGGATCCCAGACTAACGGAGTCGATCGGCGCCCGGCCTCGCCCGGAACGCGAGGGATTCGTAACAACCGCCGCGGATCTGCGTAACTCCTTTAGCCAAAAGAGGGAGACCTGACATGAGCCTCGGACAAGACCTGAAACTCGGCGTTCGCGTTCTACAGAAAAGCCCAGGACTCGTTGCCGTCGCGGCGCTTTCGATCGGACTCGGTATCGGCGTCAACACGACGATGTTCTCGGTGCTGCACGCCGCCCTCTTCGACCGGCCCGAGGTCGACGCTCCGGAACAGTTGGTCAACGTCTACACCCGGCGCGAAAACTCGGAGGGGTTCGGCACGAACTCGATCGCCGACTGGCGCGACCTGCGAGAGCGCTCGGAGTCTCTGAGCGATCTCGCCGGCTACTCCCTCGCCCTGATGAACGTCGAGCGTGACGGTCGACCGAGTCTCGAGGTGGGTTCGATCGTGACACCGGGCTACTTCGAGATGCTCGGCGTCGACGCCCAGCACGGCCGGCGCTTCCTCTCCGAGGAGCAGGAGCGCGGAGCGGCTCCCGTCGTGCTCCTCACCCACCGCTACTGGGAACGCGCCTTTGCGCAGGACCCGTCGGCGATCGGCGATTCGCTCCGAATTGGAGGCGCCGACTTCACCATCGCCGGGGTCCTGCCACAGGGCTTCAACGGTCTGCTGCGCGGCATCGAAGCGGAGCTCTTCGTGCCGGCAGCCCAGCTCGAGCTGGTCGAGCCGGCCGGACAGATCGAGAACCAGGGACGGCGGCCGAGCGGCGCCTCGCTCTTCGACTGGCGCGGCTATCGGTTCCTGACCCTGACCGGCCGACTCGCGGACGGCCAGAACTCCGCCGGGGTGCAGGCCGAGCTGCAAACGCTGATGGCGGCCCTGGCCAGCGAACATCCGGACAGCAACGAGAAGCTCACGGCCACGGTCCTGCCGACGAGCAAGGTCCTCGTCAACCCTTCGATCGACGGCACCCTGCTGCCGGGCGCCGGCCTCCTGCTGGTCATGGTCGGTCTCGTACTTCTCGTCGCCTGCGCCAACCTCGCCAACCTGCTGCTCGCCCGCGCCGTGGCGCGACGCCGCGAGATCGGCGTGCGCCTTGCGCTCGGTGCCTCGCAGCGCCAGCTGCTGCGCCAGCTTCTCGCCGAGAGCTCCCTGCTGGCCGCTGTCGGCGCCCTCTCCGGCCTGGCGATCGCGTTCGTCGCGCTGAGATTCCTGGCCACGGCAGAGCTCGACCTGCCGATCTCCCCGAACTTCGACTACGAGCTCGGAGGTCCCGTCCTCTTCTTCGCCCTGGGCCTCACCGCGCTCACGGCGCTGATCTGCGGCTCGATCCCGGCGCTGCAGGCCGCACGCACGAGCCTGGTACCGGCGCTCAAGGCCGAGGCTGGCACCGGCTACAGCCGCGGCTCACGGCGGCTGCCTTCCCTGGGTTCGGTGCTCGTCGTCCTCCAGGTCGCTTTCTCGCTGATTCTCGTCATCGGCGCCTCGCTCATGGCCCGCAGCGTCGGCGCCGCTCGCGACGTCGATCTCGGCTTCGAGGCCGAGCCCGTCGGCGTGCTGACCCTCGATCTGGATGCTCTCGATCTCGACCGCTCGGAGGCGCGCGAGCGCTTCCGTGCACTTGCCGACGCGCTCGCCGCGGAGCCGGAGATCGAGGCCGCTGGGCTGACCACGCGCATTCCGCTGGGACTCAACATGGTCAATGGGAACTTCTTCATTCCTGGACATCGCGAGACCGAGGACGATCCGCCGCTGCAGCTCGAGATCACCTACGCTGATCCCGGCTACTTCGACGTCATGGGATCCCAGCTGCTCGAAGGTCGCCTCTTCGACTCCCGCGATCGCGCGGGAGCACCTCGCGTCGCGGTCGTCACGCGCGAGATGGCTCGCCGCTTCTGGCCTGAAGAAGGCGCCGTCGGCAAGAGATTCCGCATGAACATCGCCGACTCGTCGGAGATCGAGATCGTCGGCGTCATCGAAGATCACAAGGTCATCACGCCCGGCGAGATGACCCGCCCCTTCGTCCACCTCGCCTGGGACCAGTCCGCGGGTTCCTACAGCCTGCTCGCCTTTCGCTCTCGCACGGGAGCCGACGGACTCCTGGAGAAGGCCGCCGCGCGCGTTCAGGCGCTCGAGCCCGGCGCCTTCCTCGTCGACTCCACGACGCTCGTGCGCCAGCGCGACACGATGCTCCTGCCGGTCCGCGCAGGAGGCAGCGTCTTCGCCGCGATGGCCCTGCTGGCACTCGCTCTTTCAGGCACGGGACTGGCTGGCCTCATCGCCTATCGCGTCGGGCAGCGCACGCGTGAGATCGGCCTTCACATGGCTCTCGGCGCCGACCGCGGCACGATCGCCCGCAACGTGCTCACCGAGTCGCTCGGCTTCGTGGCCGCCGGTTCCGGTCTGGGCCTGCTCGGTGCCTTCGCTCTGGGCAAGGCCCTCGAAAGTGTTCTCTACGTGTCCAGCTGGGACCCCGTGTCGATGGTCGTCGGGGTGGGCGCGCTGATCGTGGTGGCCGCTCTCGCGAGCTGGGCACCCGCCCGGCGCGCGGCCAGAGTCGATCCGCTCATCGCCCTTCGGCAGACCTGACCCTCGCAGTTGGACTTCGTCCGAAGCAGTTTGTCTCCTTTTGCTCCGCTTCGTCGTTTGTCTATTTGTACGACGACAAGTTGCTGGGCCGCACGCGGCTCGAGGACAAACAAGGGGGGAGTCCATGCACGAGGTTCAACGGCTCGAAGCACGCCGCTTCGGAGCCCTTCTAGTCTTGCTGTGTACCGTAGTTTTCAACCCTGTGCCGGGCGCACGAGCGCAGTCGGTCGAGGTGACCGGGCTGCGCATCGTCGGCCCGGGGATGGGGCGCAACGGCAGCGAAATCCGCGCCTTCGACACGGGGCCCGGCCTCACCGTGGCCCTCGGCTTCGATGTTCCGAGCGGAGTGCAGCTCGTCGAGATCGACAGCAGCGGCTGTGAGCTCGAATCGCTGACCCAGGACGACGGCACCTCGCTGCTCGAGGACGTCGACTGGGGCTTCTTCCCGGACGTCAGCGAGGACGGCCGCGCCGGGATGATCGAGTTCAGCAACGCGCGTCGACCCGGCGCCGGCACGAAGTCTCTCCGTGCGCGAGGCAAGCTCGCGCTACGCGTCGCCGGTGAAGCGCAGTCCGGAACGGTCAAGGGCTTTGCTGCGAAAGAGGGTACCGAGTTCCAAGCGGCCGGCGACACGTTTCTGGTGCAGAAGGCAGGCGAGGACGAGGAGTACGGCGGCTACAGCCTGGTGTTGGAAACCAAGGCGGAGACGGCCGACCGCATCTCGGAGCTTCACTTCAAGACCGCCGACGGCGAAGAAATCGACATCAACGGTCAGAGCACCATGACGATGGGGAGTCGGACGCAGCTCGAGTTCTACATCGAGAACTCGACGAGGCCGGCAGTTCTCGACCTCGTGTGGTTCGACGAGCTGGAGTCTCTCGAGGTCCCGTTCGACGTCGAGTTTGGGCTCGCACTGGGAATCAAGTAATGAAGGCTCGACATCACCAGCTCGCTGTTCTTCTCTGCGCGACCGCGCTGCTCGCCGCATTCTCCGGCTCGGCCCTCGCGAGCGATTCACCGCAGGAGGTTTTTCGAGCCGCCGTCGATGCCCTCGAGAACGAGAACTACGCCGGCCTCGTCGAGG
>JBCCLJ010000247.1:0-9517 GCA_039026915.1 Acidobacteriota bacterium
AGGGGAACACCGCGAGACTCCACGGCCTCGACAGCCTCCCGGATGAGGTCTTCCGCAGAAGCGTCCTCGTCGGCCTCGAGATCGAGGTCGTAGGCTTCGGATTCAGGTTCGATCGTTTCGTCGTCAGTCATGGAAACAAGGGATGCGATGGGAAGGCAGTCGGCGAAGCGAAGACAGCTCGCGAGCCTACAACACTCTTCGGGGATCGAAAACGTCGGCGGTCCGCCATCAGGTCGAAAGAGTCGAGCTGAGAGCGGTGGACAGCCGGTCGCCCAGGTACTCCACCAGCGGAACCAGCCGGCTGTAGGGCATGCGTGAGGGACCGAAGACTCCGATGCTGCCGGCGGCTTGGCCTTCCGCACCGTACGTGCGCGTGATCAGAGAGAAGTCGAGCGGCGACGTCAGGTCGCTCTCCTGACCGATGTAGACGCGCACACCGTCGCCACGAACGCACTGGCTCAGGATCTCGACGACGCGCGCCTTGTCGGCAAAGGTGTCGAAGAGCGTCCGCACGCGGTCGAGGTCGGCGAGCTCCGGGTGACTCAGCAGCGATTCCGTGCCCTCGATCACCAGACCGTTGCCGCCGAAAGAGTTGAGCCCCTTCTGCGCGAGGTCGGCGGCCTGCGAGAGCAGCTCGTTCACCTCGCTGCGAGCGTCGTGCAGCATGACGACGAGCCGGTCCCGCATCTCCTGCAGCGACAGCCCACCGAAGTGCTCCGTCAGGTAGTTGGAGACGCGAATCAACTCTTCGCGGGTCAGAACGTGCTCCGTCTCGACGACCTTGTGGTCGACGAACCCACCGGCTGCGACGGCGACACAGAGGATCTTCTGGCCGCTCAGCGGCACGAACTCGACGGACTTCAAGACGACGCGGGCGAAGTCCGTCGTGACGACGATCCCGACCTGCTGCGACAGCTCCGAGAGCAGCCCCGAGGTGGCCGAGGCCAGCGACTCGGGATCGTCCGTCTCGCTCAACCGCTGGTCGATCACCTCGCGCTCTTCTGGGCCGGGCCCTTCGGTCGTCATCAGCGAGTCGATGAACAGGTGATAGCCGCGCGCCGTCGGGACCCGTCCCGCTGACGTGTGGGGCTGGAGCAGATACCCGAGCTCCTCGAGGTCGGCCATGATGTTGCGCAGACTCGCCGCAGACAGTCCGACCTGCTCGTCCTTCGCCATGCGGCGCGAGCTCACGGGCTCGCCGCTCAGCAGGTACACGCCGATGATGCCGCGCAGGATCTCGCGGTCTCGGGCGCTCAGGCTCTGTTCGGGACTCTCAGGCATCGAACTCGGGATCTCCCGCGGGTCTCGGCACCGTAAACGGCACGTACGAAGCCGCCATTCTAACCAATCGGTGAGCGTGAATGCGCCGCACCGACCACGGCTTCTTCCCTTGTTGTCAGCTACTTAGCCGGGATACCAAATCTTGCTCATGCACAAGAGGGAATGTTATGCTTCTGTCCTTCAGCCGCCGGAGCAGCTCCGCGCGGCCCGACCCACCTGCTCGGCGACTCCGCGCCTCGCCCACTGAGTCACTCCCCCACGGAACAACTTGCCCACTGACACCCGCTGAGATGGTCTTCTTCAACTACAGCACCATGCAGATGGCCGCCAAGATCGTGTACTACGGTCCTGGCCTCTGCGGCAAGACGACCAACCTCCAGCACATCTACGGGCATACGAGTCAGGACTCCCGCGGCGAGATGGTCTCGCTCGAAACCGAGACCGATCGAACGCTCTTCTTCGATCTACTGCCGATCGACGTCGGCAGCATCCAGGGATTCAATACGCGGATCCAGCTCTATACGGTCCCCGGTCAGGTCTTCTACAACACGACGCGGAAGCTCGTGCTCAAGGGCGTCGACGGCGTCGTTTTCGTCGCGGATTCACAGCGCGCCATGCTCCAGGCGAACATCGAGTCGTTCAGCAACCTCGAGGAAAACCTGGCCGAGATCGGTCTGTCGACGTCGCAGCTGCCGCTCGTTCTCCAGTACAACAAGCGTGACCTGCCCGACATCTGCACCGTCGAGGAGATGGACGAGGCTCTGAACACCGGCGACTGGCCGTCCTACGAGGCGGCCGCCATCGGCGGACAGGGCGTCTTCGAAACTCTCAAAGGCATCTCCAAGCTGACCCTGCTGTCGCTGAAGAAGCGCATCGCTGAAAGTCAGCGCGGTAGCGAGAGCGAGCCAGTAGCGCCTGAGCCGGCACCGGAACCGGTCGCTCCCGCCGTGGAGGCCCCAGCGCCCCATCCCCCCGAGTCGATCGACGGTGCGCCGACCGAAAGCCCGTCCGCAGAGTTGGCAACAGCTCCAGAGCCGACACCTCCGGCGCCAGCGGAGGAGCCGGTGGCCGAGACGCCACCCGAGCCGACGAGTCCTCCGGCCGCCTCCGAACCGCAGCCGGTAGAGGCTGCGGCACCGGCCAGCGACCGTGGCGACCTCAGCGGGTCGCGAAAGCAGGTCGACATTCTTGCCGAGCTGGAGAAGATCCGGCGACACACGATGGGACTTCGCCCTCAGGCCGGTGGCGAAGCCGCGCACGCGGGAACGAACGGCAGCCGTCAGGTGACGCAAGACATGCGCCTGTCGCTCTCTCAAGAGTCGCTCGAGAAGGCTCGGCGCTTCACCGTGCGTTTCGAGCTCGAGGACGAGAACGGCGACGTTCTCGGAAGCCTCGAGGAGTTCGGCGATCTGGCCGGTTCCGAAGCCATCGAAAAGCTGCTGCTGCAGATTGCACTCGGCCCCGAAGGACGCTCCTGAGCGCGCTTCCTCCGGTGAACGCACCTGCGCCCGAAGCTCGGCGTTCCTTTCTCCAACAGCGTGACCGGCGATGAAGTGCCCCTACTGCTCGTCGCACAAAGACCGCGTCGTCGATTCGCGGGAGAGCCGCGATGGAGCGACGATTCGCCGGCGGCGCGAATGCCTTGCCTGCAACCGCCGGTTCACCTCGTACGAGCAGATCGAGGAGATCGCCTATCGGGTGGTCAAGTCCGACGGCTCGCGCGAAGAGTTCGGCAGGAGCAAGATGCTCGCCGGTCTCCTGAAGGCCTGCGAGAAACGTCCGGTACCGCTGCGCGCTCTCGAAGAGATCGTCGACGAGGCGGAAGCCCTCTTGCAGGAGCGCGAGGACCGAGAGATCACGACCAAAGAGCTCGGCGAGTTCGTCATGGATCGGTTGCGCCTGCTGGATCAGGTGGCCTACGTGCGTTTCGCCTCGGTCTACCGCGAGTTCGAAGACATCGACGCGTTCATGAGTGAGCTGCGCAAGATGCTCGAGCTCCGTTCCTGACGTCGGCGCGCAGACGCCCCCGGTTCGCCTTCCTCCACCTGCTCCGGGGTCTTCGGTCGGCATAAGGGAGCCTCGTTCGGGGCTGCGGAAGCGTGTATCCTGCCGGCACTGGAAAGGGCCTGACAGAGCGCCATGAACACGACGACTACGACGACGACACCAGCGATCGACCAGGAGGAAGTGGTCCTCCCGGACGTCCTGCCCGTCCTGCCGCTCAAGGACATGGTGATCTTCCCGTACATCATCGTGCCGCTGTCCATCAGCCGCGAGAAGAGCGTGCTCGCCGTCGACCAGGCGCTCGCTGAGAATCGCGTCATTCTGCTGGCGCCGCAGAAGGATCCGTCGCTGGAGGATCCAGGTCCGGACGACCTTCAGAGCATCGGCACGGCCGCCATCATCATGCGGATGCTGAAGCTCCCGGACGGCCGCATCCGCATCCTGGTTCAGGGCATCGCCCGAGCGGAGGTTCAGCACGTCAGTCGCGAGGAGCCCTTCCTGCAGGCGCGCATTCGACGCATCGAAGAGACCGAGGGAGAGGCCTCTCTCGAGCACGAAGCGCTCGTCCGCAGCGTCAAAGAGAACCTGGAGCGCGCCGTCAACCTCGGCAAGGCGATCTCCTCCGAGGTCATGGTCATCGCCGCCAACCTCGAGGACCCAGGCAGGCTGGCGGATCTGGCGGCGTCGAACCTCGAGCTCAAGATGGTCGAGGCACAGCAGATCCTCGAGACGATCGAGCCCTTGGAGCGGCTCGCAGCAGTCAACGAGCTGCTGCAACGAGAGGTTCAGCTGCTACAGATGCAACAGCAGATCAGCTCGGAAGCCCGTGGCGAGATGGATCGCAGCCAGCGCGAGTACTTCCTGCGCCAGCAGCTCAAAGCGATCCGCAACGAGCTTGGTGAAGGCGACGAGCTCGCGGAAGAGATCGAGTCGTACCGAACGAAGGCGGCCGAGAAGGGCCTTTCGGAGGAGGCGCTCGAAGAGATCGAACGGCAGGTCCGAAGGCTCGAGCGGAGCCACCCCGACAGCGCAGAGAACGCCGTCATTCGGACCTATCTCGACTGGCTGACCGGACTGCCCTGGCAAACCTTCAGTCAAGATCGACTCGATCTCGATCACGCCAAGGAAGTCCTCGACCGCGACCACTACAACCTCGAGAAGGTCAAAGAGCGAATTCTCGAGTACCTCGCCGTACGCAAGCTCAAAGGCGACGCGCGCGGACCCATTCTGTGCTTCGTCGGCCCCCCGGGTGTCGGCAAGACCTCGCTCGGGCGTTCGATTGCGCGGGCGCTCGGACGCGAGTTCGTTCGACTGTCCCTCGGCGGCGTGCACGACGAGGCCGAGATTCGCGGTCACCGTCGAACCTACGTCGGAGCTCTGCCGGGTCGGATCATTCAGGGTCTGCAGCAGGCCGAGACCAGCAATCCGGTCTTCATGCTCGACGAGATCGACAAGGTCGGGGCCGACTACCGTGGCGACCCGTCGTCGGCTCTCCTGGAAGTCCTCGATCCCGAGCAGAACAACAGCTTCCGCGATCACTTCCTCGGCGTCGCCTATGACCTCTCCAAGGTGATGTTCATCACCACGGCGAACCTCCTCGATCCGATTCAACCGGCCTTTCTCGATCGCATGGAGGTACTGCGGATCTCGGGTTACACCGATCAGGAGAAGCTGCTGATCGCGCGCAAGCACCTGATCCCCAAGCAGCTCGAAGAGAACGGTGTGCCGACTGACAGGGCGACCTTCACCGAGCCCGGACTCAAGAAGGTGATCTCGGCCTACACCAAGGAGGCCGGGCTGCGGAACTTGGAGCGGGAGATCGGCTCGCTGTGCCGCAAAGTCGCCGTCCGCATCGCCCGAGGCAACGACAAACCGATCAAGATCGACGCTGCCCGCGTCGAGAAGCTGCTCGGTCCAGCGCGCCACTTCAGCGAAGAGCTGCTCGACCGGGATCGGGTGGGAGTGAGCACCGGGCTCGCTTGGACCGCGGCCGGCGGCGACATTCTCCTGATCGAGGCAGTGGCGCTTCCCGGTGAGGGCAAACTGATTCTCACCGGCCAACTTGGCGACGTGATGCGCGAGTCGGCACAGGCAGCGCTGAGCAATGCGCGAGCCTACGCCGTCGCTCACGGCGGTGACGACAGCTTCTTCGTCAAGAACGACATTCACATTCACGTCCCTGCCGGCTCGATCCCCAAAGACGGCCCTTCTGCCGGCATCACCATCGCCTCGGCGCTCGTGTCGCTGCTGTTGGAGACACCGGTCGACTGCCGCCTCGCCATGACCGGCGAGATCACTCTTCGGGGCGAGGTCCTCGCGATCGGGGGACTCAAGGAGAAGCTGCTCGCAGCGCTCGCGACCGGCGTCGAGCAGGTCGTCATCCCCGAAGCGAATCGCCGCGACCTTCCCGAGATCCCGCGGGCCGTTCGCAACAAGGTGCAGGTCCATCTCGCTTCCAATCTCCAGCAGGTCTTGGAGCTGGCCCTGCGCACCGCACCGGGCGAACCTGCAACGGACGAAAAGTGAGCTCGGAGGACGAGCTGCTCGAGTGGCTCGCTCAGCAGAGTCCTCTGACTCGTCGCATCGGCAACGACGGGGCTCTTCTCGAAGCTCAGCGAACCGGCACCGTCGCGACGGTCGACACGCAGATCGCCGGCGTTCACTTTCCGCCGGACCTCGACGAGGCCCTGATCGCTCGTCGGCTGCTGGCGGTCAACCTGTCCGACCTCGCCGCCATGGGCGCTCGACCGAGGCAGGCCTTTCTGTCGCTGACGGCGCCTGAGGGGTTCGATCATCGGCGCTTCTTCGAGTCCATGCTCAACTCCTTGGACAAGCACGACACGGAGCTCGCCGGCGGCGATCTCAGCCGCGCGGTGGCGTGCCACGCCGTCCTTTTTCTAATCGGCTCGCCTCATCGGCAGGGGCACTGCGTGCGCCGGGACACAGCGATGCCCGGCGACGGGCTATGGATCGGCGGCTCGCTGGGAGACTCGGCTCTCGGCCAACGCCTGGTCGCCCGAGGAGCTCGAATCCGCGGTCGCAGAGTGGCACTTCCCGAGATCTTCGACGCTGCGGGCACCGCGCAGCGCCGCACCGCTGCGGCGGCGGTCCGACGTCACCTCCTGCCCAGGGCTCAGCTGGAACTCGGTGCCTGGCTTGCGACGCGTCGCCGTTCGGCGGCTCTCGACGTCTCCGACGGCTTGGCTCTCGACGCACGAAGGCTCGCGCGAGCCAGCCGCGTCGGACTGGAGATCGACCTCCCCGCGCTGCCGAGAATCTCCGGCTATCGCTCGCTGTGCGAGCGCCTCGGCGAGAACCCGGCTGAGTTACAGCTGGGCGGTGGCGAGGACTACGTCCTCCTCTTCACGCTGCCGCGGGGATCGCAGCCACCGGCGGAGCTGGGGGCATCGAAGATCGGACGCGTGCTCGAGGAGACCGAGCTGCGGCTCGTCGAGGCCGGCGGTCTGACCCGACCGATGCAAGCCTTGGGGTGGGACCACCTCCGTCGAGCGAGCCTCAGCGACCGACGGTGATCTTGACGGGCTTCTTGAGAACCCGAACAAGCTCGCGGATCTCCTGCTGCAGGAGCGCCTGACTCTTCTCGAGCCGTGCCAGGCGACCGTCGATCTGCCGCAGTTGCGCGGAAGACATACCGGAGTCGACCGTTGTCTTTGCCGACGCCTTGGAGCCGCCGCGGCTCTTGGAGCGCAGCTCACGAAAGATGGGAACGGCTTCCGGCCGATAGCGACGGGTCCGGCCTGAGCCGACGCTCGGCAGCTGATCGGAGTACAGGCGAACGTAGCGCAGCAGTGTCGGATAGGAAATGCCCGTCAGCTCCTGAATCCGCTTGAGCGACAACAGTCCTTCGGACTTCTTCGGCGTCGCCTTCTTGGCTCGGCGACCGGTTCCGCGTCCCCTCGCCTTGAGTCCAGAGCTCTTGAGCTCCTTGACGATGTCGATGACCTCGAGCGGATATCGGCGCTTGCGACCCTCACCGTCCCAAGGGATCTTGTTCGCGTGCTGCTTCAGATACTTCTGAAGGGTGGGCATCGACACGTTCGCTCTTCTGGAAACCTCCGAAAGAGTGATCAGCTTCTTCTTTCGTCCGACTCGGTTCGACTCGCTCATCGCAGGGGGGCGCTCTTGGATTTCGAGCAGGCCGCCGGCCGGCTCGGATTTCAGGGAGGTGGAGCACGATCCGCGGCCCGCGTCGGCGCTGCCGACGAGATCTCCACGGCCACTCGGGGCGCCCGCTCGCACTCTCTCTCCCTACGGAGATCCGCTCAGGATCGCGGGGTCTCCGTCTGCACAGCTCTCGCGTGATCCCTCAAGGAACGCAATGAGCGAAAAAGTTCATTGGAGACCTAAGAATTCAACCAGAAACTAGGAAAAAAGCAAGGATGATCTTCACAACGACTCACTTGCTTTCTCCGAAACTAGTCCGGCTCGACGCTCCGCACAGACCGCCTGAGCTGGCGGGAACCCTCTCGCCCGCGCAGCGCTAGCCCCGGGATCCTTCTTCGCAGAGCGCTCCCGCGACGTTCGTCGGCGTCAGAAGGACTCAGGCCAGCGGATGAAGAAGCCACCGGCCCAGACGATGTCCTGCGAGTAGTCCGTCGCCACGAAAGGACCGATCTCGTACGTCGTCGAATCGAAGGTGCCGTCGGATCCCGAAGAGCGAATGCCCAGCGGGATCGGCGCCTGCAGGTCGGTCGAGACAGCGAAGTCGAAAGAACGTCGCCAGCCGTCCCGCTCCGGCACCTCAGAGGCGTAGAGCGGTGTCAGGTCCGTCACCAGATCCGCATAGCTCTTGGTGGTGAAACTCGACCAGGTCAAGGTGGCGGTCGAGGAGCCCGCGGCCGCGGCCGCCGTCTGATCCGTCAACCAGGAGAACCAGCTCGTCCCGACCAGTTTCATGTCAGCGATCGTTCGCTTCTGCTTGGCCTTTTGCAAGGCGTCGAGAAGGTTCGGAATCAGCACGGCAGCGATGATGCCGATGATCGCCACGACAATCAGCAGCTCGATGAGCGTGAAGCCATTCTGTCGTCGATCTCTGAAATGCAGGAACATGATTCACCCCCCGAAAAAAACAGAACACCGAGCGCAAGAATGCACTCGCAAAGACTGCTTTTGCAAGGCCTGTACCAGTCATTTCAGCGACGCTGTGCCCCAAGAAAACTAGAGACTTTCTCGGGACTGTGGGATGCCAGGCGACAGAACTTGGCGACGTCGGGCTGACGACCTTTGCCGCCAAAGCCTGACGACGGTGGTATCAACGGGTTCGAACACCCAATTCTCGGACCAGGTAGGACATCGCCTGACGACTCAGGCCGAGAGATCGAGCTGCCGCAGACTGGTTGCCGTCGCTCGCTTCCAAGGCCTCTGAGACCTTTCGTCGACGCTGCGCCTGGAGCCACTCGTGGTATCCCAGTCGGCTCTCGCCACGGTCCTGCTCGAGACCGAGATCACCGAGGTCCACCGAGCGGCGTCCTTCACCCGAAGCGATCGCCGCAGCCGCCTCGACCGTCGCCTTCAGCTCGCGGACGTTCCCGGGCCACGACAGGCTCGACAGCTTCTTGGCAGCGGACTTCGTGAGCAGCAGGCCCTTCTCGGCCGCGAAGGCTTCCGCCAGAAGCTCGACGTCGGCGCCACGCTCTCGAAGCGGCGGCAGGAGCAGCCGACCGACCCGCAGACGAAAGTACAGATCCTGACGGAAGGATCCTTCCGCTACCCGGTCCTCCAGGTTTCGATGCGTCGCCGCGACCACGCGAGCATCGACCTTGCGAACCTTGTTCTCACCGAGTCGCTGAATCTCACCCTCCTGAAGAACGCGCAACAACATACCCTGGGCTCGAGGATGAAGGTCGCCGATCTCGTCCAGGAAGACGGTGCCGCCCGTGGCCTCTTCGAATGCGCCCTTGCGATCGCGCTCCGCGCCTGTGAAAGCGCCACGAACATGGCCAAAGAGCTCTCCCAGAGCAAGGGACTCCGTCAGGGCGGCACAGTTGACCGGCTGGAAGGCCGCGTCGCGTCGCGGGCTGGCCCGATGGCAGAGCCGCGCCAAGAGTTCCTTACCGGTGCCGCTCTCGCCTTGGATCAAGATCGGCATCGTCTCAGTCGCCAAGAGACGGGCTCGGCTCACGACGGCGAGTAACTCCGGAGAGCGCCCCAGCAGTTTCCCGCCGCTCGGAACCGGCGCTCCTCGAGGCATCTCCAGAGCCGGCAGCCCCCG
>JBCCLJ010000248.1:0-9325 GCA_039026915.1 Acidobacteriota bacterium
AGCCAGGGAGTATTACGTCGACCAGAGCGTGCCGGCGCGGCAGATCGAAGCCGACACGGTGCTCCTCGAAATCGCTTTGGAAGACTCGACCGGTGGCGATTTGGAGGAGCGTCGCTCGGCGCTGGCCGGCGAGACGCGCCGCATCGAGTTCGCCGCCGTGCGGCTCGAGCGCGACCTGGCCCTGGCGCGGGCCGCCCTGCTGCGCCGCCAGCTCGACGCCCGAACGGTCTCCGAGGCCGGCCTGCGGACCGCCGCGGAAGCCCGGGAGCTCGAGCTGGGCATCCGAGCGATCGAGGCGGAGCTCGTCGTCGCGCAGGCCGAAGCGGTGCGCACGGGCTCGCCGGAAACGCTCGAGCGCCTCGCGGTTCGCGCTCGCGAAGCGGGCCTCGTCCGAGTCGCGCTCGCGGCCGAGCGCGCAGCGGATCGCACCTTCGCGAGCCCAGGAGATTCCGGATCTTGAGCCAGCGTGGCAGACGTGCCTCCGACTGGACGCTCGACCCAGAAGCGTTCGGGCGATTTCTCGCGCTGCTCGATGACGACGTCGTGGAGGCGGCACACCTCTACGAGCGCTTGCGCCACAAGCTGATTCGGCTCTTCGAGTGGCGCGGCTGCGCCGTTCCCGAGGAACTCGCCGACGAGACCCTGAACCGAGTCATTCGCAAGATCGACGAGGGCGCCGAGGTGCCGACCGAACGGGTCGCCGGCTACTCCGTCGGTGTCGCGCGGTTCGTCTTCCAGGAGTACCTGCGCCAGCGGCGCGCCGAGACTCCCGCGGCCCCCGAGCGGGAGCGCCCTCCCTTCGTCCCCGGCAAACACACGACGACGGACCTGCGGCTCGGAATGCTCGAGGACTGCCTCGATCGACTCAGTCACAAGGAGCGCGATCTGATCGTTCGCTACTACGACCACGCCAAGGGAGGCCAGATCGTCCAGCGGCGCGCGCTGGCCGCGGAGCTCGGCGTCGCCGCCAATACGCTGAGAATCCGCGTCCATCGAATCCGAGCGAAGCTCCTCCATTGGATGATCGACGCGGGTCTCCCCGCGAGCGAGGAGACCGGCGCATGAGCGACGACCGCAAGGACATGCGCGAGCGCCTGCTCGCGCACTTCGAAGGGACTCTGAGCGAAGACGATCGCGAGACGCTGGAGCGATCGGCCCTGCAGGACGACGGCTCTTTCGAAGCGCTGGAGGCGATCGAGACCGAGCTCGTCGAGGACTACATCCGCGGCGAGCTCAACGCGCGAGACGAGGGCATCGTCGCCGCAGCGATTCAGCGCTCCCCAAGGCTGAGCGAATCCGCCGAGCTCGTCGCCGCCCTCGACGCCCGCGAGCAGCTGGCGACGCTCAGCGGCCGAAGGGAGAGAGCGGCGTCCGGTCGCGGGAGCGGCGCCCGGCGGCTCTGGGGTTTGCTCCTGCTTGCCGCTCTCGCTCTGCTGCATCTCAGCCAACGCGCCGAGCTGAAACGGCTCGAGTCCGAGGCCCGAGAGCTGAGGCAGCAGCTCGACGCGTCGCAGGCCGAGCGGCTGCGCCTCGAGAGGGAGCTCGCGCGGTCCGAAGCCGAGCTTCGGACGAGGCGTCAGGCGAGCGAGTCGGGGCGGGGCTGATCCGCCGGCGTCACGGCACGGGGGCTTGAGATCGGGCGGCGCCGGCGGCGTAACGGAATCGGGCGCCGCGCCATTCCAGGGCAGAGGGGTGCCGCGCGGGCATCCTGCTCCCACAGGAATGGGTGCTGCGCGCCCCGAGATCGAATGAGACCGCCCATGAAAAATGCTCTCTGCACCAGTGTCTTCACCAGCCTGCTCTGGATCGCCCTCGCCGCCAGCGCGGGTGCTGCCACCGGAGACCTCGAATTCGTCGACTGTTTCGGCTCCGAAACGAACCTCACGGGTGCCAACTGCACCGCGACCACCGAGGACGCGCTGCGCGCTCTCAAGGGCGTGAGCGTCACCCGCGACGGCCGCGACGTGTACGCTGCCGCCACCGACAACTCGGTCGCCCATTTTCGTCGCGACGCAACGAACGGCGAGCTGACCTTCGTCCAGTGCTGGAGCGGTAACGCGTCGATCGACTCGTGTGACACCGTGCCCACGACCGCGCTCAATCTGCCGACGTCGATCGATCTGAGCTCGGACGACGGCTCCGTCTACGTCGTCGCCCGCGACGCTCTCCTGGAGTTCGAGGTCTTGCCCGACCGCTCCCTGCGCTACGTGCAGTGCTGGGCTTCGAACAACCGAACGGGCTTCGACTGTTCGCTCATCGGCGCCGACGTGCTGAACGACGTCTCGACGGTCCGGCTGAGCCCCGATGGCTCCGACCTCTACGTCGTCTCCACCGCCAACTCCGGCGGCATCGGTCACTTCTCCCGCGCGACCAGCGGCGCGCTCACCTTCGTCGAGTGCTTCAGCAGCGAGCCGCTCCAGGGGTGCGTGGACCTGATCGGCACGACGAATGCGATCTCCGCCATGGATCCGATCGTCTTCAGCCCCGACGGGCGCTCGCTCTACACGGCGTCGGAACGGCGCGACGCGCTGATTCACTTCGCACGCAGCCCTTCGACCGGCGTGATCGGATTTGCGCAGTGCTGGTCCAGCGACGCCCCCGACACGACCGGGTGCGTCGACGTGGCCGAAGACCTGCTGAACCGGATCGTCGACACGGCCCTCGCGGTCAGTCCCGACGGCCGCAACCTCTATGCAGCGGGGTTTCCGACGCAGTCCCTGCTCCGCTTCGACCGCGCTGCCGACGGCTCGCTCGTCTTTGTCGACTGCATCACCGGAACTCCGTCCCGCACGCCGAGCTGCGAGCTCAGCCCCAATCAGGCGGCTCTGAACAACGTCCGCGCGCTCACCGTCAGTCCGGACGGGCAAAGCCTCTACGTCGGCGGGCGCGGCAACAGCGTGCTGTCGCACTTCTCGCGCCGCTCCTCGGACGGAGCACTGAGCTTTCGAGAGTGCTTCTCGAGCTCGACGAGCACCAATCACGGCTGTCAGCAAGTGGCGTCGGAGTCGATCGAGCAGATCGATCAGATCTCGGTCAGCCCTGACGGCACGAGCCTTTACGCGTCCGGCCTCAATGCGATCTCGCACTACCAGCGCGAGACGAGCTTCTGCCAGCCGAACGCGACGACGATGTGTCTCAACGAGATGCGCTTCGAGGTCCGCGTCACCTGGAGGGACTTCCGCAACGACGTCGGCGACGGGCGCGTCGTCGACTTCTCCGCGGACGACTCGGGCATCTTCTACTTCTTCGCGCCCGACAACTTCGAGATGCTGATCAAGGTGCTCGACGCTTGCCCGGTCAACGGACGTTTCTGGGTCTTCCTGGCTGCGGTCACCGACGTCGAGTACACGGTCGCGGTGCGCGATACCGACTCCGGCGTCATCAAGGAGTACTTCAATCCTCTCGGCAACGCCGCTCCTGCGGTCGCCGACACAGACGCCTTCGCGACCTGCCCGGCGAGCCGGTCGGAGCTGACGCACCGACCGCAAGGCCGAAGCCTGTTGGGCAGGCGCACGGCAGGTCAGGACCCGCTCCTGGCGCCCGAGATCGCTCGGCATCGCCCGGACCGAATCGCCAGCGGCGCCGCAGACCGGGTCGACCTGAGCGACGTCCTTCGCCCCTCCGTGCCGGTCGCCGAGTCGTCTTTCGTCGCCAGCGCGACCGCCGCGAACTGCGAGGCCGACGACACGACGCTCTGCCTGAACGACGGGCGCTTTCGCGTCGAGGTCGCCTGGCGTGACTTCCAGGACAACCGTGGCGTCGGACGGGTCGTGCCCTTCGGCTCGACGGACTCGGGGCTGTTCTATTTCTTCGCTCCGGACAACGTCGAGATCCTGCTGAAGGTGCTCGATGCTTGCTCGTTCAGCAGTCGATTCTGGTTCTTCGCCGCCGCGACGACCACGGTCGAGTACACGCTGACCGTCACCGACACGCAGACGGGCGACCAGAAGACCTACTTCAACCCGCTCGACAATGCCGCGAGGGCCATCACCGACACGCAGGCCTTCGACACCTGCAACTGAGATGCACAGGCGTCGTCGCCGCTCGGCGGCGACGTCTGGCCGCGAACCCTCGCGCGCTCGGGAGGTGGGCGCTCTCCCGGGCGCGAGGATTCGGTCCCGCCAGCGCCGCGCACGGATTGCCCGAAGGCCGCGTCAGTTGAAGACGAGGCCGCCGTCGACGATCAGATTCTGTCCCGTGACCGCGCGCGCCCAGGGGCTGGCGAAGAAGAGGACGGCGTCGGCGGCCTCCTCCGGTGTGGTGACCGAGCGCAGCGGCGTGCTCTCGGCGATCAGGTCGAAGACGGGCTCGGGGGTCGCCGCACTCGCGTCGGTCGTGCGCAACAGCCCCCCCGAGACCATGTTGACCGTGATGCCCTGAGGTCCAAGCTCAGCGGCCGCCGTCCTCGTGAGAGCCAGCAGGCCCGCCTTCGCCGCCGTGTAGTCGTGGTACGGCACCACGGGGTTCTGTACGAGGTTGCTGCCGATCGTGACGATGCGACCGAAGCCCGCCTCGCGCATCGCCGGCACGGTTGCCTGCAGGACGTTGAGCGCACCGGTGACCGCCGTCTGATGCTGGCTCGATAGCGCTTCACCAGAGAGGCTTTCGAGAGTGTCCCGCGCGTCGCCGTTGAAGCTGTAGTCGGCGAGAGCGTTGTGGACCACGGTCGTGACCGCACCGAGCTGCTCGTCGATCTCGGTCACCATCTGGCCGACGTCCGTCGGTTCGCAAACGTCGGCCTGAAACGCGAACACCCGCTCTCCCAAGACCTCAGCGAGCCCTTCGGCCGCGGCGCGGCTCTTGCGATAGTTGATCGCGACGCGAGCCCCCTCGCGTGCGAAGGCCGAAGCGATGGCGGCGCCGAAGCCTCGACCGGCACCGGTCACCAGCACCGTCTGTTCCCTCAGTGGCTTGCTCATTCTTCGACTCCTTGGTGGAAAGCTCGTGACTCGCCAGGGCCCTGGCGGGCTCGTGACGCGCCCTTCTTGGCGACTCTCTGGGCTTCACGATTCTCGGAGATTCACGATTGTCAGCGGTTCACGAACCGCGAGACTCTGACCGGCCCTTCGTCAGCGCTTGTCACCGCCGGGTCGCGGCGCCCACGTGCCGGTCGAAGTCCCCGCAGCGATCACGCGGCCTTTGGAGTCGAGTAAACGGCCACCGGTGAAACACGCCGAGCGCCCCGACTTCTCTACCCAGCCCTCCGCACGATAGATGCCTCGGACCGCCGGGCGATAGAAGCTGATCTTCACCTCGAGCGTCGCGAACCAGGAGCTTTCTGTGTGCGCGCCACCGTACGCCATCGCGGCGTGGGCCATCGCCGAATCGATCCACCCGGTCACGAAGCCGCCCTGCACGGCGCCGCCCGCGTGAATGAACTGCGGCAGAGCCTCGTACTCGAGCACCGCCCGACCCTTTTCCGCGTCCACCGAGATCACCCGGCCGTTGCCGAGCGCTGCCATCAGGCTTGGATTCTCGGGGACTTTCGCTTCGCCCGGAGAGGCTTCGGAACCCCTCTCGTCAGTCTCTGTGCGGTCCATCGCGGGCCTCTCGTTCGGTCGACGAGGTCGCGCAGAGATCGTGCGCAACCTTCTCGGAAGGCGTCACGTAGTACTGTTTGCCTTGACCCAAACAGTTGCTCGGAGACCTCGTGATGAGACCTTCCCAGAATCGCACCCTCACCTTCAAGTCCCTTTTTCGAGGGGCTCTCGCCCTCGGCCTCGGCTACGCGTTCGGGGCTTTCCTCGCGTCGGTCCTGTCGGATCCAGCGCGCGCCCAAGAGGCCGAAAAACCCGCTGAGGGCGGCATCACCCTCGAGAACTGCCGCATCCGGGGCCTCAGCGTTCCGGCTCGCTGCGGCGCCTTCTCCGTGTTCGAAGATCGCGAGGCCGCGTCCGGGCGCCAGATCGATCTGCGCGTCGTCATCATTCCCGCCCAGGCGAGCCGCCCGGAGCCGGATCCCGTCTTCGTTCTCGCCGGCGGCCCCGGGCAAGCGGCGAGCGAGCTCGCAGCCGCCGTCGGCAACCGGCTCGACAAGATCCGGGAGCGACGCGACATCGTCCTCGTCGACCAGCGCGGTACAGGCGAGTCCAACGGCTTGCAGTGCTCGTTCGCCGAAGACGAGGACATCGAGCGCGCGCTGTCGACCGACCTGATGGAGCGTGAGCTCGTCACCGAGTGCCGGGACAGCTTCGCCGACACCGATCTGACGAAGTACACGACGAGCATCGCGATGGACGATCTCGACGACGTCCGCGCAGCGCTCGGCTACGAGACGATCAACGTCTACGGTGGCTCCTACGGCACGCGTGCGGGCCTCGTCTACCTGCGCCGCCACGAGGAGCACGTTCGCACGGCACTCCTCGACGGCGTCGCGCCTCCGGGCATGAACCTGCCCCTCCCGATGGGGCGCGATGCGCAGCGAGCACTGGAGCTGCTCTTCGAAGACTGTGCCGCTTCCACCGAGTGTAGTGAGCGCTTCGGCGACCTCGAATCGACCTGGGGTGAGCTCGTCAACCGACTGGAGAGCGGTCCGATCGACGCAGAGGTGCTGCACCCCAGAACGGGCGAACGACTCCAGATACCGATCAGCGCCGAGGTCTTCGGCTCGACGATTCGGGGGGCGCTTTACTCACCGGACCTTTCGAGCTTGATTCCGCTGACCGTCGAACGCGCCGCAGCGGGCGACTTTCAGACGCTGATCACCCTGGCGCAACCGCTCTCTTCGGCGCCCATGTACTTCGGCATGTTCCTCTCCGTCGTCTGCGCCGAAGACGTGCCGCGCATCGATCGGACCGAGATCGACGAGGCCGCTTCGGCCAGCATTCTCGGCAGGGCCTCGGTCCGCACGATCACCAACGCCTGCACCGTGTGGCCGCAGGCCGACGTTCCGGAGACCTACTACGAACCGGTGCAGTCGGCGAAGCCGGTCCTCGTGCTCTCGGGTCGACTCGACCCGGTGACGCCACCGGCTTGGGGCGACTCGATCCTCGACGGTCTGAGCGAGTCCACCCACCTGGTAGCTCCTGGCGCCGGACACGGCGTCGCCTTCAGGACCTGCATGGCCGACGTCACCACCGCCTTCATCGAGTCGGGCACCGCGGAGGGCCTCGACAGCTCGTGTGTCGAGACTCTCGAACGGCCGCCCTTCTTCCTCACCGCCGCGGGAACCTCTCCCTGACCCCACCGACGCGGCCCGCTCAACACATCAGAACCGAAAGGCGAAACAACGATGATTCGCGTTGACAACCTCACCCGCAGCTTCGGCAAGATCCAGGCCGTCGACGGCGTCGACTTCGTCGCCAACGACGGCCAGGTGACTGGGCTCCTGGGCCCCAACGGCGCAGGGAAAACGACCACTTTACGAATTCTCTACGGCCTGCTGCGGCCCGACAGCGGCCGCGTCCAGGTCGACGAGACCGACGCTCTGGCGTCGCCCCTCGCAGCACAGGAACGCCTCGGCGTGCTCCCCGACTCGCACGGACTCTACGACCGGCTGACCGCTCGCGAGCACGTGCGTTACTACGGCGAGATGCGGGGTCTGAGCGGCGCGGACCTCGAACGGAGGACCGCCGAGCTGATCGATGTGCTCGGCATGCACGAGATCGCCGATCGCCGGACCGCAGGTTTCTCGGCCGGCGAGCGGATGAAAGTCGCGGTGTCGCGAGCCATCGTGCACGACCCGGCCAACGTCCTCCTCGACGAGCCGACGACCGGCCTCGACGTCATGAGCACGCGCGCCATGCGCACCCTCATCCAGAACCTGCGCAGCCAGGGCAAGTGCGTGCTCTTCTCCAGCCACGTGATGCAGGAAGTCAGCTTGCTCTGCGACCGCATCGTGATCATCGCCGGTGGCCGCGTCGTCGCCGAAGGCACTCCTGACGATCTCTGCCGCCGAGCCGGCGAAGAAGATCTCGAGAACGCCTTCGTGAAGATCATCGGAAGCGACGAAGGGCTGATGCACTGATGCAGCGCCTGAGCACCGAGCCTTCCTTCGAGTCCAGATCCACCGCTTTGGAGACCTCACGATGAGCTTTCTCAAACAGACCCGCGTCGTCTTCTTCAAAGAGCTGCGCGACGCCCTCCGCGACCGCAGGTCGTTGATGTCCGCTCTCATCTTCCCGCTCGTCGGACCGCTGATGATCGCCTTCATGTTCAGCTCGCTGGCGCAGCTCGAAGGAGGCGACCGCGCTCTCGAAGTGCCGATCGAAGGCTCCGAACGGGCACCGAACCTCATCGCCTTTCTCGAGGAGCGAGGGCTCGAAGTACTGGACGCTCCGGAGGATGCCGAAGAGGCGGTCCGCTCGGGCGATCACGACCTGGTGCTTTCGATCGACGACACCTACGGCGAGGACTTCACGACAGCGCAGCCGGCCACCGTCGTTCTGATCCACGATGGCTCCAAGACGGCGTCACGAAACAGCATCCGGCGGACACGCAATCTCCTGAACGAGTACAACCGCTCGGTCTCGTCACTGCGACTGATGGCACGCGGCATCTCCCCGGAGGTCGTGCGCGCTCTCGACGTCGACGTGCTCGACCTGGCGACGCCGGCACAACTCTCCGCTCGCTTCTTCAGCATGATTCCGATGTTCCTGATCATCGGTGCCTTCATCGCCGGCCTCAACGTCGCCATCGATACAACCGCTGGGGAGCGTGAACGCCAGTCCCTCGAACCACTCCTCGTCAACCCGGTGAACCGTCTCGCGCTGACCAGCGGCAAGTGGCTGGCGACGTCGGTCTTCAGCCTGGCGGGCATCGCTTTCACGCTGCCGGCCTTCCTCTTCGCGATGCGGTTCGTTCCGCTCGAGAAGCTCGACGTCGAGCTCTCGCTCGGAGGCTCGCAGATCGTCTGGATCCTGGTGCTCCTGCTGCCCCTCGCGCTCCTCGCCTCCTCGGCTCAGATGCTCGTCGCGACGTTCGCCCGCAGCTTCAAAGAGGCCCAGACATACGTGTCGCTCCTGACCTTCGCACCCATGCTCCCCGGCGTCATCTCCTCGGTGCGCCCGCTGGACACCGAAACCTGGATGGCTGGCGTACCGGCTCTGGCTCAGCAGCAGCTGCTGATGGGCGTGATCGGAGGCGAGGCGCAGCAGACCACCTTGATCGTGCTCGCCTGTGCAGCGACGACCGCAGCGGCCGTCGGCTGCGTCTTCGTCACCTCACAACTCCTACGCTCCGAACGCATCGTCTTCGGCCGTTGAATCGTCCAGATTCAACAGCCGGAGCAACGCGACGGCCGTTGAATCGTCCAGATTCAACAGCAGGAGCAACGCAACGGCCGTTGAATCGTCCAGATTCAACAGCAGGAGCAACCGCGACGGCC
>JBCCLJ010000249.1:0-9323 GCA_039026915.1 Acidobacteriota bacterium
AGCCTCCGGCGATCCTTCGTCAGAAGCCTCGCGCGAGGCCGGCGAGAGTCTCTCGAATGATGGCGAGGTCGTCTCCGACCGCGGCCTCCCCCAGCCTCCGCACGCGATCCTCGAAGGAGCTCCACGCCGACGTCTCGAAGAAGCCGTCGATCTCGACGTGCTCCATTCGCAGGCTCCGGTCCCTGGCACACGCTTCGAACCGCGGAATGTCGGACCGGAGCAGCGCGTCGACTTCGGCCTGAACGAGCTCCACGGGCAGCGCCGGGTTCGCGAGCCGCGCCTTCCAGAGCCTCTCGAGCTCCAGCTCGCGCACGACGCCGTCGGTCAGACATCGAGGCTCCAGACTCACCTTCAGCAGCGACACGTAGATGCGCGTCGGACGCGGCACGAAGCGAACCGGTACCTCAGCGAGCTCCAGCAGCAGAGGATGCTCTCGAAGCTCTGCGCGGCGGTCCGCCAGCGCGCGATCCATCGCTGCATACCCCGCCAGGATCTCGTCGGTGAAGTCGCTCGGCCGGACGATCTCGCCGTTCCAACGGACCGCAGCATCGCCGCGCATGGCGCAGATCGCACCGATCTCGACCGCCGTCTGTCCGGACACTTCCACCCGATGAGAGAGCAGTCCGGAGCCGAGCGGCGAGTCTTCAGCGGGGTCGCGCACCAGCGATGAGCCGACGACGTCGGAAGGGCTCGGAACGAGGAGCGTCTCGAGGTCGACGAGGACCGGATGAGCACCCCGGGCGATGACGTTCTCGAAGTGGAAGTCGGTTGCTCCGAGGAGCTGGAGCAGTCGCAGGCTGCTGCCCATGCGCTCGTAGAACGCTGAAACCTCGTGGCGAGAGTTGCAGGCTCGCCTCTCGACGAACTCTTCCCAGGCATAGCCGTCGCGTGTCAGGACGCGCCTCGTTGGCAGATCCAACGTCGCGCCCCAACGGTTGACCTCCGCGAGCAGGCGCTGGAAGACCTCGGCGCTGCGAAGGTCCCGGGGCTTGTAGACGAGCTTGCGCCCGCCGACGAACGTCACCACCAGAACCCTCCTCCCTGCACCGTGCGGATCTCCGAGAGCGGTGACGTTCTCGACGAGACCGGCGCTCTCGCCGTCGAAGAAGAAGTCGGCCAGACGATCTCGGTCCGCTTGCAGCCGTCGCATCCACTCGTGCGACGCGCTCCACCAGTCCTCGACGACGATCGCGATCACACGCGCAAGCGCCGGATAGCTCTCGAAGACCTCGATCCAGCGATCGAGATCCCAAGGCGCCTCCACGGAGGCTTCGAAGCCGACCTGGAGATTCAGGGAGAGAGAGCGCTCGGCAGCGAGCACCGGGCCGGCGACGCGGTCGAGGGCCTCGGCGAGCGCGCCGAGCAGATCGCTCTTGACCTCCACGCCGAGGAGACGGGTTTGCGCACCGTCGACGCTGTCGAGTCGGTACGCCGCAGCCCGCACGAACGATTCGAGAGCTGGAGCGACGCCCTCGGGCAGCGGTGTCGCGGCGGCGTCTCCGCCACCGAGCTCGAGCAGGTCGCGGAACGCAGCCGCCCACGGCAGCTCGTCGACCGACCGGAGCGGCACACTCTTCGACAGCGAGCCGTCCCGCGCTCCCAGGCCACGCGCACCGAGGATCGCCTCGAACGCTTCGGAGTCGCCGTCGGCCACCGACTGCGCCCACCGATCCACGCGCTCCGCGAGATCGTCCGGATCCCGCACGGACGCATCCGAGGACCGCCGACGCCGCTCGGTCAGCGACAGGCTGCCCCCGAGGACGCTCGTCATCCGTTGGCGTTGCTCCGTCGTCAGCACTCTCCCGTTTCCTCCGCGGCGACCGAGCCGCGCCACTGACCGACGTCGATGCCCCGGTCTTGCACGGCGCACTGTACCCCCTGCCGCCTGACGCTCGTCCCGGAACCGAGCCTCACACCTCTGACAACCGTTGCCGTAGTCACCTGCAGCATGGACGACACACAGAGAGCGCGTGCGACCTCGGCGAGCGACACCTTTGCCGCGCCGAGGACAGGCCTTTCGCTCGACTTCGCAGGCAGGATCGAAGAGCGCCTTAGCGGAGACGACTGGTCGAGATACCGGAGCCTCGCACCGGAGCTTCTTCACCGATGGCTCGGCAGCACTGGGGACCTGGGGCAGAGGCTGGCGCTGGGCTGGACGGAAGAGGGCCAGCCGAGGGCCTTCGCCCTCGCGAACGTGTCGCCGGAGACGGGAGCCTCGCGCCTCGTCTGGCTCTGGGTGCGGTCCGAGGACCGACAACATGGACTGGGCGCCCTCCTCCTCGAACGACTCGAGCAGCGGGCCCGCGAGCTCGGCTGCGAGTTCATGTGCTTCAAGTTCGAAACCGGCAAGCTGGACGAGGAACTCCGCCGTCTGTTCGAACGGAGAGCCTGGACCCCGGGCACGCCTTTGCGGATCTACGACTTCAAGGATCCGGCGATCGCCAGAGCACCCTGGATCCGTCGATCGCGGCTGCCCGAGGACTTTCAGGTCGTGCCGTGGACTCAGCTGCGCACCGCGGAGCGCGAAGAGCTCGAATCCGCCGAGGAAGCAGGAACCAAGGCAAGGCTCCTCGACGGCCTCATCTCTCCGCTGCGCGCGGGCGACGACGTGCTCGAAGACGTCAGCTTCTGGTTGCGCCGAGGCGAGCGCGTTGCCGGCTGGGTCGCCGTTCACCGCCGCGACGAGACCGCTCACTTCACGGTGCTCAACGTGCGGCCGTCGATCTGTCGGCCCGGCCGAATCATGCCGGTGCTCGCACGCTCGATCGAGCAGGTCGTCGCGTTGGTCCAGGAGGGTCGGCTGCGCGGCGGCAGGTTCGAGGTGCTCGCGAGCAACGAGCCGATGGTTCGTTTTGCCGAGCGCCGACTGAAGCCCTGGGGATTCTGCGCAGAGGTCGAGCGGTTCGAGACGACTCTCGGAAGCTGATTCTCGGAGCTCTTTCTGCCGAGATCGCGATTCCGTGCACGGCAACACACCTCTCGCGACCGTTGCCGTAATGAACAACAACAGGCACTCGTTGGACCCCAGCGGCGCCTTCATCAACAACCGGTTCTTCGAACCAGAATGCGAGGACAAGCAATGTCAGATTGGACCCCTGAAGCAGTCGAGCGCGTGCAGCGCGAGGTACTCCGTCGTGCGTCGAGCGATTCCGAATTCCGCCAGTTCTGCCTGGACAACCCTGCGGGCGCCGTCAAGTCCGTGAGCGGCATGGAAATCCCCGAGAACGTGCCGACCATCCGCTTCGTCGAGAAGCGTGAGGAGATGGTCTTCGTTCTGCCGCCGTCAGGCGACACCCTTTCCGACGCCGACCTGCAGCAGATCTCCGGCGGCGCCACGATGAGCGTGCTCCTCGGCGGCGACTACGGCGGCGGCGGCTCCAAGTAAGCCCCACTCCGAGCTGTTGCCGACAGGCCAGCTCGGCCCCGTTCGCAGGCCCCGCGCAAGGGGCCTGCGAGCGGCTCAGGCGACTCTCATGCGCAAAGCTCTACTTCTACTCGGAACCCTCGACGACCAGGACATCGACTGGCTGATCGACGCGGGCCATCGCCGCGAGGTGGCTGACGGCACGCGACTCGTTCAGGAGGGCACGACGATCGACGCTCTCTACGTCCTGCTCGACGGCATGCTCAGCGTCACGGTCGAGGAGACCGGCGGCAGAGAGGTTGCGCAGCTGCGCTCGGGCGAGATCGTCGGCGAAATCTCCTTCGTCGATCCCCGGCCTCCCGGAGCCTCGGTCACGGCGGTCGGCGACGCGACCGTCCTGGCGATCGACCGCGACGTGCTCGTCGATCGCCTCGATCAGGACGCTGCCTTCGGCGCGCGCTTCTATCGCGCTCTGGCCGTCTTTCTCGCAGACCGGCTGCGCGGCACCACGGTCCGGCTCGGCTACTTCGACACCGCCGACGTGCCCGAGAACGACGATCTCGACCTCGAGATGCTGAGCCAGATCACCAAAGCCGGCGCTCGCTTCGACTTCATGCTCCGGCGGCTGCGCGGGAACTGAGTGCGGTGTCGGAGTCCAAGCCCAACTTTCGGCGCAAGGCTCTCGAGCGCCTTTCGTCTCCCGATCGGCTCGACGAGGTCATCGACGTCGTCGACCCGCACGCCTGGCTCGCCGCCGGCGGGTTCGCGGTCCTCTTCGGCTTCGGTCTGATCTGGAGTCTCTTCGGCAACCTGCCGACGAGCGTCGAGGGCCAGGGCGTGTTGATCCGCCCGCGCGTGGTCCAGCGCGTCGCGGCGCCGGCCGCAGGTCGCGTCAGCGAGCTCAACATCGAGGTCGGCCAAACGTTCGAGGAGGGCGACGTCCTCGCAACGATTGCTCAGTCGCAAGCCACCGATCGGCTGGACGAGCTCCGGGCGCGACTGGCGACGCTCAAGCGGCAGGACTCCACGCGCACGCAGCTCGAGACGAAGCAGGCGAGCGTTCAGGCCGAACAGCTCCGGCTGGACGCACAGCTCATCGAGCAGCGCCGCGACGACCTGCGAGCGAATCTGCGCAGCGCGCGTGAGCTCGAGCCGGTGCTCGAGGAGCGGCTGGAGGGGCGGCTCGAGCTCGAAGAGCTGGGCCTGGCGCCGAGGCTCTCCAACGAGCGACTGGCTGCGAAGCAGTCGCTGATCGAGAACCAGAACCTGCAGACGAGTCTCGAGGCCGAGCTGATCGAGCTCGACAGCGAGCTCGCCCGACTCGACGTGCGCCGTTCGGCTCTCGAGCTCGAGGCGACGCAGGTCTCGGACACCAGGGGCAACGAGATCCTCTCGCTCGAAGCCCAGATCGCGGTCGAGGAAGCGGAGCTCCGGCGTTCGAGTCAGGTCCTCGCCGAGTCGTCGGGGCGCGTGCTCGAGATCTCCGTGAACACCAGCCAGATCGTCAACATCGGTGAGGCGCTGGCCTCGATCGAGGTCGACGACGTCGACAGCGATCTCGTCGCGTTGAGCTTCTTCGCCGTCGGCGACGGCAAGCTGATTCACCCGGGGATGGAGAGTCGGATCACGCCGGACACCGTCGAGCGGGCACGCTTCGGCGGCATCCTGAGTCGCGTCATCGCCGTCTCTCAGGTGCCGGTGACCAGCGCCTCGGTCGACAGCATCGTCGGCAGCAGCCAGCTCGCTTCGTCGCTCGTCAAAAACGAGGCCTACATCGAGGTGCGAGCCGAGCTCGAGCAGGATCCGTCGACGCACAGCGGCTTTCGCTGGTCGTCGTCGAAGGGCCCCGAGCAGCTTCTCGACTACGGGGTCACGACGCAGTCGTTCGTCGTCGTCGAACGGCGGGCGCCGATCACGTATCTCCTGCCCTTCCTGAGAGAGCTCGTTGGCATTTACTGAGAACCTCGAGCGGCGGCTGCGCCCGTTCCTGCCCCGCGACGCCGGACGCAAGGCGACGCCGACGCTGCTTCAGCTCGAAGCGGTCGAGTGCGGCCCCGCCTCGCTGGGCATCCTGCTCGCTCACCACGGGCGACGGGTTCCGCTGACCGACCTGCGGGCCGCTTGCGGCGTCTCGCGCGACGGCAGCACGGCGTCGAACGTCGTCAAGGCCGCTCGGCGCTACGGGATGATCGCCGACGGTCGCCGCAAAGACATGAAGGGCGTCCGCGAGGTCGAGCCACCCTTCATCGCCTTCTGGAACTTCAACCACTTCCTCGTCGTCGAGGGTTTCGACGACGAGACCGTCTACCTGAACGACCCGGCGGGAGGTCACCGGAGCGTCACCCTCGACGAGTTCGACGAGTCGTTCACGGGGGTGATTCTCGAAGCGGTCCCCGGCCCGGACTTCGAGCCTGGCGGGCGCAAGCCGAGCGTCGCTGCAGCGCTGGCGCGCCGGCTGCGCGGGTCACGAAGCGCCGTCGTCTTCAGCGTGCTGATCGGGCTCTTCCTCGTCGTACCGCAGCTGGCGACCGCGGTCTTTGCTCAGATCTTCGTCGACTCGGTCCTGATCCAGGGCAAGGAAGGCTGGCTGCGTCCTCTGATCTTCGCCGTCGTCATCACCGCGCTCGTCCGGGGCATCCTCACCTTTCTGCAGAGGAAGTACCTCAGGCGCCTCCAGATCAAGCTCGCCGTCGTTCTCTCTTCGCAGTACATGTGGCACGTGCTGCGCCTGCCGGCGAAGTTCTACGCGCAGCGATTCGCCGGCGAGATCGCCAACCGCACCATGCTCAACGACAAGGTCGCCGACAAGATGGCCGGCAAACTGGCCTCGACGGTGATCGACGTCACGATGGTCGCCTTCTACGCCATCGTCATGGTCCAGTACGACCTCGTGCTGACGACGATCGTCGTCGGCTTCGGCCTGATCAACTTTCTCGCACTGCGCGCCGTCGCCGAGCGACGCACCGAAGCGAACATGCGCATGCTGCAAGACGGCGGCAAGCTGCAGGGCCAGTCGATCGCCGGGATCCAGGGCATGGAGATGATCAAGGCCGCGGCTCTCGAGGGAGAGTTCTTTGCTCGTTGGGCCGGCTATCAAGCCAAAGCGAGCGGCTCGCGCCAGGACTTCATCGTCGCGAATCTCCGGCTCGGCGTTTTGCCCAACGCGCTGATGACGCTGAGCACGGCCGTCGTCCTGATCGTCGGCGGACTGCGCGTCACGGAGGGCCTGCTGACCATCGGCATGCTGGTCGCCTTCCAGAGCCTCACGCAGAGCTTCCTCGAGCCGGTGAACAAGTTGGTCGAGCTCGGCAGTCTCTGGCAGGAGCTCGAGGGGGATCTCGCCCGCCTCGACGACGTCCTCGACAACCCGGCCGATGCGGTCTCCGCGCGCGACGACGCGGAAGCCGAGGTCGTCCAAGGCCGTCATCGTCTGCGCGGCGAGCTGGAGCTGCGCAACGTCACCTTCGGCTACAACGAGCTCGAAGAGCCGCTCATTCAGGATCTCAGTCTGAAGCTCGAGCCGGGGCAGCGCGTCGCTCTGGTCGGCGGCAGCGGTTCGGGCAAGTCGACGATCGCCAAGCTCATCGCCGGTCTGTACGAACCCTGGGAAGGCGAGATTCTCTTCGACGGACTGCCTCGGGAAGAGCACCCACGTAGCGTTCTCACCAGCTCGATGGCCATGGTCGAGCAGGACATCATGCTCTTCGAAGGCACCGTGCGCGACAACCTCACCCTCTGGGACAGCACGGTGCCGAGCCAGGACCCCGTGCAAGGGGCGCGGGACGCCGTGATTCACGATGTCGTCGTCGGCATGCAGGGCGCCTACGACGGGGTGCTGCTCGAGGGCGGCAGGAACCTGAGCGGCGGCCAGCGACAGCGATTGGAGATCGCTCGAGCGCTCACCATGACGCCCTCTCTCCTCGTCATGGACGAGGCGACCAGCGCACTCGACGCCGACACCGAGAACTCGGTCTATCGCAACCTGCGGCGCCGCGGCTGCTCGTGTGTCGTCGTCGCCCACCGGCTCAGCACGATCCGCGACTGCGACGAGATCGTCGTGCTCGATCGCGGCTCTGTCGTGCAGCGGGGCCAGCACGACAGCCTCATCCAAGAGGACGGTGCCTACCGTTCGCTACTCCAGCGCACGTCATGAACGTCGTGAACTCGCCGACGACGCCGAGCGCCGAGCCACGTCAGGTTCCCGGCCACGAGCTGATCGCGCTCGACCGTGACGCGGTCTGGTCGCTCGACGAGGGCGAGCTCGTTCTCTTCGCACTCTTCCGCGACGAGCAGGGGCGCGAGACCCGACGTCGTCACCTCGGCGACGTCGCCGCTCCCGCCACCGTCTTCGGCACGGCGGCGGTCGAAGGCACCGCGGAGGCAGGGAACCGCGTGCACATCGTTGCTCAGCCCTTCACGCGGGCGGTCCTGACCGAGCTCGACCGTGAGCGCTTCTACCGCCGCGAGCCTGCAGAGGTCCGTCAAGAGATCGACCGCTGGCTGAGCTGCCTCACCGAGAGCCCCTTCGAAGAGGCTCCGGCCGTCATGCAGGTCGCCGACGCCGGACAGGAGTACGAGCTCTGGTCCGGCGACGCCCTGCGCGTGAGAGCTCGTACGACCTGCTGGCTGCGGATCGACCAGGGCGAGGCAGTCTTTCGCGGCAGCGGCGATCTGATCGTCGGTGAAGAGCACGGTCCGCTGCCGCTCGCCGGCCGTTCGTGGATCCAAGCGCGTCGGCGGACGCAGCTCGAGCCGGTCGACGTCGACGCGCTCGGCCCGGACCAGCTCGAAGGGGCGCTGCGCGGTCACCAGCGCCTCTTCCTCGCCTTTCTGGCGCAGCACCTCGGCACGACGGCTCAGGAAGAGTACGCCCAGCTGGAGGCGCGGCGCGCTCTGAACGCCGAACTGCGCGACGAATCCCTCGGCCAGCTGGCCCGGACGCTCGACTCCCATCAGGGCGACTCCACGCTCAGGGGCTCCGATGCGCTCGTCCGCGCCGCCGAGCGCGTCGGCGCCGAGCTCGGCGTTCCCGTCGAAGAGCCCCGCGAGGACAACCGCGGCGCCAAGCGCTCGCCGATCGACGAGATCGCACGAGCGTCTCATCTGCGCGCGCGACGCGTTCTCCTCAACGGCCGCTGGTGGACCTCCGACCACGGACCGCTCGTCGGCTACCGCGGGACGGAGAGGAACCCGGTGGCGCTGCTCGCCCGCCCGGGGTCGGGCTACGAGCTCTTCGATCCGGAGAGCGGCGAATCCTGCGCCGTCGACGAGGAGGTGGCAGCGCGCCTCGACGTCGATGCACACATGTTCTATCGCCCGCTGCCCGACCACGAGATCACGGCAAAGGATCTGCTGCGCTTCTCCCTTCGGGGGAAGAGCAAGTCGCTCCTCAGCGTCGCCGGGCTGGGTGTCTCGATCGCGCTCGCGGGCATGGTCGTCCCGCAGGCCACGGGTTTCCTGGTCGAGACGGCGATCCCCGACTCCGACCGGGGCCTGATCCTGCAGCTCGGTCTGGCGCTGCTCGCCGTCGCTCTCGGCAAGACGCTCTTCGAATTCGGTAACGCTTACGCGCTGGCGCGCTTCGAAGTGACGGCCGGTCTCGACTCCCAGGCCGCCGTCTGGGACCGTCTTCTGAAGGTCCAGCCCTCCTTCTTCCGCCGGTTCTCCTCGGGAGATCTGCTCAAGCGAGTCTTCGTCATCGATTCGATTCGCGAACAGGTCAGCGGCACGACGCTGCGCGCGGCGTTCAGCAGCCTCATCGCGCTGCTCTACCTCGCGCTGATGTTCTACTACAGCGCCAAGCTGGCCCTCGTCGCAGCGCTCGCGGCACTCACCATCGTCACCTCGACGGTCCTGCTCGCCGCCCAGCTGCTGGGGCATCTGCGCTCGCTCCAGGAGGTTCTCGGCAGAGTCTTCGGACTGACGGTGCAGCTGATCAACGGCGTCTCCAAGCTCAAGG
>JBCCLJ010000250.1:0-9258 GCA_039026915.1 Acidobacteriota bacterium
ATCGCGCGATCGTCGCCGAAGCCCCAACCCAGGGGCGAGGACGACTTCGGCATGACGAGCACGGCGTCGAGGTCTTCTGCCGGAGACTCGAGCGTTCCGCGGTAGTTCTGCGGCAGACTGCCCGATCCGTGGAGGAAAACGATGAGAGGCGCGGGCAGACTGAGATCGAGGTCGTCCGGCACGAAACGATCGAAGAAGACGCCGTGCTGATCGAGGGAGACCTGGGACCAGCCTCGGTCGACGCTCGCCGACAGGGGCGTCAAAGTCAGGAGAAAAGTCAGTGCAACGAAAACGCTCGTGCGGGCGGGGGGAATCTTCATGGTGATGTCACTATGCCATAGAGGATCTGATTTGTGAATGCGAATATCCTACTCGCAACCTGCTGCATCTGGGAGAGTTGTGCAACACGTCCCCCACCCTCAGCCCGTACTCTGCAGACCCCTTGCGATGCCGCCGACCGTGGCGAAGAGTGCGTCGAGCACGTCCTGGTCCTGACGATCGCCGGCGCGCCACTTTCCGAGCAGCTCGATCTGCAGCAGACTCATCGGATCGATATAGGGGTTACGGAGGCGAATCGAGCGCCGCAGCGTGCCGCTGCGCTCGAGAAGCTGGGCCTGCTCTCGGATGCTGAGCACCATCTCACGAGCTCGGCCCGCTTCCTCCGTGAGCACCGGGAAGAGCTCGTCGTGAAGGTCCCCGGCCAGCTCGGAGTAGCGCCGGGCGATTTGGAGATCGGACGTGGCGAGAGCGGTCTCGGCGTCGTCGAGGAGCGTCGTGAAGAAGCGCCAACGCACGGCCAGGCGACGCAGCGTCGCCACGCCGAAGCGGCTCGCGGCTTCCTCGAGGCCGCGCCCCAAACCGAACCAGCCTGGGAGCATCGTGCGGTTCTGCGTCCACGAAAAGACCCAGGGGATCGCCCGCAGGTCCTCGATGCCGCGCTGAGCGCGGCGTGACGCCGGGCGAGAGCCGATCTGCAGCCGTTCGATGACGTCGATCGGCGTCGCGCCGCGAAAATAGTCGATAAAGCCGTCAGCTCGCACCAGGCCGCGATACGTCTCCTGGCTCGTGGAAGCCACGAGCGACATCACCTCTCCGGCGCCCTCGGGCCGGGGCGTCTCCTGGCGGGACTCTCGCAACGTCGCCAGCAGCACGGCGCCGGTGGTGCGTTCGAGCGTGCGCAGGGCGATACCGCGAAGACCGTACTTGGCGTTGATCGTCTCGCCCTGCTCGGTCAGGCGCAGTCGGCCGCCGAGGGAGCCGGCCGGCGACGAGAGGATGGCGCGGTGCGTCTTGCCGCCGCCGCGCCCGACGGTGCCGCCGCGACCGTGAAAGAGCACGAGGCGAACGCCGTGCTCGGCGGCGATGTCGGCCATGCGCGCCTGCCCCTGCTGCAGCGCCCAGCGCGAAGCGGCGATGCCGCCGTCCTTGCTGGAGTCGCTGTAGCCGACCATGATCATCTGCTCGTTGCCGCGATGCTCGAGATGAGCGGCGTAGACGGGGTCTTCCAGCAACCTTCGCAAAATCTCCGGCCCCGCCTCGAGATCGGCGATCGTCTCGAGAAGCGGCGCAACATCGAGCGCCACCCGTCCAGAGGCATCACAGCAACCGGCGAGCCGCGCCAGGGCGAGCACGGTGAGGACGTCGTCGGGGCCCTGCGCCATGCTGATGATGAAGCGACCGACGGAGCGCGCGCCGTAGATCTCCTGCGCCTGACGCAGGGCGCGGAAGACGGCGACCGTCTCCTCGGTCACGCCGTCGCTGCCGCCGACCCCACCGAGGCCCACGTCGGGCAACGCCGAGCCCGAACCATCGAGCAGACGCCGCAGGCGCAACAGACGTCGATCGGCGTCGCGCTCGGCCCAGTCCGGGGACTCGAGGATCTCACCGATCGCCCGTCTCAGGACCTCCGAGTCCTGCCGGACATCCAGAGTCGCGAGGTGAAAACCGAAGGTCTGAAGGCGGCGCTGCAGACGACGGACGCCAAAGAGGCCAGCGTTGCGACCGTGGTTCTGCCGCAGGCTCGCAGCGATCACCTCCAGATCGGCGGCAAGCTCCTCCGCCTTCGTATAGCCGCCGACGCGAAGGTGATGAGCCATCACGCCGAGCAGGCGCCTGTACGGCATCTCGCGCTGGCGCTCGGGAAGGCTGTCGATCAGATCCGGGTAGCGCGCTGAGTAGACGGCGATGCGCTCGAAGACCGCCGAGGCGAAGCCGGCATGCTCGGGAGACTGCGTCAGACGACCGGCGAGTCGGTCCATCTCCGCGGCGTAGCGCGACTGGATGATCTGCCGCTGGTACGCCAGAGACTCCAGAACCGTGCGAGAGCTGACGGACGGATTGCCGTCCATGTCTCCGCCCACCCAAGAGCCGAAACGCAGCAACGGCGGAATCTCCTGACCGGGGAGCGCCGCCTCGAGGTCCTCGAAGAAGGGCGGCACGATGCGGTAGATGACCTCGGTGAGGTAATACAAGACGTGCTCGCGCTCGTCCGCCACGGACGGACGGCTCTGCGGATGCTCGTCCGTCTGCCAGGACGACGTGATCTCTTCGAGGAGACGCGCACGACTGGCGCGCTCCTCGGGAATCGTCATCGAGGGGTCGAGGCGGTCGACGAGGATGCGGGCGATGCTCTGCTGCTTGTCGAGGACCGCTCGTCGGGTGGCCTGCGTCGGATGAGCCGTGAACACCGGCTCGAGGACCAGGCGAGCCAGAACCGTGAGGATTTCGTCCTCCGTGTGCCCTTCACGCTCGGCCTGTTCGAGGATCGCCCGAAAGCTCCCCGGCTGCGCCGTGTCGGCGTCCGCGAGGTAGGCGCGCCGACGGCGAATTCGATGCGTCTGCTCCGCCAGGTTGACGACCTGGAAGTAGGACGAGAACGCGCGCACGAGATCGCGTGCTTCGGCCGGTGTCGCTCCCGAGAGCTGGTCGAGAAGAGACTGCGACGGCTCGCTGCCTTCGCGCACCGCGATGGCGCAGCGTCGCGCGCCCTCGACGCGGTCGTAGAGCGCCTCCCCACCCTGCTCGCGCAGCATTTCGCCGACGAGCGCGCCAAGAAATCCTACGTCTCGGCGCAGGGGTTCGTGGCGGGGTGGGAAGTCCAGCTCTCGATCGATGACCGCTCCCGCGCCGTCAGACGGCTTCGGCCATCTGGAAAGCTCGCGCTCGGTAGAGGAAGTCGATGATGTTGCCTTCGTGAGGCTGCAGCCAGTTCAGCTGAATCGTCGGCACCGGACCGATGTTGAGGCGGTCGATGTGAGTGGCGTCGAGCAGCTGCTGCTGGAAGGACGAGTCCTCGGTGATCGCGCTACAGACCAGGGTCTCGCCGATCGACGAGAGCATCTTGTTCTGCGGGCACTCGACCACGCTCACGAAGGGAAACATGTACTCGGCGCCCGCAGCGGCGGGTTCCGGGCTGCTGCAGTGGAGCACCGTCGGACGGATGAAGTCGCAGCGCTCACCGGTGATCAAGCGAGACTCGCCGCGCACCTCTTCGGTGACGTCCCAGCAGCCGTCTTCGGCCGTGTGGCCGTCGATCATGTTGGAGACTGCCTCGGCGACACCGGGCACGGTGAAGGCAGCCAGCGCGCTTTCAGGGTCATCGACGGCCCGCGGCGCCACCTCGGCCATGCGTTCGGCCATCGCTCGGGCGATGTCCTCTGTATGTCGCGAGGCCCAGACGCCGGAACAGTTGATGCACCCACGTCCCGAGTTGGCCAGCACGCTCGACACCATGATGTCGATGTACTTCTCCCACTCGTCGACGCAGTCGTCGCCGAGCAGGATCTTGCTGAAGCCGGGGCCGTGGGCCTGCACCCGCGGGTTGGCCCGATACTGCTCCACCGTCGGCGTGCCGCCGAAGATGAGGCTGCGCTCGCAGCCGGCCAGCACCGCTGCGCCCGCCTCGGGGCCGCCGGGATAGATCGAGATGGCCTCGCGAGGAATGCCGGCCTGAAAGAAGGCCTCCGCCATGCGGTAGGGCGTCCAGGGTTCCTGCGGCCCGGGCTTGAAGACCAGGCCGATCTGCAGCGGAATCACCGGCATCCACAGCGTGTGTACGCCCGGAGAGTTCGACGGCAGCACGAGGCCGAGGGCCGGTGCCTGCGCTTGAAAACTCACCGGCACCCCACGGTCTTCGATGCCATGGCCGCGTCCCAGAATGTCGAGATCGAGGCCGCGTGTCAGTGCGTCGAGGACCTGATCCATGTTCTCCAGGACGAACTGGTTCTTCGTCATGTTGAAGCGACACATGTGCTCCGGCAGCCCGGTCGTGGCCGACTGCATCTTGACGAAATCTTCGGGCGTCTGGGTGCCGTTGCCGAGCGGCAGTTCGGCGTTCAGATAGAGCTCCGATGCCTTCTTGACGATCTCGACGAGCTCGCCCGAAGGAATCTGGCGAAGGGCTTTCCGCGCTTTGTGCGCTTTCTTGAGATCGCGAGCGATGATGCCCGGATTGGCCTGACCGACCTTGGCGAGCAGCTCACCCGTTTCGAAGTGAACGACGTCGTCGGTCTCGAGCGACTCGTAGGGCTTACCCCAGCGAAGAACTGGAATCTCGATCATTTGGGCTCCCGGTCTCTGATGTCTTGAACGTTGGGATGGCTTGAGCGTTGGAGGGTGCCAGACGGACTCAGTAGACGCCGACCGTCGTCGTCGCCGCGAGCTCCTGGAAGGGGCGAACGCCGCTGACGCCGTCCCACGGGTACTTTTCATACGGCAGCTCACGCTCGCCCTCATCGCGCTCGAGGAAGCCGGGCACGAAGAGCTCCTGAGTCAGGGTGGTGAGCTTCACGCGGCCGGTCGCGCCGTAGTCGACGACGGTTCCGGGATCTTCCGGGTCGACGACCTCGAGCACGGCGCGCGGTTGCGGCGCGTAGTAGCTGATCTTGTAGCCCTCTTCCGGGGTCACCGGACGGCTCGCCGCGAGGCCCATCAGCGTATTGCCGTAGGTCGGCGTCATGTAGATGTCGTCGAGCAGCTCCTCGACGGCAAAGCGGGTCCACTGCGGAGTGAACTCCGTGCCGCCAGAGAAGACGCCCTTGATCCCCATCTCGGACAGGGTCTTGCCCTCTTCCTCGAGAGCGATGCAGAGCCCTTCGAGAAGCTTCGGGGTGGCGAACATGGCCTGAACGTCGTGTCCGGCGCTGAGGATCGTCAGTGCCTGGTCGATGACGTGACGCTTGTAAGCCTCGAGGTGCTCCGTCCACCCCTTCTTCATCAGCTTGATGACCCAGCGGGGATCGAGATCGACGCAAAAGCAGATGCCGCCGCGGTACTGCGCCAGATGCTCGACGGCGAGGCGTAGCCGGCGCGGGCCGGAGGGTCCGAGCATCAGCCAGTTGCAGCCGGGAGGAAAGTACTCGTCGGGGAGGGTGTGCGAGAAGAGCTCGTAGTCTGTGCGGAAGTCGTCGATGGCGACACGGGACTTCGGGATGCCCGTGGTACCGCCGGTCTCGAAGACGAAGGCCGGCTTCCCGGCGAAGCCCTTGGGGATCCAACGCTCGACGGGTCCGCCGCGCAGCCACTCGTCTTCGAATGCCGGGAACTTCTTGAGGTCTTCGAAAGTGGCGATGTCCGAGCGCGGGTCGAAGTCGAGCTTCGAAGCGAAGTCGACCCAGAAGGGCGAGCCCGTCTCAGGCGAGAAGTGCCAGGCCATCATTTCGCGAACGTGCTCGTCGAGCTCCTCGCGAGCGGTGCTGGCCTTCTCGTCGATGCTGATTTCCGTCGTCGTCATCGGTGCCCCTTCCGACCGGTCTCGGTCTCACGTCTTGGCGAGGTCGCGACCGACGGCCGCCTTTCAAACTCCCCGCGCGGAGGTCGCCACCACAGGGTGCGTCCTCCGGGAGGATGTACGTGCGAATTGACTCTCCTGGATTAAAGCACCGGCGGAAATTCGGTGTCAACGCGCGGCAAAACGCCCCGCGCTGGCCGCACAGCGGCCTCGAGGGCGCTCCGAGACCCGGGTGAGACAGAGACTAAGAGAGGTTCGAGGACCCACCGACGGCGATCTCGGCGAGCACGTCGCAGCGTCGAGACGTCGCCGGATCAGGACGGGGCGCGGTTCCTGTAGAGATCGGGATCGACGACCTCGGCCATCTTGCGTGCATCGAGCCCACCGATGAAGTCGGCGATGCGCCGGGCGTTCGTCTCCGGATCGGCGAGCACGTCGGAGTAGAGGATCTCGACGAACTCGAACTGCGGCTGGTTCTTGAGCATGTAGTTCGAGCGCCACAGGTGGTTCTTCCACAGCTCTCGCATCTGCTCGTCGTCGATCGAATTCTCTTCGCCACGACGATCCAGCATCTTCTGCTGTGAAGCGAGGACCTCGTCGAGATCCCGACGCATGAAGATCACCTTGTAGTTGTTGTCGGCAGGAAGCGACTTGAGGAGGAAGGAGATCACCTTGATCGCCTTGCCGCGGGAGTCGCGCACCCAGCTGCGATCGGTCATCTTCTCGAGGTCCTTGACCCGCTCGTCCTCGAAGTAGCCCTTCGGGTTGTCCTCGTCGGCCGTGCGCTCGCCGTCCGTCGTCGTGTCGACGCCCGCCGCGTCGAGCATCTTCATCGCCATCGAGGTACCGGACCGCGGCAGGCCCGAGACCACGATGATCGGCTCCCCGTAGCGCAGCCGTCTCCAGGTGTTCATGAATCCCATGTTCAAAACTCCCTACCGGAACCAGACAAATCATCGAAAAGCAGGTGAGAAGACGAGCCGAGTTCGGGCGCCTTCAGGGGCTTCGGAGGCCCGAAGCGACAGCCTCGTAAGATACCGGGAACCGGTTGAAAAGCCAATGACATGGGCATAAAGTGACGGCGCGGTAGCGCCGGGTGGGACCGAGGCCCCAGCGATCTCCTGTTCGCCCTCCATAGCCGCTTTTCTTCCTCGGGGCCCTCGACGATCGAAGCGTCCCGCCGCCGCTCTTCAGGCACCAGCCCAGGATGACTTGCCCATGACTTCGTCGACCCGCCGCCTCGCCCTGATTTTCGGAGCCGCCTCGATTCTGGGAGCGGTCTCTCCGGCCTCTGCCTATATCGGCCCGGGTGCTGGTTTCGCCCTGCTCTCCGGCTTCATGGTGCTGCTTTCGACGATCGTGATTGCGATCGCCACGCTGGCCATCTGGCCGATCCGCATGGTGTGGCGCGCTCTGACGCGGAAAAGGCCGCCGAAGCCCCACGTCAAGCGTCTCATCGTCGTCGGACTCGACGGCCAGGACCCGAAGCTGACCGAGCAGTTCCTCGCGGAAGGCAAGCTCCCGAACTTCCAGAAGCTGCAGGAGTCCGGCTGCTACAGCAAGCTCAAGACGACCTACCCGTCGATCTCCCCCGTGGCGTGGTCGTCGTTCAGCACCGGCACCAACCCTGGCAAGCACAACATCTTCGACTTCCTCGACCGCGACCTCCGCAGCTACCTGCCGAAGCTGTCTTCGACGCACATCGGCCGACTGGAGAAGGTGCTCAAGATCGGCAAGTGGCGGATCCCTCTGCACAAGCCCGAGTTGAGGCTCCTACGCAAGTCGAAGCCCTTCTGGACGATCCTGGGTGAAAACAACATCTGGAGCACGATCCTGCGGGTGCCGATCACCTTCCCGCCGGACAAGTTCAAAGGCGCTCAGCTCGCCGCCATGTGCGTTCCCGACCTCCTCGGAACCCAGGGAACCTTCCTCCTGTTCACGACTCGCGACTCGAACGAGACCTTCAAGGAGGGCGGTCTTCGCTTCGTCTTCAGCGAGAAGCCCGATTCTTCCGTCTTCGAGCGCGACATCGAAGGCCCCGAGAACACCTTTCTCGAGCCCGGCACCCCGCTGCGCATCCCGATGAGAGTGGAGCTCGACCGCGCCAGGAAGCGCGCCTCGGTCGACGTCGGTAGCGAGATCGTCGAACTCGAGCGGGGCAAGCTCTCCGACTGGGTCGAGCTCAAGTTCCCCGCGGCGCCGGGCATCAAGGTGAGCGGGCTGACGCGCATGATGGTGCTCGAGACGGACGACCACTTCTCGCTCTACATGTCGCCGCTGAACATCAGCCCCGAGAAGCCCGCGATGCCTGTTTCGCATCCGGCCTACTACTCGACTTACCTCACCAAGAAGATCGGGCCCTACTCGACGCTCGGTCTCGCCGAGGACACCTGGGCGCTCAACGAAGAGATCACCGACGACGCCACGTTTCTGCAGCAGAGCTACGACATCGACAAGGAGCGGGAAGACATGTTCTTCGCGGCGCTCGACCGGCTCAAGACCGGCGCGCTGGTCTGCGTCTTCGACGGCACCGACCGCATCCAGCACATGTTCTGGCGCTACACGGAAGACGGTCATCCGGCTGCCGAGGGCAAGGAAGACGCCGAGCACAAGGACGCCATCGAAGAGCTCTACAAACACAACGACGCACTTCTCGGACGCATCCTGCAGAAAGTCGAGGACGGCGACCTCTTGATGGTGCTCTCCGACCATGGCTTCGATTCCTTTCGCCGCGGCGTCAACGTCAACCGATGGCTCCTCGACCACGGCTATCTCCACCTCAAGGAAGGTAGCGACGGCGCGGAAGAGTGGCTGCAGGGCGTCGACTGGACGAAGACCAAGGCCTACTCCATCGGTCTTGCGGGCATCTTTCTCAACCTCAAGGGCCGCGAAGAGTCCGGCATCGTCGAACCCGGCGAAGAGGAGCAAGCTCTCAAGGACGAGATCGCTGCCAAGCTGAGGGGGCTCGTGGACGAAGAGGCCGGCGAGGTGGGCATCAACGAGGCCTTCGACACGGGCCGTCTCTACTCGGGCCCGTACCGCCGCAACGCTCCCGACCTGCTCGTCGGCTACAACAAGGGCTATCGCACCTCCTGGGATTGCGGCACCGGAGTGGTGCAGGCTCCGCTCTTCGAGGACAACACCAAAGCCTGGAGCGGCGATCACTGCATCGACCCGCGCCTCGTGCCCGGTGTCTTCTTCTGCAACCGATCCATCGACGCCGAGGACCCGTCGCTTCTCGACATCGCACCGACCGCCCTTCAGCTCTTCGGCCTCGAGGCGCCAGCGCACATGGAGGGCAAGCCGCTCTTCACCGAGGCCTCTCTGCAGGCGAGCAAGGGCTGAACGATGCGCACCCGAAAACACGGCAGTTCCCTGGTTCCTGCTGCGATCTTGCTGCTTCTGATTGCGGTTCTTGAAGCTTGCGGCGGCGGCAACGTCGGTGCGCCGAACGGCTCCCGCGTCGTCGTGCTCGGTTTCGACGGCATGGACTACGCCTTCACGAAGCGCATGATCAGCGAAGGGCGCAT
>JBCCLJ010000251.1:0-9214 GCA_039026915.1 Acidobacteriota bacterium
ACCTGGAGGGCGAGAGGGCTGCGTTTGCCCCTGGAGCGTCGTTCGTGTTTGACCGGGCGAATGAAAAGAGACGTCGCTTCGAGAGGATGACGCTCTTCCTTCATTCGCCTTGGCGTGCACAGCGCTGGTGCCGATCAGTGGTGGTTGGAGTGGGGGCAAACGCAGTAGGTCACCTGGAGGGCGAGAGGGCTGCGTTTGCCCCTGGAGCGTCGTTCGTACTTGACCGGGCGAATGAAAGAGACGTCGCTTCGTGAGGATGACGCTCTTCCTTCATTCGCCTTGGCGTGCCCGTCACTCTTTGAGGGCGTTGTTCATGTCGATTACAGCCTGCTTGCCGTCGGCAAAGAGCATCAGCGAGTTGTCGGCGGCGAACAGGGGATTGGGAATCCCCGCAAAGCCCGGCGACAGCGAACGCTTGATGACGACGACCGTACGCGCCTTGTCGACGTCGAGGATCGGCATGCCGGCGATGGGGCTGTTGGGATCCTCGCGCGCGATCGGATTGACGACGTCGTTGGCGCCGAGCACGATCGCCACGTCGACCTGACTCATGGTCGGATTGATCGTGTCCATCTCGATCAGCTTGTCGTAGGGGATCTCGGCCTCGGCCAGCAGCACATTCATGTGCCCCGGCATGCGGCCGGCGACCGGATGGATCGCGAACTCGACTTCGGCTCCGGTGGCTTCCAGCGTGTTCGTCAGATCGCGTACCGCGTGCTGCGCCTGAGCGACGGCGAGACCGTAGCCCGGCACGATGACCACGCGCTGTGCTCCATCGAGCAGCATGGCGACCTCTTCCGCGGAGGACGACTTCACCTTGCCGGCGTAGACCTCGTCGGCGGACGCGCTGTCTCCGCCCGTGGCCGTGCCGCCTCCGACGAGCACGTTGGCGAGCGAGCGGTTCATCGCCTTGCACATGATCTGCGTGAGGATGAGGCCGCTCGCACCGACGAGCGAGCCGGCGACGATGAGCAGGCTGTTTTCGAGCACGAAGCCGGTCGCTGCGGCGGCGATCCCCGAGTACGAATTGAGCAGGGCAATGACGACGGGCATGTCCGCGCCCCCGACCGGCAGCACGACGAGGAAGCCGAGGGCCAGTGAGACGCCCACGAGAATCCACAGGAGCTGAGTGTTCGTCGGATCCATGGCGATCGCGCCGCACAGACCCACGGCGGCAAGCAGCATCAAGATGTTCAGCACCTGCATCCCCGGAAAGGAGATGGAGTTGCCGGTCATGACTTCCTTCAGCTTGGCCCAGGCGATCACCGATCCGGTCAGCGTCACGCCGCCGATGAGGACGGTGGCGCCTGCCGCGATGCTCGTCTGCAGCCCGGGATCGCCCCCGGCGACGGCCTGGAGAAAGCTGGCGGCAGCGACGAGCACCGAAGCGGCACCGCCCAGGCCGTTGAAGAGGGCGACGAGCTCGGGCATGGACGTCATCTGCACGCGCAGAGCCATGGTGGCGCCGAGGACGGCACCGAGCGCGAGGCCGCCGGCGACGACTCTGAAGTCGACGATCGAGCGGTCGAGCAGAGTCACCACGATGGCGATGAGCATGCCGCAGGAGCCGAGCAGGTTGCCCCGCACGGCGGTTCGCGGGTGCGACAGCCCCTTGAGGCCAAGGATGAAGAGGGCGGCGGCGACCAGATAGCCGATCTGTGCGATCTCCGACATCTACTTCTTCTTCCGGAACATGGAGAGCATGCGGTTGGTGACGAGGAAGCCGCCCACCACGTTGACCGTGGCGAACGTGACCGCTGCGAAGGCGAGCCCGGTCGTCAACTGGGAGTGCTGTGCGCCGGCAGCGAGCACGGCACCGACGACGGTGATGCCGGAGATGGCGTTGGAGCCGGACATCAGCGGCGTGTGGAGAGTCGGAGGGACCTTGGTGATCAATTCGAAGCCGAGGAAGATCGCCAGGACGAAGAGAGTCAGTGAAGTCAGGAAGTCCATGGAACTCCTCCGATCAGGCCTCGGCCGCTTCGGCCGTCTCGGCTTTGGTGGTTGTTTCGGGCAGGCCGAGCTTTTCACGCATCATCGGATGAAGTATCTCGCCGTCCTTGGCGACGACCACGTCACGGGTGATCTCGTCGCTCACGTCGAATTGGAAGGAACCCTCGTCACAGAGATGTTTGAGCAGCGTGGTGACGTTGTTGGAGAACATCTGGCTTGCATGGCGGGAGACGCTCGACGGCAGATCGGTGGGTCCGAGCACGAGCACGCCGCCGTGCTGGACTTCTTGATCGGCCTGGGTCAGCTCGCAGTTGCCGCCGCGCTCCGCGGCGAGGTCGACGATGACCGACCCGGGCTTCATGCCGTCGACCATCGACGTCTCGAGGAGCAGCGGTGACTGGCGTCCGGGGATCGCCGCCGTGGTGATGACGACGTCCTTGTCGGCGAGGACCTCGGTGAGGAACTCCCGCTGCCGACGGTTGAAGTCCTCGCCCTGAGCCGTGGCGTAGCCGCCGGCGTCTTCGGCGCCCTCGCTTTCGACCGGCAGCTGCACCGCTTTGGCGCCGAGACTCTCGATCTGTTCGCTGGCAGCGGGGCGGATGTCGTAGCCCTCGACCACGGCGCCCAGGCGTCGCGCGGTGGCGATCGCCTGGAGACCTGCGACGCCGGCACCGAGCACGAAGACTCGAGCGGCCCGCACCGTGCCGGCCGCCGTCATCATCATCGGAAACATCTGTGGCAGGCGGATCGCCGCCAGCAGCACGGCCTTGTAGCCGGCGAGAGTCGCCATCGAGGAGAGCACGTCCATGCTCTGGGCGCGCGAGATCCGCGGGATCGTCTCGAGGGCCATGACGGTGACGCCCTTGGCCGCGACTTCCTGCGTGAGCTCGGGAGCCCAGAGGGGCTCCTGCAGGCCGAGAACGGTCTGCCCCGCGCGCAGATGCTCGAGGTCTGCCCGGCCCGCGTCTTCGTTGGCTCCCAGGCCTCGGACCTGAACGATCAGATCGGCTTGGGAGAGAAGGTCTGTTCTCTCGACGACGGATGCGGCGCCCGCCTCCTCGTATTCGATGTCGGAGTAGCCTGCGGCCTCTCCGGCTCCCGCTTCGATCTGGATCTCATGGCTGTCGGCGACGAGCTGAGCGACGTTGCTCGGCACCAGCGCCACTCGTTGTTCGCCAGCGGCGGACTCCTTCGGAACGGCTATCTTCACGGGTGTCGGTCCTCGGTGTTGGCGCTCTCGTCGCGCACGAAGAGCGCAACGCTCCAGGATCGCCGGGGCGAACTCCTGCAGCCTGATTCGGAGCCTGAGTGGGTTCGCGCTGGAGGGCGCGACGGATGGTGGGCAGTGAGCCGCGCGGGCTTGCGCGCCGCCGCGGCGAGCCGGACGGGGAGGCGCTCAAAGGATCGGAGACGGTTCGTCATTCTCGATTGTGGCTCAACGCTCGTCAACGAAAGGGCGCGATCTCCGACCGACCGGTCGGTTGAGGCCGGTTGCGAGCCGGGCTCATGCGTCGGTTGCGACGGCGGCCTCCTCGGTGGCGAGAGCTCTCTCGGCGAGTGGCTTCGGCAGCAGCAGGAAGAGCTCGCCTTCGTGCTTCATGCGACCGGCGATCTCTTCGGCTCGCTCACCCGCGCCCCAGAAGACGTCGCCCCGGACTGGGCCGCGAATGGCGCCGCCGGTGTCCTGAGCGATGAGAAGCCGACGCAGAGTCTCGGTCCCCTCGCCGTCCTCGGTCGGATGCTCGGCGCTGAGGAAGACGGGTGCACCGAGCGGCAGGAAACGCCGGTCGACGGCGAGGCTCCGCTCCGGCGTGAGTGCGACGCCGAGCGAACCGATGGGCCCCTCTCCCTTGATCTCGCGAAAGAAGACGAAAGAGCGGTTCGTGGCCATCACGGCCTCGGCCTCGTCAGGGTTCGCTTCGAGCCAAGCCCGGATCGTCTGCAGGGAGACGTTCTCGCGAGTCAATGCGCCGCGCTCGATCAACTCACGGCCGATGGCGTAGTAAGCGTGTCCGTTCTGACCCGCGTAGCCGACCCGCAGTCGTCCACCGCCGGCGATCTCGACCTGACCCGATCCCTGGATCTGCAGGAAGAAGGCGTCGACGGGATCGTCGACCCAGAGCAGCTCGAGGCCGCGTCCGCCGAGCGCTCCGCCTCGAATTTCTCCTCGATCCCAGTAGGGTAGCAGCCTCTTACCCCGCAGCCGGCCGGCAACGCTGCGGCTGTCGAGGTCGTCGCGAAAGGCGCCGAGATCGACGCTGATCATGTCGCCCGGGTTGCGGTAGAGCGGCGTCGAGTAGCGGGAGCTCCGCGCTCGGCTGCCGTACAGAAGCGGCTCGTAGTAGCCGGTGAAGAGGCCGCGCGTCTCCTTCCGGTTCAGCACCTGCAGCACGGCGAATTCGCTCTCGAAGAAGCGCCTCGCTTTGTCGTCATCGTTGCCCTTCGGGGTCGCTGCGCACGCTTTCGACCAGTCGGAGACCGTGCCGCCGATCTCCCCTGGGCGTACGTCGCGGTCGGGCGCCAGAAAACGGTAGCGAGCGCAGGTGCGCCGCCACGCGGGAAGCGCATCGCCTACGGCGTCGCTCGTCCATCCTGGCAGGTCTTCGAAGGAGACGGCGCGAAGGACCCGCTCGTCGGGCAGGGGCTTCGGCATGTCGACGAGCGCTGGATCGCGGATGAGCTCGCCGGACTCGTCGAGTCGCAGCCAGAGCTTCAGTGCGAGCGCGAGGGCGAGCACCGTCGTCAGCGCAAAGAGGAGTGCGCCCGCGCGCCAGCGAGTCGGCTTCGCGTCGCTGCGAGACACCGTCGCAGAGCCGCTCAGCGTTTGGCTCCCGCGCCGAGCCAATCCCGGCGCTCGGCCTTCGCTTGCGTTCCGGTGCTGCGCTGCGCTGCGGCGAACGTCGTCAGCTGCAGCGTCGTGTCTTCGACCAGTACGACCGTCGCTCGGGTCGTCGTGCCGCGGCCCTCGACGGTCAGCTCGACGGTGTCTCCGGGCTTCTTTCCGTCGAGCAGCTCGCGCAGTTTGGCGCCGCTGCGAGGAACCTTCTCACCGTCCACCTCGACGATGCGGTCGCGACGCGAGAGGCCCGCCTCGTAGAGGGGCGAGTCCTTGGGTACTGCCTGGCGGATGCGCAGTGCGCCGTTCTCGAAACCGAGAGATGCCTGTCCCCAGGTCGCTCTGCCCGGGTAGCGCGGCGAGAGAACCAGCCCCACCGCCTCGAGCGGCTTCTCGAGGGGCGGCACGTCGCTTCCACGCACGTAGCGATCGAAGAAGTCGCGGGCCCAGCTCGGATCGCCGATCGCCTCTGCGAGGAAGCTCTCGAGATCGTCATTGGTGTACGGGACTTCGCTGCGCCCCTTTCTTTCCCAGGCGAGCCGCATGACGTCGTCGAGAGACGTTCCAGGAAAACGGTCGCGGATCATCAGATCGAGCGCCAGTCCGAGAAAGGCGCCGTAGGAGTAGTAAGAGATGAAGGTGTTGCCGTCGTTCGTCGGGTCGAGCCAGGTCGCTGCGTCGACGAAGGGGGCTCGCCGGCTCATCTCGATGGGGCTGCGGTACTGGCGCGCGGGCGAGTTGACGATGTAGCTGATCAGCCCGCCGAAGCGCTGCGTCATCTGTTCGAGGTCGAGCACGCCGGCGCGCGCCAGGATGACGTCGTCGTAGTACGAGGTGAAGCCCTCGCCGAACCAGAGTTCTCCCGACATGTTGGCGCGCTCGAAGTCGAAGGGTTCGAGCGAGGCCGGACGGAGACGCTCGATGCTCCAGGCGTGCACGAACTCGTGCGCGACGGTACCCAGGAGTCCCGTGCGGTTGGTGCGCAAGCTGCTCGAGCTGGTGAGCACCGTCGAGTTCCGGTGCTCCATGCCGTCGCCGTTCGCCCAGGGCAGGTAGTCGGCGAGAAAGACGTAGCTGCCGTAGTCGAAGTCGGGCAGCTCGCCGAAGACGGCGCCGAGCTCCTCGACGATGCGGCGAGTGGCCTCGACGTAGGGCTCGGCGTCGGCTTCGCTGCCCTCGTGGTGTAGGGCGATACGAATCTGCTGGCGCTCGCTCGGTTTGGGAGGCGCCGTCCTGCGCACGTCGGTCTGCGGACGGCCACGCTCGTCGACCTCCCACCAGTACCACTGGAAGGCGCTCACCTCGATCGGGCTGTCGAGCAGGTAGTCGAGGTCGGGAGCCGTGCGCACGTAGGGGTCGGTGCCCGCTCGGGGGAGTTGCGTCGCGACGTTGGGCCATTCGCTGGGAGCGTCGATGTGCACGCTCCAGGGTCGGTCTTCGAGGCCTCTTGCCCAAGCGAACGATGCCGGAGCGTTGAGGTGAGCGTGGGTGCGGTCGATCGCGCTGTAGGTCCCGTCGGCGCGGTCACCGAAGAGCGTGTAACGAAAGCGGACCTCGCCGCCGTGTCCCGAGACGTTCCATTGATGGGGATCCGGTCGCTCGACGGCGAGCTCGCGGCCGTCCCTGCCGAAGACGCTGACCGAGTAGACATTCTTGGCGAACTCGTGCAGCGCGTAGCGGCCGGGGCTGCTGCGCGACATGCGGATTTCGAGGGGATCCTGCGTCACGTCGGAGAAGGTGACGGTGACCTCCATCTCGTGGTGTGCACGGTTCGGGAACGACAGGTCGAGGCGAATCGGCGCTCCGCCCTGGGCGGCCGCCGCTCCGCTGACGAGCAGCAGCAGGCCGAAGAGTCTCGCGCGAAAGAGGGAACGCAGCATGGCCGCGAGTGTAACCAGAACTTCCGGCTCGGCCGCCGCTTCACTCGGCGAGGGCGAGATCGAAGAGTGCGTCGCGCACAGCAGCGCGGTGATCCGGCTCGGAGACGTTGATCTGCGCGGCTACAGAGATGCCGCTTTCGCGGTGCCGGTAGAGCGTCGAGCGCCAGCCGGGAAACCAGCCGCCGTGGCCGTGGACAGTGCCGTACTCGGTGGTCTCGAGGAAGACGCCGAGACCGTACGAGACCGTCAAACCCGCTTCGCGAAAGCCCGAACCGAGCATCGCTTCGACGTCTTCGTGGCTCAGCACCGAGCCACCGTAGAGGGCCCGAGCCCAACGAGCGAGGTCGGTAGAGCACGAGACGAAACCGCCCCCGGTCCACTCGGTGCGGGGGTGGAGATTCATCGTGCCGCCGTCAGCGACCTTACGGTTCGGGCTGAGAGAGAGATAGCCCGCCGCAAGACGCTCGTAGCGGCGGCCGAGCTGGACCTCCGTGTCTCCCAAGCCGAGCGGCGTCAGGAACTCTCGGTCGATGAAGTCCATGACGTCACCGCTGGCTGTCTCGAGTGCCAGCCCGGCCACGATGTAGCCGGTGTCGGTGTAGTGAAAGCCCTCCCCAGAAGCGAAGAGCGGCTCGCGGTCGAGCAGCACGGAGACCAGCTCGTGGGGCCTGAACCAGGCTTCGTCGTCCGGTCGTGAGCGACGCTTCTGCGCCTCCTCGCGCCAGGCTGAGTCGAAGACGTGGTCTTCGAGACCAGCCGAGTGGCTCAGCAGGTGGCGCAGCGTCATCGACGTCGCGTTGGGAAGACGAGGCCACCACGGCTCGTGGCCCAACAGCTCGAAGACGGGCTGGTCGAGGTCGATACGTCCCTCTCGTTGAAGACGCAGCGCTGCGGCCGCGACGAAGGTCTTGCCGATGCTCGCCGCCGGCATGCGCTGGTCGCGCCGCATCGGCTCGGCTCGTTCGAGGTCGGCGAGGCCGACGCTGGCGTGCGTCAGGTCCCCGTTCGGCAGAGCGATCGCGGCGGTAGCGCCGGGGAAGCCGAGCTCGCGGTGCAGCTCGCCGAGGCGGCGCTCGAGCGCTTCCCGGAGGATCACGGCTCGTCGTAGAGCGCGCGCAAGCGGGCCGGCAGCTCGAAGAAGACGACCGGGTTGGCGTCGCTCGAGTTGGCCAGGATCACATAGCCGTTGCCGCCTTCCAGCGAGCCGACGAAGTTGCCGCGAAAGCCCCAGTTGCCGCCGGTGTGTCCGAAGAGCAGGTCGGGCTCGCCCGGCGGCGCCGGACGATGCGGCGTGACGGTGCCCGTGGTGAAGCCCAGCGCGTAGTGACCGACGCCGCCCGGCGTCACCATCTTGCGGGCCATGTCCTGGTTCAGCACGCGGGTCGAGCGCCCGTCGAGGGAGCTCTGCACCCCGATCAGAAAGCGCGCGAGATCGGTCGCCGTCGTCCACAGGCCTGCCGCGTAAAGCTCCGGGTAGACATGCCAGCGCGCCGGTGCACGTCCGATCTGGGCGTCGCGCTCGACCTGCGTGCCCCAGGCCGACGCGGCCCTTGCGTGGAGCCCCTGGGGCAACGGCTGGCAGAAGCAGGAGGAGGTCATGCCGAGCGGGTCAAGCACCGTCTCCTGCAGGATCTCGGCAAAGGGGCGCTCGAGCGCGTCGCTCAGCGCCAGCTGGAGGATCGTCGAGCCACCGCCCGAGTACTCCTCACGAGTGCCCGGCGTCCAGTCGACGACGACCGGGTCGGTGTTCGCCGTAGTCTGGGCCCTGGGGTAGCCGAGAACCTGCGGCACGGTCGGCAGCGGATCGTCCGGGTGGTAGCCGGGGAAGCCGGGCACGGTGGTGCCGGCCTTCATGCTCAGCAGCAGTCGCGGCGTCACGGTCGCTTCGCTCAGGTGTTCCGCGTCATGCGCGAGCTCCCACGAGGTCAGCAGGTCGTTGATGTCGTCGTCGAGACCGAAGTGGCCGTCCTGCACCGCGCGCAGGATCGCCATGGCGGAGACGGGCTTGCTGATCGACGCCGCCTGAAAGAGCGTCTCGGTCGTGGCCGGAGTCCCGTTCCGCGGATCCGCGATGCCCCAGGCATGCGCCCAGGCGATGCGGTAGTCGCGCACCACGGCGACGCTGAGCGCTGGAGTGTCGTGTGCTTCCAGCAACTCGTCGAATCGGAGGCCGGCGTCGCCGTCGACTCCTGGAGTTCGAGGCGCCTCCAAGCGCTCCAGGGTCTCGACAGGAATCTTCGGGGTTGCGCTCGTCTGGGTCGAAGGGGCTTGAGCGAAAGCTGTAGTCGCCAGAAGAGCGGCCGCCAGAGCGAGCGGCCGGGCGTTTCGTAGGGCTTGCAACATGACCTCCTGCTGCGGCTTCTTGAGTTCCTGCCCGCAAAGATACTCTGTCCTGCGAACCTACTGCGCTTCACCCACCCGGGAGTCCCACATGACCGCAGCCGATCTCCTCCGCCGCTATCGCGCCTCGCTACCTTCTTTCGTCAGTCCCTACTTCGCGGAACCGATCTCCATCGACCGCGGCGAGGGCGGTGTCGTCTGGGAC
>JBCCLJ010000252.1:0-9180 GCA_039026915.1 Acidobacteriota bacterium
CGTCGAGCCAGCGTCGGAGCTCCTGGCGATGACGCGGGTGGCGGTCGTTCAGCTGAGGGTGACGCAGCTGGCGGTGATGCGGCCGGCAAGGATGCGGTTGGCGTTCGACGCGGCGATCTGACCCAAGTCCGTCCGGCTCCGGTCTCCGTGCTCTCGCCGTCGCACGGGGCGTGAGGGCGCGGCAGCGGTGCATCGTGATCGGTGTCTCAGTCCGCGCGAGTCGAGCTCTCTGCCGGCGCTTTCCCGCTCGAAGAGTCGCGGCCTGCCTCGCAGGCTCGAGCTTCATCAACCCTGACTCCCGCTCGGACCTCCCGAAGACGGCGGCGACTGCAGCAGTTTGCCGAGCTGCTCGGCGCTCATTCCCTGGTCGCGCATCATTTTCGCCAACAGGGTGAAGAGCGCGATGTTCTGCGCCGAGTCGGTGCCGCCCTGGCCGGAGAGAAGCTCTTTGAGGTCCTCCGGCAGGTTGGCTTTGCCCGTGAGGTAGTCACCGAGTACGGTCTGCATGGTGCCGGACTTGCCGACGAAGCCGTCGACCGATTTGCCCATGGCGATGGAGTTCGTCAGCTTGTCGAGGAACTCGCCGTCGCCCCCGACGATGTCAATGTTGGCTTCTTCGAGAGCCTTGGCCAGCACGCGAGCCTGGGCTTCAGCGACGGACCGCTGTGCCTCGATCGCTTCGCTCTCGATAGCGCGCTCTTTCTCGAGGCGCAGGCGGAACTCTTCGTGACCGCGTGTCGCTTCGTCGAGAGCCGCCATGGCGACCGCCTTCTTCTCGATACCGGCGGCTTCGGCGACCAGCTTCTCTTGAATCGCGGAAGCTTCGGCTGAGCCCTGCTCGCGCAGCACCGTCGCCTCGGCGCGACCCTGCTTCTCGATTGCGGAGGCGTCCTGCTCCTTGATGCGGACTTCGGCGAGACCCTCGGCGGCTGCCTCGGCCTGAACACCCTCGGCCAGGCGGATCTTGGCCTGCGCTTCCTTGTCGGCGGCCTCGAGCTCGGCATCGGCGAGGATCAGGCGCCGGCGCGCGTCGAACTTGGCGGCCTCTTCCTGGGCCTCGGCGGCTTTGATGTCCTTGACGAGGCCCTCCTGGGCCTCGGCTTCGGCGGTGATGATTGTCGACTTCTTGCTGCGGTTGGCCTCTTCGACGATGCGCAGCTCCTTGATGCGCTCCTCTTCCTCGGCGACGGTGCGGTCGACGGCGACGCGTTCGCGAATGACGTCGGCGATCGCTTTCTTCTCGACCTCGACCTCCTTTTCCTTGGCGATGCGCTGCAGCTCGGTCTCGCGCTCGCGGGCGATCACCTCGACCAGGCGGTCCTTCTCGACGCGCTCCGTCTCGACGGCGATGACGCGCTCCTTGTTCTTGGCCGCAACTTCGACCTGGCGAAGCCGGTTCTCTTCGTTGATCTGGATCTCTTCGTCACTGCGGATGCGCGCGTTCTCGGCCTTGAGGCGCTCCTCCGACTGGACCTTGGCGATTTCCGCCTCTTCGCGCGCACGGACGGTGGCAATCTCGCGCTCCTGCTTGGCCTCGGCGTCCGCCTGCTGGCGCTCGAGCTCGAGAATAGCCTCCTGCGCCTCGACGTTCTGCTTCTTGATCTGCTTCTTCTCGAAGTTCTCGTACTCGTTCGTTTTGACGTGCTCGGTAGCGGTGAGCTCGGTGATCTTGCGGATGCCCTGCGCATCGAGGATGTTGTAGTTGTCGAGAGCTTCCATCGGCGTCTGCTCGAGATAGTCGATCGCCGCGTCCTCGAGGAAGTAGCCGTTGAGGTCGCGGCCGATGACGCCGATGATCTGGTCGCGGAACTCTTCTCGCTTGGTGTAGAGATCGACGAAGTCGAGTTGCTTGCCAACCGTCTTGAGCGCCTCGGAGAACTTGGCGCTGAAGAGCTGTTCGAGGGTGTTGGGATCCGAGGCGCGCTTACAGCCGATCGCCTGAGCGACGCGGATGACATCCTCGGCGTTCTTGTTGACGCGCACGAAGAAGGCCACCTTGATGTCGGCTCGGATGTTGTCGCGGCAGATGAGGCCTTCCGTGCCGCGGCGGTCGATCTCGATGGTCTTGAGGGAGATGTCCATCTCTTCGACCTTGTAGAGCAGCGGCCAGACGACGCGCGGCGTGAATGAAACGCTGATGTTGCCCGGGCGCGTCAGCACGAGCGCTCGTCCTTGTTCGACCTTGCGATACCACCACATAGAGTTCTCCTTCCCTCGATCGACGCGTCCCGGCGGAGGCGCGCGTGTCGTCCCTCAAGTCCCTGTGCCTGAGTTCCCAGTGCGGTCTCGTCGCATTGTCCCACGGCCCGAAGGGGGTGGTGCCCAGAGAGTTTCGGCCTGGCGTGGACGAGTGTTCGAGCGGGTTCGTGGTCCCCAACGACCGGCTCGTGGGTTGCCCTACGAGTTGGGGGCGCCTGAAGTTTCGAGTGTCTTGCATCGGGTCGTTACACTGAACACAACGCAGTTCAATCCAGGGAAGGGACAGGGCGTCTCGGAGAAGTCGCCCGCAGTTCGGAGGGCTCGCATGACAGAGGCAGCGAACGAAGAAATCGGTCTGTTCGAGGCGATGTTCCACTGTCGGGCCATGCGCAAGATCAAGCCCGACCCGGTGCCGGAAGAGCTCCTCGTACGCCTCATCGAGGCAGGGAACCAGGCCCCGAGCGGTTCCAACCTTCAACGGGCTCGCTGGATCGTCGTGCGCGATCTCGAGGTCAAGAGCGAGCTCGCGCGCCTCAACAAGATCGCCGTCGAGGGCTACATTGGCCCCCTCGACGGCAGCGGTACGGCGTTGCCGCACCAGAACGCGGGGAAGCGCCAGCGCATGATCGACGCCGTGCTCTGGCAGGCAGAGAACCTGCACCTGATTCCGGCGCTGATCATCGCCTGCATGCAGTTCGACAAAGAGGTTTCCGAGCTCGAGCGTGCGCAGGCGGGCGGGTCGATCTGGCCAGGCATCCAGAATGTCCTCCTGGCCGCGCGCGGTCTGGGCCTGGGAGCCGCACCGACGACGCTCGGGCTCATGGATCGCCCGGCGGCCAAGGGTGCTTTGGGCCTGCCGGCGGACATGGAGGCCTTCTGCCTGATTCCCGTCGGATGGCCGATGGGCAACTTCGGTCCGGTGACGCGGTTGCCGGTGGAGGAAACGATGCGTTGGGACCGCTGGGCCTAGGGACGATCCAGGCTCGAGACGGAGCGAGTCGGTCGGACCGGTCGAGAGTCCGCATCCCGCAGCGCTTCTTGCTCTTACGTGATTGAGCCCGAGAGCTCCGCATACGATGACTTCATGAAGCCTCTCGGCCTCCTCCTCATCGTCGCCGGCATCCTCCTTGCCGCGGTCGGCGCTGCCGTCTACTTCGGCTGGCTGAACTGGTTCGGGCGCCTGCCGGGAGACGTGCGCATCGAGAGCGAGCGAGCGCAGGTGCACTTTCCCATCGTCACGATGATCGTCGTCTCCGTCGTTCTGACGGTGGTGCTCAACGTCCTGGCGCGCCTCTTCGGCAAGTAACCGGCTCACCGCGTCGCCGAAGAACCCTCTTCGTCCGCGGAGGGTGGCCAGGCGAGGAGGCCCAACAACCCGAGCATGGCCAAGGCCAGGCCGAGGAACTCACGGGTCTCCTCGATGTAGGGCCGCGCCACCGACATTTCGCCGACGATCGACTCGCTGCGGTGCTGTGTGAGCCACTCGACAAAGCCCGGCGCCGAGCGTGCTGCGAGCAGAGCCAGGATCACAAAGGTCGAGATCGTCAGCCAGCGGTGTGCGGTGCCGAGGGCAGCCGCCGCGAAGACGAGCGCAGCGGCGCCGTAGGCCGCAACCCAGAGCATCGGATCCGGGTCGTTGAGCTGCACGAGAGCGCTCACACCCATGAGGGCGGCGAACACGGCGTAGACGACGCGGCGCATTACGGGCTCAGCCGGCGCTGTAGAGGATGCGGTCGTCCGCGTCGCGGCGCGCGATCTCGCCGCGCTCTTCCAGCCACCGAAGGTGGGCGATCGTCTCGCCCGTGGCGAACCACCGCTGCATGATCGGGAAGTCCTCCCAGCTCTTGGCCCGGATGTCCCAGTGCATCTGACCGGCCGTTTCATACGCCGTCTGCTCGCCCTTTTGCAGGATGCCCTTGGCCTCCTCCGCTCGCTCGAAGTGGTGCTCCTTGAGCTCGCTCACGCGGCCCTGGAAGTCGTCGATCAGGCTTCGGTGCCCGGGCAGGCAGAGATCGACGTCGAGACGGTCGACCTTGTCGAGGGAGTCGATGAACAGGGCGAGCGGATCGTGGTCGTCCGACCATGCCTGGATGTTTGGTGTGATGTCGCCCAGGACGTGATCGCCGGCCACGAAGAGCTGCTTGGCGCGATCGTAGAGCGAGACGTGGCCGAAGGTGTGGCCGGGTGTGTCGACGACTTCGAGACGGTAGTCGCCGATCTCGAGCACGTCGCCCTCGTGGAGAGGCAGGTACTCGACCTGCGCGCCGGATCCGAACTTGGCGGCCGGGTGATTCTTGAACGAGGACTCGAGCTCTTCGGCAGGGAAGCCACTGCGTGCGAGGTAGCGTCCCATGTCGCTGTCGGCGCTCCAGCTGAACTCGCGTCGCATCGACTCGGCGTCGCCGGCTCCCATCCACGCCTTGCGTCCCGACGCCAGCAAATCGGGAATCAGACCGCAGTGATCGGCATGCAGATGGGTCGAAACGAAGTCGGTCTTCTCCAGATCGACGCCGATCTCGGCGAAGCCAGCGGTCAGCGCCTCGTGGCATTCGGGACGACGCATGCCGGTATCGACGACCAGAGTGCGGTCATCGGCCGTAAAGACGTAGGAGTTGATCTCCTTCAGCGGGCTTCCGGGCAGGGGGACGACGATCTGGAACAGCTGGGGGCGGACTTCTCGAGCCATGGGGTCTCCTTCGAGCGGGCTCACACTATCGGACGCTGGAACGGCTCGAAGAATCCCGACGAGTACCGTAACCTCCAGCGAAACAGAGGAGAGCGAGATGGAGTGGAAGAGAGGCCGAGGCAAGTTGGGCTTTTTGCAGCCGCTGTTGGGCACTTGGCGGGCCGAGGATCCGAAGACGAAGATGGGGCCCGTTGTCTGCACGCGCACGTTCGAGAAGATCCTCGACGGCAAGTTCATTCGCCTGATCGCGGACTGGGACATCGGCGAGGGCGCCAGGAGCTACCAGGAAGTCGCCCACTACGGCGTCGACCGCGACAAGGTCGTTTCGTTCTGGAGCTTCACGTCCGACGGTGGAACCTCGCGAGGCGTGCTCGCGGACGTCGGTGACCTCGACCCCGAGGCCCGTGGATTCGAGGCTGAGATGCCGGCTGGGCGTGCGCGGTTCGCCTTCTGGCCGAGCGATGACTCGATGATCTGGGTCGCAGAGGCTGCAACGAAGAAGGGCTGGAGCCGCATGATCGAACATCGCTGTCAGCGCCGCGACAACTGACTCGAAGAGGAAGAGGGCTTCATGGGTAAGACAAAGCACGGAACTCGCTATCGCTCCTTCGACTACCTCGAGCCAGGGGTCGACTACCGGCACTTCGACCTCGCGCCCGAGCTGAGCCTCTTCCCGGCAGCTCCGGTTCCTCTCGACCCCGAGCAGGAAGAGCGTTGCACGAGGCTGCTCGACGAGCTCGTCATGATTTCGCTGCACGAGCACCTCGGCGTCTTTCCGCGGGAGATCGGCGAGACGCCGGACATGGTCAAGACCGGTCGGATGGCGACGGCTTTCGAGGGCCTCAGCGCCAGCCGTTGGGACTGCGTCTTCGACAACCTGATGGACGGCATCTGCACCATCGAGTCCTCGGCGGGCTGGAAGTGGAACGACGTGCTGCACGACCTCGGCATGAGGCTCTGCGACATCGCTCATCAGGACTTCGTCGTGCCCTGTCTCTCGGTCGCGGAAATCCACGACGCGCACGAGAAGGGGAAGCTCGGCTGGGTCGCGTCGATGGAGGGCGCGGCGATGATCGAGAACGAGCTCGACCGCATCGAGATCCTGTACGGCTTCGGCGTCCGGCTTCTGGGCATCGCTTACTCCGAGGCGAACGCGCTGGGCTCGGGACTGCGGGAACCGCGCGACGGCGGCCTGACGGTCTTCGGACGCCAGGCGGTCGAGCGCATGAACAAGGTGGGCATGCTCATCGACTGCTCGCACTGCGGCGACCAGACGACGCTCGACACGATCGAATGGTCGGAGAAGCCGATCGTCTTGAGCCACATCGGCGCTCGCGATCTCTGGGACTCGAACCGTCTCGCTCCGGATGCGGTGCTCGAAGCCTGTGCAGCGAAAGGCGGCGTCATCGGCGTCGAGGCGGCGCCGCACACGACGCTGTCGCCTCAGAACACGAGCCACTCGATCGACTCGGTGATGGATCACTTCGAGCACATTCGCGCGCTCGTCGGCATTGACCACGTCTCCTTCGGTCCCGACGCGGTCTATGGCGATCACGTCGGCCTGCATCAGGCCTACGCCGCCAGCCTGTCAATCAAGCAGTCGCGAGCCGGGAGGGACGATGCGCCGTCCAAGAACCCACCGCACGAGCCGGTCGAGTACGTCGAAGGCCTCGAGAATCCGACGGAGGGCTCGACGAATCTCGTTCGCGCGATGATTGCTCGCGGGTACTCGGACGAAGAGATCGAGAAGGCGATGGGCGGCAACGCGCTGCGCCTGCTGGGGCAGGTTTGGGCCTGATCGCTTCCCGTTGGATCGGCTCGGTCTGCGCAGTCGCGACGTCGCCGAGCCCGCCTGGCTTCATCGTCTGGGGGCTCTTCGCGAGCTTCGCGGCGCTTGTCGCCGGGTACGCCGCCTGGATGTTCTGGATCGAGCGACAGGAAGACTCCGAGGGCCGGGAACCCGGCCCTGAAGCCGAGAGCGGATCGTGAGCGTCGAAGTCGCGGTCTTCGTCGCTTACTTCAGCGTCGTCCTCGTGATTGGCGTGTGGGCGCTGCGGCGCAGCGAGTCGGAAGCCGAGTACTGGATCGCTGGAGGCAACCTCGGGTGGCTGACGGGGGGAGCGACGCTCGCGGCGACGCACGCGAGCGCCGGCACCTTCATCGGCACGATCGGCGTCATGCACAGCACCGGCTGGGCCTTTGGCTGGCTGGTGCTCTCGATACCGATCGCCTACTGGTTTCTCGCCGCCGTGCTCGCGCCGCGCTTCGTCGCCGTGCCTGAGCTGACGCTGCCGGGCTTTCTCGAACGTCGCTACAGTAGTCAGGGTGTGCGCAGCGTTGCCGCCGTCATCATCCTCATCGCGACCGTCGTCTACGTGCAGGCGCAGATCGTCGCTGGCGGTCTCATCGCCGAGGTGATCTTCGGCATTCCGAGCCGCACCGGCATGGTCGGGTTCGCGCTCTTCCTCGTGCTCTACACCATGGTGGGCGGCATGCTCGCGGTCGTCTACACCGACCTCCTGCAGCTCACTGTCATGTTCTTTGGCGCGCTGCTGGCCGTACCCATCGCCCTGCGGCACGTGGGCGGCGTGGGAGAACTCTTCGAGAAGGTCCAGATCGCCAAGCCCGAGGTTTTCTCGTGGACGTCGATGCCGCCGACCCTACTGCTGACGATGGGGCTCGCCTTCACGCTGGGCTCGATTTCGACGCCGGAGAAGCTGATTCGGCTCTACACGATGAAGGACCTGCGGACGCTCCGTCGCGGCGTGCTCTTCGCTTTGATTCTGGCCACGGTGATGAACTTCTTCGTGATGACGTTGGCTCTCGTGAGCATCGTCGAGCTGCCCGATCTGCCGAGCGGCGATCTCGCCATGCCCATGCTCGCCAAGACGCTTCTACCGCCGGTGCTCTGTGCGTTGCTGCTGGCGGCGATCGTCGCGGCGATGATGTCGACCGTCGATTCACTCCTGCTCGTCGCGGGCTCGGCGCTGTCACGCGACCTCTACGCCAACCTGTTGCGCAAGGAGGCCGGTGAGCGCGAACGTCAGTGGGTCAACCGACTCGGAGTCACCGTCGTCGGCCTGGCTCCGGTGGCTCTGGTCCTCAGCGGCGTGGGGGAGGGGGAGCTGGTGCAGTTCATCGTCCTGCTCTTCACGGCGCTGATGGCCTCCAGCTTCTTCGCGCCGGTCGTCCTCGGCGTCTTCTGGCGTCGAGCCAACGCTCCCGGTGCGATCGCAGCCATGCTCGGTGGCTGTGCGGCGACGTTTCTCTGGAAGGCCTTCGGTACACCGACGCTCGATCCCGTTCTGCCGGGCTGCGCCGTGTCGCTGGTGCTCTTCGTCGCCGTGTCCCTGGCGACGGCCGACGACGGGAACTCGTCCGAAAGCGCTTGAGAACTCCGATCGAGTCGCGGCTGCGGTCCGCGATTCCGCGCGACGTCACGCGGTCTGTCGCTGATCGCCGCCGTCCAGAAGCTCGAGAATCCTGCGCTCCAGGTCGCGCAACGCGAAGGGCTTGGGCAGGAGTGGATAGTCGATCTCAACTTCGTTCGCGTAGCCGGAGATGAGGAGGATCGGCGTTTCGGGGTGGTTCGCCCGGGCCCTGTCCGCGAATTCGATACCGCTGAGCTCTCCAGGCATGAGCACGTCGCTGATCAACAGGTCCGGTGAGTGCTCGAGGAAGGCGTCGAGTCCGCGATGGCCATCCTCGGCGACGATCACCTCGACGTCGAGGGAGAGGAGCATGCGTTCGACCATCTCGCGCACTTCGAGGCTGTCGTCGACGAGGAGCACTCGCAGGCCCTTCGGGACCTCCGTGGTGCGGCTTTCCGGCGCCTCGGACTCGAGGTCGATCTCGGCCGTGGGCAGCTTGAGCGTCACCGTCGTGCCCTCGCCCGGCTGACTTCGAATCTGAAGGTCACCGCCCGACTGCCGCACGAAGCCGAAGACCATGCTGAGCCCGAGGCCCGACGCCAAGGTCGATGTCTTCGTCGAATAGAAGGGCTCCGTGGCGCGATCCAGCTTGTCCTGGGTCATCCCCTGGCCGTGATCGATGACGTCGATCTCGGTTAGACCATTGCTCAGCGTATTGGCCCGGAGGATGACCTTGCCGCGCCCGCTGGAGGCGTCTCTCGCGTTGAGCAGGAGGTTGATGAGTGCCGTCGTGAACTTGCCTCGATCAGCGAGCACGGACTCGGTTCCGCAGTCCATCTCCAGCGTCATCTCGTCACCGAGAGTGCGCTCGAAGAGCCGCCGGGACGTCGCGAGATGCTCGGCGATAGTGATCGGTTCTGGCTC
>JBCCLJ010000253.1:0-9028 GCA_039026915.1 Acidobacteriota bacterium
GGCATCTTCCACGCGATCAACGAAGAGGATCTGATCACCATCCTCCAGCACCCCCCGTCGATGATCGAGACCGATGGCGACCTGCTGACTCTGGGTGAGGGACACCCTCATCCGAGGAGCCTCGGCTCCTTCCCACGAGTGCTCGCGCGCTACGTGCGTGAGCTCGGAGTGCTGTCGCTCGAGCAGGCGATCCACAAGATGACCGAGCTGCCGGCTCGCTTCTTCGGACAGAGCGAGCGCGGCTGCCTGGCGCCAGACTGCTTCGCTGACGTCGTGCTCTTCGACCCGCTGACGGTGCAGGACCGAGCGACCTACACCGAGCCACACCAGTATGCGACGGGCGTGGTGCACGTCTTCGTCAACGGCGAGCCGGTCCTCGAGGCAGGCGAGCTCACGGGACGACGTCCCGGGCGCGTCCTGCAGCGCGCCGAGAACCGAAACTGACGAGCGCGATCGATGAGACAGCTTCCCCGGCAGCTCTTCCGGCGCTCTGCACTGCGCAACACCTCGTCGTGGTCGACCGCTTCGCCTCTCCTCGCGCTCCCGGCGACGTCGGGGGCCGTCGCGCTCCTTGCCGCCGTCGTGTCCTTCATCGCTCCCGCGCGAGCCCAGGAGCCGAGGCGCAGTGTCGTCTTCGAGCTTTCGCAAGGCACCTGGATGTCGAGCGATCTCACGCCCGCCGGAGATCGCTTCGTCTTCGACCTTCTCGGCGATCTCTTCGTCGCACCGATCGCAGGCGGAGCGGCCCAATCGATCACGCGGGGTCCAGCCTTCGACGCGCAGCCGACCTTCTCTCCCGACGGCTCTCTCATCGCTTACACGAGCGATGCCGGCGGCGCCGAGAACCTCTGGGTCTGCAACGCCGACGGTTCCGGCGCGCGCAAGCTGACGAGCGAGAGCGACGGCGGCTTCTCCTCGCCCGCCTGGTCGCCCGACGGATCGCGTCTCGTCGTCACGCGCACGCAGGACTTCCCCTACGTCGCCGACCTCTGGCTCGTCGACGTCGAGAGCGGCGAGCACACCGTCGTCGAGCGCAAGCGCCGCGGCGGCCCCTCGCCCTACGTCTCGGGACCTCCGGCGGGCGCGCTCGAAGCGCAGTTCGTCGGCGAAGACGAGCTGCTCTTCACCAGCGTCGTTCCGCGCCCGTACCGCAGCACCGCTTCGACCGACGCGCAGATCCACCGTCTCGACCTCACTTCCGGCGTCGAGACGCCGGTCACGACCCGCGCCGAGAGCGCGTTCAGCCCTCGGCTGGCGCCGGACGGTCGGCACCTGGCCTTCGTCGGGCGCCAGGGCGGCGCCACCACGCTTCTCCTTCGCGATCTGCTGACCGGCGAAGATCGTGAGCTCGTCTCGGAGGGGCTCCAGAGCGACCAGCTGCTGGCCGATGCCAGTCGCGGCCTCTTTCCGCGCTTCTCCTTCCTGCCGAGAAACGCGGGCGAGCCGCTGGAGTTCCTGCTCGTGCGCAACGGCACTTTCGAGCGCCGGCGAACCGACGAAGGCGCGCCGCGAGTCGTGCCGTTCACAGCCGAGATCGCGCTCGACCTCCCACCCAAGGCGAGCACCGACGTGCGCTGGCCGGACGACGCAGTCAGGAACCGCTTTGCGCGCTCGGTCAGCGTCTCACCGAACGGCAGCGACATCGCCTTCGTTGCTTTCGGGAAGATCTACCTCTACGACTCCGCGACAGGAACCTCCCGACGACTCACCGAAGCCGAGGGCGGCGAGTTCCACCCCGCCTGGTCGGCCGACGGGCGAGAGCTCGCCTGGGTGAGCTGGAACGCAGAGCGTGGAGGGCGACTCTGGTCCGCGACTCTGGAAGGCGGTCCAACTCCGCGCACGGAAGAGGGTCCGTTCTTCAGCGATCCGGTCTGGTCCGCGGACGGGGCGACGATCGTCGCGATCCGTGCGCCGAGACGGGCTCGTCGCCAGCAGCGCCAGGCCCTGATGGGTGCTGAGCTCGTTCGCGTCGACCGCCAGGGCGCGCTCCAGACGCAGGGACCAGCACTCGGTTGGAGTCGACTGCAGCGACTTTCCGACGGGCGCATCGCCGGCGTCGCCAACGGCGCCCTGACCACCCTGGACGGCAAGGTGCTGGTCGCCCCGCGTCTGTCCCGCCCGGGGTTTCCGGTGCCGGCCACGGACGTGCGTCTCCATCCAGACGGGGGCAGGGTGCTGATCGTCGCCGGAGCCGAGCTGCATCTCGCAGAGCTTCCGGAGGACGGGCCGCTGATCCTCTCCGAGTCCACGCGCCTGACGCGCCGAGGGGCGGACTCCGCCGCGTGGAGCCTGGACGGCACCGAGATTCTCTGGACCATTGGTCGAAGCCTGAAGCGCCTGGCGTCTCGGGAGGTGGACCGGGGCGAAGACGCGGCATCGAGTCTCGAGCTCGTCGTCGAGCGCCCGCGCCGCCGCGGGCAAGGAATCGTCGCGCTGCGCGGACCGAGGGTCCTCACCATGGGCGCCGACGGCGTCATCGAGTCGGCTGACCTCGTGGTGCGGGAGGGCCGGATCGCAGCGATCGGCCCGGCCGGCACCGTCGAGATTCCGGACGACGCCGAGGAGATCGATCTGACGGGGCGCACTCTGATGCCCGGCCTCATCGATCTCCACGCCCACTGGCCGCTGCCGCGCGACGTGCTCGACCTCGACTCCTGGGCGCTGCGCGCCAATCTCGCCTACGGCGTGACCGCGGGACGCGACCCGCAGTCCTTCACCACCGACGTCTTCGACTACGCCGACCTCGCTGAAGCTGGTGACGTGATCGGCCCGCGCATGCTGTCGACCGGCGGCGGCGTCTTCGGCAACGCCGGCATCACTTCGTTCGCCGAAGCGCAGAGCGTCCTGGGCCGTTACCGCGAGCAGTACGGCACGCATCTCTTGAAGTCGTATCTCGTCGGCAACCGACAGCAGCGTCAGTGGGTCGCGCGAGCCAGCCGCGAAGCGGGCGTGCTTGCGACGACAGAAGGCGGCGGTAGCCTCGAGCTCGACATCACGCACGCGCTCGACGGCTTCGCCGGTAACGAGCACTCGCTGCCGACGACTCCGCTCTACCGCGACGTGCTCCGCCTGTTCACGGAGAGCGGCACCGTCTACACGCCGACGTTGCTCGTCGCCTTCGGCGGTCCGTTCGCGCTCTACCACTTCGTCGCCGAGCACGAGCCCTACGACGACCCCAAGCTCCGACGCTTCATCCCCGACCACGTGCTCTACGAGAAGACCCGCGCCCGTCAGCTGCACTACTCCCTGAGCGAGCATGTCTTCCCCGAGCAGGCCGCCTCTGCGGCGAAAATGCTCCGCGCTGGCGGCGGCGTCGGCGCCGGCAGTCACGGCGAGATCGAGGGCCTCGGCATGCACTTCGAGATCTGGGCTCTGGCCGCCGGCATGACGCCGCTCGAAGCGCTCCGCGTCGCGACGATCGAGGGGGCTCGAGCTCTGGGGCTCGAACGTGATCTCGGAAGCGTCGAAGTCGGCAAGCTGGCCGACCTCGTCGTGCTGCGCGAGAACCCGCTCGACGACATCACCCACTCGACCTCGATCGAGTGGGTGATGAAGGGCGGAGTGATCTTCGACGCGGAGACGTTGGAGGAGCGCTAGGCCAACGGCCCCTTCTCCTTCGATCTGAAGCGTATGCCGAGGCGCACGACGAACTGACGCAGCCGGCGGACTCTCTTCCGAAGAACGGACGGGCGCCGCCGGCCCTGAAGCTGGAGACCCCGCCTCGGCGAGCCTTCGCGACGACTGGCGACGGCTTCCCTGCGCAGGCTCAGCTCACGCCGCGGTTGGCCCGCACCCACTCCTGCACGGCGTCCCACAGAGCCCAACTCTCGGCTTCCTTGTTGTCGTCCCACGCGAGCTCCCAGTCGCTCGTCTTGACCATGACCAGGTCGAGCACGGGATTCACCATGAGCAGTTGGCCGTGGATGCCCTCACCGGTGAAGGACTTGTCGTCGTCCGGGAAGGTCCACCACTGGTACTGGTAGCCCATCTTGTAGCCCTCGGAGAGCTTGCCAGGCTGCACGTGCGGAGCGTCGGGGATCGTCGCCTCGGCGACCCAGCCTTCCGGCAGGATGCGTTCGCCGTTCCAGACACCGTCCTGGGCCATCAGCAGGCCGAAACGCGCGTAGTCGCGCAGCGTCACGTTGAGTCCACCGAGCGTGCACTCGAACCCTTCGTCACCCTCCTGGTCGAGGACCCAGGCTGCGTCAGATTCAGCACCGATCGGCTGCCAGACCTTCTCTTCCATGTAGGAGGCCACGCTCTGGCCAGTCACCTCCTGCAGCAGCATGCCGAGAATCAAGGTGTCCACCGAGGAGTACTCGAAGACGGTGCCGGGCTCGCGCTTGCGTCCGTAGCTCATCGCCAGGTCGCGCACTCCGCCACCGCCGAAGCAGGCCGCACCCAGAGCTGCGATGTCCGATTCTTCGTCCGCGTAGACCTCGCTGAAGTCGACGCCCGACGACATCTGCAGGATGTCCTTGATGCTCACGCCTTCATACCCAGACCCGGCGAGTTGGGGTAGGTACTTGTCCGCTGGATCGTCGAAGCTCTCGATCAGGCCGTCACCGCGCGCGATACCGAGCAGCGTCGACGTGAAGCTCTTGGCGACCGACATCGACAGGAAGCGGGTCGTTTCGTCGGAGCCCTTGAAGTACTCCTCGTGCAGGATCTCTCCGCCCTGCAGAATCAGTAGGCCGGTCGTGTCCGTGCGCTCGGGGAAGTCCGCCAGTCCGTGCTCCGCGCCGTCGAACCTGTAGGCGATCTCGAGAGGCGCATCGCTGCGGACGAGCGTGCTCGGCGCATCGGCCGCCGCGACGGCACGGGTCGGAAACAACGTCTCGACGGAGCGCAACTGACGCGTGAGATAGGGCCTCTGGAGCCAGGTCTCCAGGCTACCGAGAGGATACTCGTCGTCCGTCGCGGCCGCGACAGGCGTCTCGTCGGCGGGTGCTTCTTCAGCCGCCGGCACACAGGCCAGTGCAGCCGCGATTCCAAGGCTCAGGAACAGCAGTCTCATGTTCGAACTCCTTCGCGTTTCGGACAGTCTAGTGCCCCGGCGGGCCGAAGTCGGCCGCGCAGTTGTTCAGCCGCGCAGCAGATCGGCGATCGCCAGCGCCATCACCTGAGTGCTGCGGACCATCTCTTCGACCGAGCACCACTCGTCGGGCTGGTGCGCTTGCTCGAGCACGCCCGGGCCGTAGGCGACGCAGTGATGTACGCCGCCGATGCGCGAGAAGTGCTTCTGGTCGTAAGTGCCGGGGGAAGCAACGATCTCGGCCGTCCGGCCCAGCGCGTGTTCCACACCCCGTTCGAGCGCGGCGACGAGCGGCGAGCCGTCGGGCGTCTGGGTCGGGTGCACCGTCATCATGTCTTCGAGCTCGAAGCGCACGTCTGGCCAGTCGTTCTCGAGTTGCCGCAGCAGTTCTTCGATCTCCGCGCGCGTCGCCTCGAAGCCTTCCTCCGGCAGGAAGCGCCGGTCGAAGATCGTCTCGCAGCGGTCCGCGACGCAGGGCGTCTGGGGGTCTTCTCCACCCTGTCCACCGAGAATGGCGTTGACGTTGATCGTCGCGCGCTGAGCTCCCTCGGGCACGACCGGAAGCGATGTGACGCGCGTGGCGATCCTCGGCTCGAGGTCGCGTCGCACCGCCTCGAGCAGCGGCCCGGTTCCGGCGATCGCGTTGGTTCCGAGGAACGGCATCGAGCCGTGTCCGATGTGTCCCTGCGCGATGACCTTGAACCAGTAGACCCCACGATGTCCGATGCAGATGCGGTGCGCCTCGAAGGGCTCGGGGATGATTGCGTAGTCGATGCGCTCGGCGCTGAGGCGGCCGATCTGAGCCAGGTGCGCGACGCCGGCAAAGCCGCCGCTCTCCTCATCCGCCGTGCCGCTCACCTCGACGCTGCCCGCGATCTGCACGCCCTCGCGACGCAGCGCCTCGGCAGCGAAGAGCCCGCAGACGAGCCCCGCCTTCATGTCGGCACTGCCGCGACCGTAGAGCTTGCCGTCCTTGACGACGCCGCCGAACGGATCCTCGGTCCAGCCCTCGCCGACCGGCACGACGTCGAGGTGCCCGTTGACGTGCACGAGCGGTCGCCCCGCGCCGGCGTCCCGTAGGCCGATCACGTTGACGCGCGGGTAGGCGTCCGAGTGCTCCGCCGCATCCTCGGCAACGATCGTTTCGACCTCGAAGTCGAACGCGCGCATGGCGCCGCCGAGCACCTCGGCACACTCGACGTAGTTCTCGCCAGGAGGATTCACCGTCGGCACGCGGATCATGCGCGCCGAGAGATCGACGATCTCTTCGGTCATCGCTTCGACCCGCGCGAGCAGCCTGTCCGCGTCGGCGGCCTTCAGACGAGTCGCCGGCGACGGATCGTGCGAATCGTCCAGCTCAACGACCTCCGAGGTAGAAGCGCACGCCGATCTGGATCTCACGCCCTGGGAAGAACTCGTTGGGCATGCCGAAGTCGGGGCCGCTGACCGTGTTGACGTTCGCCACGTTGTCTTCGTTGGTGACGTTGAAAGCGTCAATCAGCACGTTGATCTCGTGTCCTCCCGGCAGCGTCACCGGCTTTTCGAGTCTGAGGTCGACGCTCAGGAAGTCGTCGACGCGGAATGCGTTGCGCGGCACCGACAGGTCGCGCTGATCGACCAGGCCGTCGCCGTCGGTGTCGACAATACCGCGTGGCGAGAAGGCGTTGCCATCGCGGAAGAAAGCGATCGCGCTCAAGCGGACGTTCCACGGCAGCAGGGTCGTGACGTTGCCGACGACCACGTGCGGAGCCGCGAGGTTCGATTCGCCGATGTCGAGCTCGGGCCGGTTGTTGTTGCTGAACGTCGAGCCGACGTCGCCGTTGAGCAGGTTGTCTTCGGCGTCCGAGTAGGTGTACGAGATCATGAAGCCGTAGCGACCGTGAAACGGCCGACGCAGACTCAGGACCACGCCGTCGTAGTCGATGAAGCCGTCGTACCCAACCTGGCTGACGAACGCCCCGCCGTCGGTCGTCCGCCCGAAGTTCGGATCACCCGGGGGCACGTCGAAGAGATTGACGATGCGCCGCGTCAGCAGGTCGTCGGTCTCGCGGTGAATGTAGGCAACGGCTCCCGTCAACCGGTCGTTGATCTGGTGCTCGACGCCCACCGTCCAGGAGAAAGTCTGCGGGGTCGCGTCGCGGTCGAAGACCGAGATCGTGCGGTTGAAGTCGAGCGGTCCGCGAGGAAAGAACGAGAGGACGCGATCACCGACGATGGAACCGCCGGGGACGTCGAAGAACTCCCAGTCGGTGCCCGGCCACAGCGTCTCCAGCCGATCGAGCGCCTGCTGCGGCGAAAGGCCGCTGAGTGCTTCGATGTTGTCTGCGGTGACGACGGGTGGATTGCTGGGATCGGCGACCGCGATGCCGAGAATCCCGTAGAGAGCCAGTGGATCGCTACGAAGAGCGTCGGCGAACGGCAGATAGGCCGGGTTCTCTGCGGGCGTCCGGGCGCCGCCGCCGATCGGGAAGCCCGAAGTGATGACCAGGTCGATCAAGGAGTCGGTGTATTCGGCGCCGAGGCGCGGCAAGGCCACGTCGAAGGCGTTGCGCGTGAAGATGCCGCCCTTCTCCGGCACGCCGGCCGCCGCGGTCAGAGCGTTGCGGTCGTAGAAGAGTCCGGCGCTCGCCTTGACGATCGTGCGATGGCGACCGCCGAGATCCCAGGCGATGCCGAAGCGCGGCGAGATGTTGTCGTCATCGTCGCCGAAGAGGCTCGCCCGGTCGTAGCGAATGCCGAGATCGAGGGTGACGTTGTCGCTGATCGCCCACTTGTCCTGAGCGAAGACCGCGATGTCCTCGTTGGAGACGTCGAGAAGCAGGCGACCGTCCGGGTTCGCCGAGAGCGTGAAGAAGCGCGCGGCCGACTGTTCGAAGCCGAAGCGATTGAAGAGGTCCTCCATGACGTCGGCGGCGTTCGGATCGAGGAAGGCGGCCGAGTACTCGACGTCGTTCCAGACCTCGTCGAAGCCGTCCAGCGTCGTATCGATGTATTCCCAACCGAATTTGAACTCGTGGCGGCCCTTCCAGCCGTCACGCAGCAGGGTCAGGCTCTGCGACAGCTGCAGGCGCTCGATGTCGCGCAGCGACCTGCCGCCGACCGGGGCCCCGGTCTGAATGAAGCCCGAGCGCAGCAGGAGGAGCGCCGTCTCACCGCGGTCCGTGCGGTCCAGGTTGCTGCCCGTGGAGCCGTCGAGCCATTTCAGCTGTGACTCGAGGAACGCGTCGCCGTTCGGCAGCCAGGTCTGACGCAGCTGCAGACTGTCGGCTTCGCGGTCCTGGGTGCGCGCACCGCTCGGCATGACGATCGAGCCCGCGATGCCGGCCGGGATCTCGCCGGCCGCTTCGTCGTCGGTGCGGTTGTAGCCAAGGCTCCAGCGGCTGTTCTCGCGCGGCAGGTAGTCGAGCTTGCCGAGCGCGGTGAAGCCGTCGTCCTCCGGACCGAGATCGAAGTTCTCGACGCCGCCAGGTGTGGCGAGCCCTCTCTGGACCCAGTCGGGCACCTGCGAGAAGTTCAGGTTGCGACCCCGCTGCTCGTCGAGGAGCTCGGTCGACCCGAAGAAGAAGAGGCGGTCGGGGACGAAGGCGCCGCCGAGGCTGGCGCCGTACTGATCGCGCTCGAGCTCCGGAACTTCCTGGCCGCTGACGTTCGAAGAGTCCCACGAGTCGTTGCGCACGAAGTAGAACGCGCTGCCGCGCAGAGTGTTCGTACCGGAGCGCGTCACGACGTTGACGACTCCGCCCTGCGCACGACCGAACTCCGCCTCGTAGCCGGTGGTGATCACCTCGAATTCCTGGATCGAGTCCTGCGCGAAGCGTTGGAAGGCGCCCCCGTCGAGCGGGTCGTTGTTGTCGCCGCCGTCGACGACGAACGAGGTCGCTGCGGCCCGCTCACCGAAGATCGAGAACTGCTGGTCAGCAACGCCCGCGGGGTTCGGCTTGACCCCCGGCACCAGCGACACGAGGTCCTCGACGTTGCGCCCATTGAGCGGCA
>JBCCLJ010000254.1:0-8998 GCA_039026915.1 Acidobacteriota bacterium
AGTATCAGCACGGGTGGAGCGCAGGCCGGTAACCACCAGCCGAGCCCGGCCAAGCGCGACCGCAGGGCGCTGCGCGGAGGTGGCGCAGCCGCCGGAGCATCAACATGGGTGGAGCGCAGGCTGGTAGGCACCAGCCGAGCACCGCCACCAAGAAACCAGAACTCGAGCGGCCCGTAGTGTGATGCAGCCGGGCGGTTAGACTGTCCGCGGCGCCCCACTCATGTCGACCGAAAACCGCTCTTCCGACCGACCGCCCGGCATCCGGTCGTTCGTTCGCACCTACACCGACGGGCTGCGTCGGCGAGACCTGAAGCGTCTCTTCGACCGCGAGGCGATCGAGGCCTACGACATCCTCGTCCGCGATCAGGACGTGAAGCCTCCCGAGAAGGGCGGGGTTCGGCTCTTCTTCCACCGCGCGCGCGTCCTCTTTCTCGGCCTTTCCTACAAGCTGACGCCGGAGCGGCGCCTGCTCTTCGCCTTCGCCGTGATCACGGCGCTCTTTGGTGCGCTCGACTTCGGCGCGGTCTTCAACTTCCGCAACCGCATCGTCTTCGAGACGTCGCCCGTCTGGTTCCTGTTCAGCATCCTGGCTTTGGCCTTTCTCCTCGCTCTGACGCTCGTCGACCAGGTGCGCTTTCGCGACGAGCTCGAGATCGCGCGTCAGCTGCAGCGCGACCTGCTGCCGGCGCAGGACCCCGCCATCGACGGTTACACCGTTTCGCACGTCTACCGCACCGCCAAAGCCGTCGGCGGCGACTACTACGACTTTCACCGGCTCGAAGACGGCCGCTGGGCGATCATGGTGGGCGACGCGAGCGGGCACGGCATGGCGGCGGGCCTGCTCATGGCGATTGCCAACGCCACGCTCAAGCTCGCCATGGACATCGACCCGCGGCCGGTCCCGGTCCTCGAAATGCTGAATCGCGCGCTCTACCGCACCGGCGACGCCCGTGCGTTCATGACGCTCTTCTACGGCGTGCTCGACGTGCGCACGGGCGACCTGGACTACGCCATCGCCGCGCACCCATTCCCCATCCTGCGCCGTTCGAACGGCGACCTGGTCGAGCTGGGGACCGGCGCGCTGCCGCTCGGACTGCGACCGGAGCTCAAACTCGAGAAGCATCACGTCAAGATGGACGTCGAAGACCTCATCGTCATCTACTCCGACGGACTGCCCGAAGCGGTGAATCCGGACGAGCGCAGCTTCGGCTACGACAAGCTGATGAAGATCCTGCGCGTCGGCGGGCAGTCGTATCCCGTGCGCGAACGCATCCTCTTCGCTCTGGAGCAGCACATGCAGGGCTCGGAGCTGCAGGACGACTTCTCCCTCGTCGTCCTCAAGCGTCAGCCCGAACTGCCGCCGCTGCCCAAGGTCTGAGCAACGACTCTTTCGCCGCGTCCGTGGCAAAGAGCCAGCGCACCGCCTCCAGGGCGGTGGGATGCAGAATCGTGCCGTGGGACTCCTCCGGCATCGGCTCATAACGCCAGACGAAGCCTGGCAGCGCGGCGGCTTCGAGTGCCGCGGCCACGCCGCCGACCGCCTCCTCCATCTCTCCACCCTCGTCGGCCAGAGTCAGATAGAAAGAGCGCCCCGCCAGATCGAGAGCACCGAGGCGCTCGCCAAGACCGCGCTCCAGAGAGCGATCGTTCCACCAGAGGCTCGGACTCACGGCGGCGTAGCCCGTGAAGGCCCGGGGCTGCTCGAACAGTGTCTCGACGACGAAGTGTCCTGCGACGGACTCCCCGAGCAGCACACTCTCGTCGGTGACCCGGAAGCGCTCACGCACCGCAGGCTGCAGCTCTTCGACGAGAAACCTCCGGAAGTCGGCGGCCCCACCGGCCGTTGGGAGGCGCTCTTTGTCGGCGTCGACACGAGTCGGAGGCAGCAGGTCGTGATAGCGATCGATGCCTTCGATGCCAACGACCAGGAAGGGCCGGATCTTGCGAAACTCGGCCGCGAGAGACGCGATGCCGGCAACGTGGATGAAGTCCTCGTTTACGCCGCCGTCCAGGAGGTAGAGCACCGGGTAGCTCTCTTCACTCTCCGCATGACCGGGCGGCCGGTACACGTTGTAGCGCCTCGTCTCGCCGAGGATCTTCGAGACCAGCTCGTAGCCCGTACCCACCACGATCGGCTCCTGAGCGTCCGCCGAGGGGCCGAGGAGAAGGAGCAGGACGAGGGCTCGCCACTTCACCGAATCACACCTCAGACGAGGAGGCCGACTTCGCGCATCAGCTCGACGGCGTTGCTGCGCGTCACGACGCCCTCGCGCAGGACGTAGTCGAAGGCGACCTTGCCGTCCTCGAGATGGTCGACGAAGTGCACGTTGGCCATTCGGTCGTCGGCGTCGCCGATCTCCGCCAGGGCGAGATCGTGCGTCGTCACCAGACCGAGCGCACCCGCGTCGACCAGGCTCTTGACCAAGGCCGAAGCGCCGATCTTGCGGTCGTGCGAGTTCGTGCCATGCAGGATCTCGTCGAGCAGGAAGAGGCTCGGACCGCGATCGCGTGCGCAGTCCAGGACGTCCCGCAGGCGAACGATCTCGGCGTAGAAGCGCGAGGCTCCGTCCTGGAGAGAGTCCTGCGTGCGAATCGAGGCGCCGACGGTCAGCGGCACGAGCCGCAGATTCGTCGCTCTCACCGTCGCCCCAGCGAGGGCGAGAACGACGTTGACGCCGCAGGCGCGAAGGAAGGTGCTCTTACCGGACATGTTCGAGCCGCTGACGATCAGCGCTTGCGGCGCGCCGCCGCCGCTCGCGAGCGCGATGTCGTTGCCGACGCAGTCGCCGCGAGGGATCAGCGGATGCCCCAGCTCTTCGGCGGAGAAGATCAGATCCTGCGACGGCGGCAGGATCTCGGGAAAGGGATCGGCCGGATTTTCGTAGCTGTGTGAAGCCAGGCTGGCGAGCGCCTCGAACTGACCGACGGTCTCGAACCATCTGCCGACGTGCTCACCGTGGTGAGCACGCCAGCGCTCGAGCGCCAGGCTCATCTGCGTAGCGACGAGGAAGAGCGCACTGAACGGAGCGAAGAAGAGGTTGCGCCTCGACTCGGTCCAGTCGATGAGTCGCGTCAGCGAAGAGATCGCCTCGGCAGCAGAGGAGCCCGGCCCGGCAAGGCCCTGTTGCAGCAACGCCAAGCGCTCGCTGTCGAAGCTCTCCTGATCCAGGCGGCGAATCAGATCGGACATCAGCTCGACGTCGCGGCCGCGACGGTCGAGGCCCAGCAGACTCAGCTCGAGGCGCCGGCGCACGAAGAGCCACGCCACCGACTCCAGAACGAGCGCGATCGCCAGCGGCCGATAGTCCCAGATCTCGAAGGCCCACAGAAGCGCGGCCGCCCCGTTGAAGAGGGCGACGAGAGGCAGAACGAAGCGCAGAGGCTGGAGCGCGTCGAGCCGTCGCGGGGCCGTGACCCAAGCCACGAGATCCGACGGTTCGAGCAGCGACCGCACCTCGCCGCCGAGCGTCGCCAGATCGACCCGCAGATCGAGGCGCTGCTGGAGATCGGCGACGGCGGCCTGCCGCTGCTCGATCTCGGCACCGTCGAGACTCGGTTCCTGGAGCCAGCGCGCCAGCAGTCCCTCCCCCCAAAGCGTCCTCGCACGAGACAGGAGCTGGAAGACCGAGCCCGGGCCGAAGAGATCGAGATCGACCGCGAAGAGGTGGCCCTCCTCCAAGTAGCGCTCCCCCGTCGGGCCGGCCGAGTGGTCTCCCTCGAGGCGAGCCAGACCCACGGAGAAGAACTCGTCGGCCCGCTCGGCGCGCTTCCGGTTCCCCAGCACGCGTTCGTGCACGACCATCAAAGCGACGAAGACGAACAGCGGAACGAGGGCCCAGCCGAGAGCGAGCGCACGCTGCTGCACCGCGAGCCAGGCGAGCACGAGAAAAGTGACCATCGTCGCGAGGCGCGCCCAGGAGATGGCACGGTCACGACCGCGCCAGTAGGCGAGGTCCTGCTGGGCAACCGCGGCGCGGTGCTCGTATTCGGCTTTCGGGTCGGTCATCGACACGCCCTGCCGCGCGAAGCGAGCCGATGCGAGGCGCTCGGCAGTGCGTGACGAAACATCGGCGAGATCGTAGCAGCGACGGGCGAGACCGATCCCGCCGTTGGTATAGATTGCGGTCTCACCCGAAGCCAGAGCCCCGAAAGGACGACGTTCGTTTGACGGCCCCCTTGTCTACCGCGCCCGAGCGCGGCGGCCCACTGCTGAAGATCGACAGCCTCAGCCTCTCCTTTGGTGGAGTCAAGGCGCTCCGGGACGTCGGACTGACCGTCAGAGACGGAGAGATCTTCGCGATCATCGGCCCCAATGGTGCCGGCAAGACGAGCCTGCTCAACTCGGTGAGCGGCCTCTACCGGCCACAGGAAGGTCGCATCGACTTCACCACCGCCGACGGTTCGGTCGTCGATCTGCGTCGGCTCCGGCCGCATCAGATTGCGCGCCTCGGCGTGGCGCGCTCCTTTCAGAACATCGAGCTCTTCGGTCACATGACAGTGCTCGACAACCTGATGCTCGGGCGCCACGTGCACATGAAGGGCAACGTACTCTCCTGCGCTCTCTACTGGGGAGCGCAGCGTCGCGAAGAGATCCGCCACCGCGAGGTCGTCGAGCAGGTCATCGACTTCCTCGAGATCGAGAACCTCCGTCATCAGAATGTGGGCACGCTCGCTTACGGTCTGCAGAAGCGCGTCGAGCTCGGCCGCGCACTGTGCATCGACCCGCGCCTCCTCTTGCTCGACGAGCCGATGGCCGGCATGAACGTCGAAGAGAAAGAAGACATGGCGCGCTTCATCCTCGACATCAACGAGGAGTGGGGCTCCACCGTCGTCCTCATCGAGCACGACATGGGCGTCGTCATGGACATCTCCGACTCGGTCTGCGTACTCGACTTCGGCGCGGTCATCGGCCACGGCTCGCCCGAAGAAGTCGCTCAGAACGAAGCCGTCGTGCACGCCTATCTCGGAGATCCCGAGTGACGCCCCCGGCCGACAGCGCGGCGGCGCAGACCCTGCCGCAGCTGCTGCGCCTCAACGCGCAGCGCTTTGCGGAGCGCCCGGCGCTGCGCGAAAAGGAATTCGGCATCTGGCAGTCGTTCACCTGGGCGCAGTTCTACGAGCGCGTCCGGCACTTCTCTTTGGGACTGCGCGAGCTGGGGCTCGCCGAGGGCGATCGCGTTGCCATCCTCGGCGACAATCGACCCGAGTGGATCATCACCGAGCTGGCGGTGCAGGCGGCCGGCGCCGTCTCGATGGGCGTCTACCAGGACTCGGTCGCCGAGGAACTGCAGTTCCTCATGGAGTTCAGCGCGGCGCGGTTCCTCGTCGCCGAGGACCAGGAGCAGGTCGACAAGATCCTCGAGGTGCGCGAGCATCTGCGGCACCTCGAACACGTCATCTACTACGACTCCCGCGGCCTCGGAAACTACGGGGAAGAGCTCCTGCGCAGCTTTCCGGACGTCGAGGCGCTGGGCAAAGCGAGCGCACTCGACGACTTCGAAGACCGCGTCGAAGCCGGTCAGGCCTCGGATCTGGCGATCCTCTCGACGACGTCCGGCACGACGGGCAAGCCGAAGCTCGCCATGCTGACGCACGGCAACGTGCTTTCGATGGCGCGCACGCTCCAGGCCACCGACCCGATGACGTCGAACGACGACTTCGTCTCGTACCTGCCGCTCGCCTGGATCGGCGAGCAGATGACCGCGGTCTCAGCGGGCCTGCTCGTGGGCTTCGCCATCAACTTCCCCGAAGAGCCCGAGACGGTCCAGATCGACATCTCCGAGATCGGTCCAACGACGATGTTTGCGCCGCCGCGCATCTGGGAAAACATGGTCTCCGAGATCCAGGTCAAGATCGAAGACACCTCCTGGCTCAAGCGCCGCGTCTACGACTGGGCGATGTCCACCGGCTACGAAGCGGCCGACCGTGGGCTCTCCGGCGAAGGACTTCCTGGAGGGCTCAGGTTCCAGCGCTTTCTCGCCGAGTGGCTGTGCTTCCAGTGGATCAAAGACAAGTACGGCCTGCGCCGCATGCGCCGCGCCTACACCGGTGGCGCCGCCCTCGGCCCCGACATCTTCAGGTTCTTCCATGCGCTCGGTGTGAATCTCAAGCAGATCTACGGCCAGACGGAGGTCGCCGGGATCTCAGTCGCGCATCGCGATGACGCGATCAAGTTCGAGACCGTCGGCCAGCCGCTCGACGGCACCGAGATTCGCATCGGCGACGACGGCGAGATCCTGGCGCGCGGTCCTTCGGTCTTCATCGGCTACTACGAAAACACCGAGGCAACCGCCGAGACGTTGCAGGAGGGCTGGCTGCACTCAGGCGATGCCGGCTACTTCGACGACGACGGCCACCTCGTCGTCATCGACCGCAAGAAGGACGTGATGACGCTCGGCGACGGCACGCGCTTCTCGCCACAGTTCATCGAGAACAAGTTGAAGTTCAGCCCTTACGTACGCGAGGCGGTCGTCTTCGGCGGCGGCGACTACGACTTCATCACCGCGCTCGTGACGATCGACTACGCCAACGCCGGCAAGTGGGCCGAGAAGCGACAGCTTCCCTACACCACCTTCACCGACCTGTCGCAGAAGCTGGAGATCTACGGTCTCGTGCGAGATCACGTCGACGAGACGAATGCGGTTCTTCCGGAGTCGGCGCGCATCTGCCGCTTCCTGCTCCTGCACAAGGAGCTCGACGCCGACGACGCCGAGCTCACGCGCACGCGCAAAGTGCGGCGCGGTTTCGTCGCCGAGCGCTACCGCGAGCTCGTGACGGCGCTCTACGGCAGCGACGAGAGCGTTGCTGTGCAGTCGGAGATCAACTACCAGGACGGAAGCACGGCGATGGTCGAAACACAGCTCACGATCACGACGCTGGATCACCATGCGAGCCGCGGGAGCAGCGACTGATGGATGTCTTCCTGCAGCTCACTCTCTCGGGTCTGGCCAACGGCATGGTCTACGCGCTCGTCGCTGTCGGTTTCGTCGTCATCTACAAGTCGAGCGACGTCATCAACTTCGCTCAGGGGGAGTTCCTGCTCTTCGGTGCGTATCTCGCCTATACGCTGATCGTCGACCTCGGGCTGCACTGGTCGCTCGGCGTCGCTCTGACGCTCGTGCTGGGCGCCGGCCTCGGTCTGCTCGTCGAGCGATTGATTCTGCGACCGCTCATCGGCGAGCCGGTGATCTCGATGATCATGGTGACGATCGGTCTTTCGAGCCTGCTGAAAGCGGTTGTCAACGGCATCTGGGGCGCGACGCCCCGCGCCTTCCCGAGCTTCGTGCCCGACCGGGTCTTCGAGGTCGGCGGCGCCGTTCTGCGTGCCGACCGCCTGCTGATCATCGCCGTCGCTCTGGTGCTCCTCGGGCTGCTGTCGCTCTTCTTCCGCTACACCCGCGACGGCATCGCCATGCGCGCCATCGCCGACGATCAGCAGGCCGCTCTGTCGATGGGCATCAGCATCAAGAGAGTGCTCGCCGTCGCCTGGGCCATCGCCGCGATCACCGCGGGGGTCGCCGGAGTGATGCTCGCCAATATCGTCGGCGTCGGGCAGGAGATCAGCTTCGTCGGACTGCGCGTCTTCCCGGTCGTCATCCTCGGCGGCCTCGACTCGATCCCCGGTGCGATCGTCGGCGGCGCTTTCATCGGCCTGCTCGAGGCTTACACCGCTGGGTACGTCGGCCACGGACTCAACCTCGTCGTGCCCTTCATCGTGCTGATCCTGGTGCTGATCGTCAGGCCCTACGGCCTCTTCGGCAAGCAGATCATCGAGCGAGTCTGAAATGCGCTCCGGAGTCTTCTTCAGCGACTACGCGTCCGATCTGGCGCTGCGAAAGCTACCGCTCGAGAAGTTGCGCATGGCGCTCTTCCTGATCTTTCTCGTCGTCTTTCCGTTCACAGCGACGCCCTACTGGCTCAACCTGGCGAACCAGATCTCGATCGCGACGATCGGCGCACTCGGCCTCAACATCCTCGTCGGCTACACCGGGCAGATCTCTCTGGGCCAAGGCGCCTTCATGGCGATCGGCGCCTACTCGAGCGGCATCTTCACGGCGCAGATGGGCGTGCCTTTCTACCTCGCCGTGCCCGCGGGAGCGCTCTTCACGGCGATCCTCGGCACCTTCTTCGGCCTGCCGTCGCTGCGTCTCAAGGGGCTTTACCTGGCCATCGCCACGCTCGCCGCGCAGCAGATCGTCGAGTGGGTCATCACTCACTGGACCGGGCTGACCGGGGGGACCGAAGCGCTGACCGTGCCCTCGCCGGTGCTCTTCGGCGTGCGCCTCAACCGGGACTTCAACTTCTACTGGATCGGCACGGGCGTCGCCCTGCTCGTCGCTCTCGGCGTCGCCAATCTCTTCCGCTCTCGCGTCGGCCGGGCCTTCGTCGCCATCCGCGATCAGGACATTGCCGCTTCGGCGATCGGCGTCAACGTCTTCGGCTACAAACTGCTTGCCTTCGCCACGTCGTCCTTCGTCGTCGGCCTCGCCGGCGCGATGCTCGCTCACTACCGCTCGATCGTCACTTGGGAGCGCTTCACGATCGAGACGAGCATTCTCTATCTCGCGATGATCATCATCGGCGGTCTCGGCAGCATCTCAGGATCGTTCTTCGGCGCGACGCTCATCGTTCTGCTCCCCGCGATGATCAGCACGATCGGCCGTGCGTTTCAGGACTCGGCGCCGGCGATCGCAAAGATCCTGCCGGCGATTCAGCAGGGCACCTTCGGCCTGATCATCGTCCTCTTCCTGATCCTGGAGCCCGAAGGACTCGCCAAGCTCTGGCGCAACATCAAGGACTACTTCAGGGTCTGGCCCTTCTCTTATTGAAGACACCCGTGGTGGCTACCACGGGTGTCTTCAATGCTTCGATGCTCCGTCCCCTTCCGGGGACTCCGCGCTCCATGCGGCTTCGCCGCGTCGCTTGGTCCCGAGGCCCGTGGTGGTACCACGGGAATCCTCAATGTGTTCTTGCTCCGGCCGCCAGGGCGGCCTCCGCG
>JBCCLJ010000255.1:0-8984 GCA_039026915.1 Acidobacteriota bacterium
CGATCCAGAAGAGCGAGCCGAGCAGGGCCACGCCCGCAAGCCCGTAGGCCGCGCGGTCCGGGCTCTTGTCGACCGCGAGCACGACCGTCTGTTCGCCGGCCGGCACTTCGACACCCATCAAGACGAGGTTGAGTGCTTTGACCGGCAAACGGTGACCGTCAGCGTTGCGTGCCTGCCAAAGCGGGTGATAGCCGCGACGTACTGCGACGACACCCCCCTGCTCCGATGTCGTCGTGAGCTCGATCCTGTCGGGGTCGTTTCGAAGCAGCGTTGCTGCACCGCGACCCTGTGCCCCCGACGAAGGGCCAGCAACGGTGACGACGTCGATCGGATCTTCCGCGACACTCACCTGCTCGAGCGCGTCGATGGGGCTTTCGTTGCCGTTCACGGCGCGCGGCCACCAGGTCGGCGGTGCTGGACTCGGAACGCTCAGAAGCTGCGTTGGTGCTCCGGAACGCAGCGTCGACGCCACCGGCTCGAGGCGCCCCGGTTCCGGCGGCGCGGCGACCGTGACGAAGTCGACACCCGCTGTGCGCAGCCAGTTGACCTTCGCTGACCAGGGAAGGCGCTTCAAGTTCTCGAAGACCAGGAGCTGGAAGGGCGTGCCCAAGCCTTCGAAATCGGGCATGTAGGGGTACTCGAGGGCGTGGAGCCGGCCGGTCGAAAAGTCGAGGTCCTCATGTGCGACACCCAGATAGAACGCCTTGCTGGTGGCCTCGGTCAGGTAGGTCGGTGGTGGCGCACCGAAGAGCGGCTCATAGGTCGACGAGACGACGCGCGCCCCGTCGCCGACCAGGGTGTGCCAGTCCGGCTCGCGCTGGAACGGGGCGGCGTCGACGCTCGGGGCGAGGGCGATCAGGCGGAGACAGGCCACGGCTTGAAGAGCGAGCAGACTCCCTGTTCGCTGTTGGCGCAGGAGCAGCTCCGCGACCAGCAGAAAGGCGGCTGAGATGCCGAGACTCTGCAGCACGGCGAGCTTTCGCGCGTCGCCGATCACGCCGAGCTCTTGCTGCGTCAAGTCGCCGGCCAGCCACTGCGTGATCGGTGCCCCATAGGCGAACGTCAGAAGCCAGAGCGGTGCGCAGAGCGCGAGCCAGATCCAGGTTCCGTGTCGCCCGCCCTTCACGGCGTCGCCGTGGTCGAGGCCCTGTGCCGCCACGAGGGGCAGCGTCAGTGCGACGATGAAGAGAAACTTCTCCGGAAAGCGAAAGAGCCCGAACGTGATCAGGCTCAGAACTCCCTCCGCACGGTCGCCGAAGGTCGCAAGCAGTAGCGCGGCCACCGCGAGTGCCAGCATTCCGCGGTGTCGTCGCCAACCGAGCATCAGCAGCGGTAGGGCCACGACGCCGAAGTGCAGGCTCGAGAAGAAGGGCTCCTGCTCGCCAAGTCGCCCGAGTAAGTAGCGGTCGGCGCCGAGCTGGTCGGCGTGGCCGAAGGGAGACGGGACGAGGAGCTCCAGCAGTCGGATCGGGTGAAAGACGAAGAGATTCGTGTCAGAAGCGCCCAGGGCGCCGCGCGCCGTGAAGCTGACCGTTCGAAGGACGGCGACGATCTGCGGGGCAGCGATAGCCAGCCCCAGGACCCCTGCGGTGACCGAACGAAGGAGACCGAGGCGAAGGCCGTGCGTCTGCACTGCGAGCCAGAGGAGTGGCGGAACTCCGATGAGAAGAGTGAACGGCTCGCCGCCGTAAATCGCCAGAGCGCACGAAAAACCGGCGAGTACGGCGCCTCGCCGGTCCCTCACGAGAACGCCAGCCATGACGGCAGGCCACCACGCCGCCACGGTCAGCAGATTGTAGAAGCTGAGAGAACTCGCGAGCACACCGCTGCCCGCGTAGGTCAGAGCTGCGAAGACCGAAGCGAGTGGGGAGAGGCCGATGGCGCGGGCCAGTGCGCGCATGGCCAGAAGTGCCACCAGCCAGTGCAGGAGATAGTGAAGGTTGAAGGCAGTCCAGAACGGCAGGATGAGGTAGAGAAGGTTCCCGGGATAGAGCGGCAGCACGTTCGGATTTGCTCGGAAGGGCTGGCTCAGTCCCCCATCGGGCTGGAAGTAAGGGACCTGGCCTTGCGCCAGCTGCAGGGCTCCGAAGTGCTTCTGATGCAGATGAAGTGTGAAGACGTCGCGAAGGAAGAGCGTGCGGTCCGACACCAGAAGTGCGGCGGTGCCCGCGAGCCAGGCCAGCACGAGGAGCGCCAGGGCATTTCTCGAGAAGCGGCAGTCGGCGTCCGCGGCGGCGTGAGAGTCTTCGTCTTCAGTCATACGGGCAGCTCTCGCCCGTGTCCGAAGAGCACTAGACCCATGACGAGCCCCTTGAAAGGCACAGCCAAACAGGGCTCATCGAAGTCGTTGCGGACGACGGCGGGCCCCTCGAGTAGTTCGTAGATCTGGTAGAGCGCGATGACCCCCGGGTGCTCCGTACCGGTCGTCTTCTTGCTCAGTTCGATCAGCGGCTCAGCCTCCGAAAGACCCGCGACGGGGAAGCCGTCCTCGGTGACGGGCAGCAGCATGAGGAAGTCGCGGAAGTAGGTCTGACCCATGTGGTCTTCGTCAGCCGGTCGTATGCCGTAGCGCATCGAGTAGGTGCCGGCTGTCACGATGCGCTTGCGATAGTCGCTCCAGTCGCGGTGAAACTCGACCACGCCGACGACCGCGCCTGGAGGCAGGTCGCGGAAGTCGACACTGAACTCACCGGTGGGCTCCTCCTGCTTCGGAAGTGGATCCGCCAGCCAGAAGGTCACCAGAGGCCCCTGCTCGTCGACGACTCTCAGACCTTCGGCGAAGTTCAGCGTGGCCAGGGAGTCGGGGAGCTCTACCAACGCCGCGCGCTCGGGCGCGAGTTGGGGCTTCCGAGCTGAGAACTGCGACTCATCCGCTGAGGGCTGGGGCTCCTGGGCAGAGAGCTGCGGCGCAGCGACGGCTACGAGCAGCCCCAGGACGAGAGCGTTCCGAGGCATGGGACGATTCTAGGCGACGCAGGCCGGTTGCCGGGTCTACCAGTCGTAGCTCAGCTCGTCGTCGGCCAGCTTGATGAGGAACGTCCGGAAGTCCTCGCGCGGCACCTCGTTGAGCTGCTCGAGGAATGCAACGAGCTGAACGATGTCCTGCTCCTCGATCTGGAGGATCTTGAGCTCCTCGTCGGCCCAGGGAAGCTCGCCGGCGCGAGCCTTCGCAGCTGCGGTGGCGTGAGCGCGCACGGCGTCGGCGAGTGTCTCGTACCGACCGTTGTGCATGTAGGGATCGGTGCCGCTGCTCCTTCGCAGGCCGGGCGTGCGAAACGCCCCGGCGTTCTCGCGGCTCGGCTCGACGTTGAAACGTCCCAGATCGATCGCTGCCGCCGCATCCGCGGTGGGACGGCTCGCCGTCAACTGCGATGCCTGGCCCGGCAGCTCGAGCTTGGCGGCGCTTCCTGCTCCGTGTACCTCGTCGTACTCGAGCTCGGAGATGCCGACGTTGTGAAACCGGTCGTCGGTGAAGTTGGGTGGCACGTGACAGGTGACGCAGTTGCCAACGGCGCCGGGCTCGACGTCGTCGACGCGGAAGAAGGTGCGGAAGCCCAGGTAGGCGTCGGCGCTGAACCCTTTCGGTCGCTTGATCAGACGCCGTCCCTCCTGGTTGCCGATGCGCGACCAGACGCCGTAGGCGAAGTCCTTCGGGTCCTCGCCCTCGTTGGGCGTATCGAAGCGGTTCATTTCGGCGAAGGCGTCCCACGGCGCCGTGTTCGTCGGCTCGATCGAGCGCACGTAGTCGGCGATCGCACCAGCGCCGAGGCGAACAGCCTGCTCCACGCCGACCGCTTCCAGGGCCATGCCGTACGCGGCCTCGAACGACTCGGCATAGGTCGGCCCGGTGCCGCCGCCGCTGCCCTCCTCGAGCAGCGTGAAGTGCACCGCCGCGAGGGCGCGGTCGCGGTCCTTCGGCTCCCATCCGAGCTGCGTTCCGACGAGCTTCTCGAAGATCAGCTCAGCCAGGTCCTGGTGGGCTCCGTCCCAGCCGAGGTACTGCCGGCTGGCGCTGCCCAGCAGGCTCGGTGTGTTGCGCAGTGTCGTCGCCTTCTTGGCTGTCAGGCTCGTCGGCGTGTAGTCGTTCCAGGCGCGTGCGGTGCGTCCCTGAATACTGCTGCCCGTGGCGTGGCAACCGGCGCAGCTGGCGCCGTAGTCTGCGGCCTGATTGGTGAAGTTCAGGTCTTGAAAAAGGCGCTCCCCGAGAGCGACCTTCGCCGGGTCGATCTCCTCGTCGCTCTGGCGCGCGAGCGCTGCCCCGGCCACCAGCAGCACGGTGGCGGAAAGAAAGCTCGCGCCGCGACGGCCAAGACTGCGTGCGGTCGACCGGACTCTGACTGTCATCTCTCGAGTCTCCGGGGTCAGTTGCGCGAGGTCACGAAAAAGGGGTGAGCCCTCAAGGACTCACCCCGTTCCCGCAACGCTCGGAGGACCTAGCGTCCGCCGCCGGCGACGATCTCGGAGACCGGCGTCGGGGGCGTCAGCTCGGTGTGCTTCGGCGACAGCCGGATCACCGAGCCCATGCCGTTCTCGATGTGGCGCGTCGGCCAGTTCGAGTTGACGGTCCAGACGTGTCCCTCGTCGTCGAACTCGAGCTCACGCGTATAGGTCACCCGGGTCGGCAGGTTGTACTCGGTGAACGTCTTGTTCTCGGGGTCGAAGCGCAGCAGCGAGTCCGTGCCCGTGCCGCAGACCCAGACGTGTCCCGTCTCGGGCTCGATGTTGAGCGCGTAGGGCAGCGAGTTCGGACCCTTGGGCAGCTGGTAGACGGCCCACTCCTCGGTCACCGGATCGAACGAGGCGATGTCGCCGCTCGCCCAGCCCGGCACCCAGACGAGGCCGTTCGGGGCGACGTGCATGCGGCGCGGACCGTGGACCGGCGGCTTCCACTCCATGATCTTCTTCGGATCGTCGTCGGCCAGCTCGGGGATGATGCGGCCGATACGCTGGCCGTTCAGCTTGCCGTACCAGATGTGTCCGTTGGGAGCGATGTCGATGCCGTAGGGCGTAATGCCTCGGCTCTCGCCGCGCGCGCCGCCGCCCTGGACCTGATCCTTGCTAGGCAGCTTGTAGTACTTGACGTCGTAGCGGTTGTTCTCGGCGTCGTAGGTCTTCGGGTCGAGGCTGAAGACGCCGAGCGCGGCGTCGGTCCACCACACCCAGCCCTTCTCGTCGATGCGCAGGGTGTGGGGGTAGCCGGAGCGCGGGCGCGGTGCGACGTGGCCGGAGACGACGCGCCACTCGTTCTTGTTCGTGTCGAAGAAGCCCATCTCACCGGAGAGCGCCAGCGTCACCCACATGTGGCCTTCGGTGTCCATCTCGAGCGAGTGCGGTCCCTTGATCGGCGGCTCGTCGCTGCCGTACTCCTTGCCGCCCGGGATCGGGTGCGTCGTGCGCTCGCCGGTCATCGGGTCGAGCGTGACGATCGCGTCCTGCACCATGTCGACGGTGTAGACCTTGCCGTCGGCGCCGAGCTCGAGATCGTGGATCATCGAGCCGTTCTCGACGCCCATCGTCCACTCCCAGACCTTGCCTTCGGTGGCCGCGCCCGTGGGCGGTGCCGGCGGCTCGAAGTCCGGCCATTCGGCCTCGGCCTCCCGGCCGTAGACGCTGACGATCTTGTCGACGAGCGCGTCCTGCGTGTGCTGATAGAGGCCCTGGAAGCCGTCCATGCGCGTCAGCATGACCTCCCAGTCGACGGGCTCCTCCGGCGAGCGGAAGCCGAGCGTGCCGACCTGGTGGCAGTAGGTGCACATCATCTTGAAGTTGAGGGCGTCCTTCTCGTCGCTCCAGGTGAGCATGTCGAGCAGGTTGTTGCCCGGGCGCTGCAGCTGCAGCTCGGCCGCCGATGCCTTCTTCAGCGTGAGGGCGAGGCCGCTGTTGTCGGCGCTCACCTGGCCGGCGTCGGTCAGGGCGTCCGAGTAGCCGATGAGCCGAGCGCGCACTTCGTAGCTCTCCCCGGGCAGTCCGCCGATCTCGAACGTGCCGTCGGGTTGGCTGTAGACGGTGACGTTGTGTGCGCCGCCGTCGGTGAAGGCCGAGACCGTGGCGCCGCCGATCGGTGTGCCCGATGCGTCGGTGACCTTACCGGCGAGGGTGTAGACCTCCGTGTCGACGGCCGAGTTGGTGGCTGCCATCGAGACGAGGGCCAGGAGTACGAAAAGGAAGAGGCCGGGGCCGCGAGTCCAAGGGCGATGACTCATGGTTTCGATTCCCTCCGTGGGAGCGCCGGAGCGCTCACCGTTCGTTCGGCTGTGATGGGGCACAGGCCGAAACATTGGCTGTCTGAATCGTGCGAATCCTCCGAGTATAGCGAGTCCGCGAGAAGCGTCTGTCGGAGCACCGTCGCCGGCGCGGCAAAGAGCGCACCTTTTCTTTGCCATGGACCGGTCAGGGGTCGAGTAGACTGCGCGCCGTTCGGTTCGAGCGGGCGGGTCGATGAGCGGCGCGTCGGCGAAGACCAACGCCATGGAGCGAGCGATTGAACTACGACCTGCACCATCTCTATGAAGCCGCGGTCCAGAACGTCGAGGCCGACATCGAGTTCCTCGAGAGGCTCTTCAGAGAAGAAGTCGGAAGAGAGCCGATCACCCTCCGTGAGGACTTCTGTGGCACTGCTTCGCTGGCCGCGCACTGGTGCAGCGGATCGCCGGAGCGACGCGCCTACGGTGTCGACCTCGACGAGCCGACGGTCGCCTGGGGTCTCGAGCACCGCGTCCGACAGCTCGACGTCGAAGACCGCACCGAAGTCTTGCTCGGAGACGTGCGCCAGGTGCACGAGCAGAAGGTCGACCTGCAGACGGCCTTCAACTTCTCGTTCTGCGTCTTTCAGACGCGCGAAGAGATCGTCGACTACTTCCGCTGCGCGCAGGAGTCGCTGGCCGACGACGGCGTTTTCGCTCTCGATCTGCTCGGCGGCACCGAGACGTGCGAAGAGCTCGTCGAGAAGACCAAGGTTCCGGCCAGGACCGACATCGACGGCACCGAGCTACCGCCGTTCACCTACGTCTGGGACCAGGCCGCCTTCAACCCGATCGATCACTCGATGACCTGCCACATCCACTTCAAGCTCGGCAAGGGCCAGAAACTCAAGCGCGCCTTCACCTACGATTGGCGACTGTGGACGATCACCGAGCTCCGCGAGCTCATGTCGGAAGCGGGCTTCGCGCGCAGCAAGGTCTACGTCGAAGGCTGGGACGACGACACCGACGAGCCGGACGGCGACTTTCAGGAGACCGACGGCTTCGACAACTCAGGCAGCTGGATCGCCTACGTCGTGGGCTTCAAGTCGGCGAAGGGGGCTGCTTCCTAGGCTACGGAAGCCCCCGGTTGTCCGTCGGAATCGAGGGAAGTCCTGCGGGTCAGATGTGCCCCGCTTCCAACCCCGCGCCACAGACCGGCGCGGTCGGAAGATCGCGCTGATCCATTCGATCGCCGGCGCGACCGTTGGAGTTCGCTGGGCCCTTAGATCGCGAGCCGATCCCAGTCGCTCTCCGGCGCGTCCGTCGCGATCGCAAGTCCGCCGTCGGAGCCGACGTAGACCGGGTCCTTGACGACGCGCACGCGGCCTCCGCCGATCTCGGAAAGCGAACGCTGGATCGCTTCGCCGAGGCCGCGGACCAGGCCGGAGCCGCCCGTGAGGATGACGTTGTTGCGCACCTTCGACTGGAACTCGGGCTCGACGCGCGACACGAGGTCGATCATCGTCTCGGTGATCGGCGGCAGCAGGGTCTCGCAGGAGGTGCGCATTTCGTCGGTGATGTCGATCGTCGTCGGACGACCGTGCACGGGCACCTCGACCTTGATCGGCTCGTTGGCCGTCCCGACGAAGGAGTAAGCCTCCTTCCAGCTGCGAATCATGTGGGTCGAGATCGCCGCTTCGGGGTGCTTGCTCTTGACCGCTGTAAAGAGGTGCTCGTCGACCGAGTCGCCGGCCGTCGTCAGAGTGCGCTGATCCTCTTCGGTGGGGTAGCGACCGTTCATGACGCAGAGATCGCTGGTGCCCGCGCCGATGTCGATGACCAGGGTGTGGAGCAAAGCTTCCAGACCGTAGGCGACGGCGAACGGCTCGGAGACGATCATCAGCTTGTCGACGAGGCCGTCGAGGGCCTTGCGCAGGGACTGCTTGTTGACGCGCAGGGCCTCCGCCGGCACGCCGACGACGGCCCGCACCTGCTTGGCGCCTTCGCCGCCGACTTGAGCCGAGTGAAGCAGCGACTTGAGCAGCTCGCGCACGGCCTCGAGGTCCTTTTCGGAGCCCTCCTTGATCAGGCCGCGCTGCAGCGGACGGTGCAGATCGAGCATCGGGCGGTTCTCGAGAGCCTCGGTGCCGATCATCACGTCCTTCTTGAGCACCTTGCGGGCGACCATGTCGATCGGCCAGCCGACGTAACTCTCGATGACGTGGCGGTCGCCGTTCGACGCCGAGATGGCGCTGCGCGACGTGCCGAGATCAATGCCAACGTGGGTGAAGCGAGTTTCGGTCTGCTCTGACATGGGGGTCTCTTCCTCGTCGGGATGCTGGCCTTCGGAGCGGTCGGGCTCCTCGGCCTCCGACTCTTCTCCCAGCGGGGGGGTGGGGTTCATGATCAGGAATCTCGATGAGAGTCGGCGTAGCGGCGAATGCCCTTGGCGAGCGACTCGGCGATGAACTGAAGATACCGCGGTTTGGTCAGCAGCTCAGCGTCCTTCTCGTTGGACAGGCAGGCGACTTCGGCGAGGATCGCGGGCATCTCGTTGCCGATCAGGACGATGAAGGGTGCCGTCTTGACGCCGCGGTTGCGCAGCTTCGGATTCGTCTCGAGCAGAGAACCGTAGAGCGACGACTGCACCGAGGAGGCGAGCGCGCGCGATTCGTGCTGCTGGACGTCGACGTAGATGCCCTGGAGGAGGGTGCGGAAGTCGGCCATCGAGTAGCCGCTCTCGGTGTTCTCCTTGCGCGCCAACGCGTTCAGTTCGGGATCGTCGGTACCGCCGAGGTAGAA
>JBCCLJ010000256.1:0-8939 GCA_039026915.1 Acidobacteriota bacterium
CTCGACGAACGCCGCGGGCCGCTGAACATCCGCACGGCGATCATACGAGGATGCTAGGCAACCTTGCGCTCGTCTTCCGGCTCACCGGACAGTAAAAGCTCCACGGCGCGCTCGAGGAAGGCGTCTCCCTCCTCTTCGTCGGTCGTCCGCAGGCGATTGACTCGAACGTCTGGTGCCAGACCCTCGTTCAGCATCTCCCCATCCGGACCCGTGAAGAACGCGGCCGTCAGCTCCAGGAGACCGTCCGAGAGGTTGATCTGCTCCGCGACTCCGGCGTGACCGAAGGACCGGTTTCCGAGGACCATGGCGTCCGCTTTCTGCTGCAGCACGGCAACGACGACTTCGCTGGCACCCTGCGTCCCGTGATCGACGAGCACTCCCAGCTGCCCCGTCCAGACGCTGTCGATCTCGCTGCTGTACGTCGCCAGAGTCTTGTCGCGCGACTTGAGCTGACCGAGATCGCCCTGCGCGAAGAGTTCGGCGACGTCGTAAGCGACCTCCGCGTCACCGCCGGCGACGCCTCGGAGGTCCAGTAGCAGCGGGCCGTCGAGAGAGCTCAGCGCGGACTTCACGCCTGCGACCGTCGCCTCGCCGATGCTCGGGATGCGCAGAACCTGAACGCCGTCGAGCTCGGACACGCTAACCGCCGAAGGCTCGAAGTCGGCCAGCTGGAAGCTCAGTTCCTCGGCTTCTCCACCGCGAACGAGCTCGAACAGCACTTCGGTCCCGACCGGCGCAGCCAGCGTCTGACGGATCTGCCAGAGCGGCATCGAGCGCGTCGACACGCCGCCGATTTCAGAGACGATGTCGCCCTGACGGATTCCCGCCTCGTCGCCCGGGCTGCCCTCCTCGACGGCGACGACGTAAGCGACGCCACGGTCCTTCAGCAGGAAGAGGCCACTGCGCGCGCTGCCCACCTCCGCGGAGCGGCGGTACTCGTCGATCTGTTCTTCGGGGACGAAGACCGACAGCGGATCGAGAGCGTCGGACGCGCCGTCGAGAGCACCGGCCATGAGCGCGCGGATGTCGGCTTCCTCGACGTAGGCCTCCCGAACGTACTTGAGCACCTCGCGAAAGATCGACAGGTACTTGTAGATCGAGTCGCCTTCGACGCCGTCTTCGGTGGGCGCACCGAAGACCAGTCCCGAGCCGAGCAACGGCAGGACGATACAGACGGAGAGGATCAGAAACAGGACGCGGCTCTTGTTCACGGGTTTCGCTCTTGAAGGTCAGGGGGAAGCCGCGGAGGCTCCGGGGATAGGGGCTTTGAGATGGCGGCGATGAAGCGGAAGACTGCTCTTGATACGGATCGGGGCCGGTTCGGTTCCGCCGGCTCTGACGTCAACCGATCTTCCGGCCGATTCATTCTCGTCGAGTCGATGACCTCCCGAGAAGCGCGACCGTTCGGGAACGGCCTCGGCGTGGCTCACCGCAGCCAGGACAGCGGATCCTCAGCCTTCGATCCGGCCCGGAACTCCAGGTAGAGAGTCTCTCCACAGGAGCCCAGATTAGCTCCCAAAGGTAGCACATCGTCGGTCTCGACCAGGATCTCCTCGAGGCCTGCGTAGAGCGTGAAAACGCGTTCTCGATGCTGGAGAATCACGGTTTGACCGAAGCCCTCGAAGGCCGCGGCGTAGCGTACCTTCCCGGGGAAGACCGCCCGCGTCGCGGATGATTCACAGGCGATTCGGATGCCGTTGTGCGGCACCTTGGTGCCGTAGCGGGGATCGCGACGTGGGCCGAACGGCAGCTGGACCGTGCCGTCGAGCGGCCAGTCGACGGCGCCTCGGAAGTCTTCGATGGCACGGCCCCGCAAAGGGTCCGAGGGCTGGGCGGCAATCAGGGCCATGAGCGACTCGAGCCGCTCGAGTCGGAGCTCCACGTCGCGAGCCTCCTGCGCCGCGCTCGTCTCACGAGCCAGAGCACGATCGAGTAGCCGCTGTTGACGGCGACGCACGACGTCGAGAGCGGCCTCACGCTCGCTCTCCTCGGCCAGCAGCGCAAGGGCAGCTTGCCGACGACTCTCCAAGCGCTGCGTTTCGGCCTCCAGATCGTTCTCCGCCTGCCGGTAGAGGTTCAGGGCCTGACCGTCCTGACGGACGAGGTACCTCAGGAGGCGCGCCGCCGGACGCGGGTCCTCAGTGCTCTCGAGCTCCATCGAGAGCAGCAAGCGAAGGTAGCCTCCGCCACCGTAGCGGGCCAGCGCGACGAGGCGCCGTCGCACCTTGCCTCGCAGGCGCGCCACCTGACGAGCGAGTTCGGCCCGGCGCTCCTCCGACGCAGTCAGGTCGACCTGCGCCTGAAGAAGCCGCAGGCGCGCTTCCTCGACCTCAGCGGCGAGGAGATCGAGCTCGAGGCGCGTCTCGCGGAGCTGACCGGTCAGCCCGGCGACCCGTTGCCGCGCGCCCTCGAGAAGTCGGCGACTCTCAGCGACTCGCGCGCCGAGTTCCCTGAGGCGCTCAGCTCGGTCGCTGTCGCTCGCCTGCCCCGCCCGACCGCCGACCGCGGCCGCGACGAAAGCCAGAAGGAGAAAGCCGAGAAGGCGAAGGGCCCTTCGCGCCAGCTCTCGGCTCTCGGCGGTCAGCAAGCGAACTCCAGGGCGCTAGAACGAAGCGACGGCCTCGTCCTCGGTGTCGAGGATGTCCAGAACCGTGACCAGCTGCGTGATCTGAAGGATGTCGCTGACCTTCGATGGGATCGAGTAGAGCTTCAGAGCACCGCCGGCCTTCTTGACCGTGGTGAACGCAGCGACGAGCTCGCCGATGCCGGAGGAGTCGATCGTCTTGACGCCCTGCAGATTGATCAGGATGTTCTTCGCACCGCCGTCGACGGCCGCGTGCACCGCGTCACGAAGCGCAATGTCGCCGACGCCGATGGTGATCTTTCCCTTGAGATCGAGGATGGTCACCTCGTCCCGTTCGCGAGTTGCAATCTTCATTCACCTGTCTCCTAAAACTCCAGAACTGAGACCCGAGAGTCTCTAGTCGCCCTGCTCCGGCGGCGGCGAGTCGAACCGCTTGCGCAGCTTGACCACGGTGCCGCCCTCGGGGGCAAAGTCATACGTAATTTCGTCCATGAACCGGTTCATGTAGAAAATCCCACGGCCGTCCGGCTTGAGCAGATTGTCGGGTTCGAGGGGGTTCTCGACTCCCTTCGGATCGAAGCCTTCTCCCTGGTCCTGAATCAGGACGATGACCTGCTCTTCGTCGATCCGCAGCTCCACCTCGACCTGCTTCGCCGGATCCTCTTTGTTGCCGTGCTTGATCGCATTGGCGAGGGCCTCGCGCAGTGCAATGCCGACCCAGTACCTGCTGTCGTCGTCCATGGCGGTCTCTCGGAGCGAATCGTCGAGTACCACCTGAACGAGCTCTATGTTCTCGAATCTGCTGCCGATCGACAGCAAGACCAAGTTCTCATCGCTGCTCATGACAATGGCGCGGAGTCTAGCAGGCTTTCCGCCGCCCTCCGGAAACGATCAGCCACCGGCGCTCGCAGCGGCCGCAGCCGTCGGAATCAGGACGAGAAGCTGAACGGCGTCGAACGTGGCATGGGCTGCAACGGCTGCGAAGACGCTGCCGCGCCAGCGGGCCAACAGCCCGTAGCTGAGCGAGAGGAGCGTCACGCCGAACAGCATGAACGGCTCGCCGTAGCCGAGGTGAGCGCAGGCAAACAGCACGGTGGAGCCGACGAGGCCGATCCGCGGCTGCAGAAAGCCGCGAAAGAAGATCTCTTCGACGACGCCAGCCGACAGGCTGACGGCAAGCCGCAGCCACCAGGGCTGCCCGACGATCCAAGCGACCATCGGCGGCATGCCCTCGGGCAGAGCGCCGCGCAGGCCGACGCCGGAGAGAAGCAGACCGAAGACCATGACGCAACCGAGCACGACGGCCCAGATCGCGACGCCGACGCACGTCCCCAGAACGAGCTCTTGAACGGGCTCCTCGCTCTCCAGTCCCAGCTCCTCGGAGAGCGATCGATCGCCGCCGGCCGCGGTGCGCGGCTCCCCCGCCGCCCACCAGATCGTCAGTGCGAGAACGAACAGGAGGTGCAGACCGAAGAGAACCACCGGCGAGCCCGGCTCGACCCACTCCATCGGCTGACCCACGACGCCCAGAACGGCGAAGGCTCCCAGGTAGAGGCTGGCGGCGATGGCTGCCCAGCCGAGGGCCCGTCGCACCGGTGCCATGGGCCCGCGCCGAAAACTCTCGGGATCCAGCTCCTTCGAAGCGCTGCGCAGCGCGATCCACAGCGTCGCCAGAATCGCGAGAACGGGCGGCAGCAGGCCGCGAACGAGGGCCTCGGCGATCGGCATTTCGACGGGAGAATCGACCATGAGCGGGGCTCAGTGTAGCCGCCTCGATCGCGCCTTCGAGACCGCCGTCGCGTGCTATGCTTCGACGGTTCTGGAGGCCTGACCGCGACGCTTCAAGCGTCCCGGCTCTCGTCCGTTTCAGAACCCCTGACTACCTTGCGAAGGAGCTGCTTTGGACCGCTTTCCCGGCGTTGATTTCATGGATATCGAGAGCCTTTTGACGGGCGAAGAGCGGCTCATCCGCGACACCGTCCGTCGCTTTGTCGACGAGAAGGTCAAGCCGATCATCGAGGAGTGCCACCGCGACGGCCGCGCACCGATGGAGCTGACCCCCGAGATCGGCGATCTCAACCTCTTCGGCGCGACGATTCCGGAGTACGACCTCCCGGGCGTCGGCCCCGTCAGCTATGGCCTCATCATGCAGGAGCTCGAGCGCGGCGACTCGGGCCTGCGCAGCATCGTCTCGGTGCAGAGCTCCCTGGTGATGTACCCGATCTACACCTACGGCTCCCAGGAGCAGAAGGACCGCTGGATCCCGGCGCTCGGCTCCGGCAAGACCATCGGCTGCTTCGGCCTCACCGAAGCGGACTTCGGCTCCAACCCCGGCGGCATGCGCACGACGGCGAAGCGCGACGGCGACCATTGGGTGCTCAACGGCGGCAAGATGTGGATCACGAACGGCAGCATCGCCGACGTCGCCGTCGTCTGGGCGCGCACCGATGAGGGCATCCGCGGCTTCCTCGTCGAGAAGGACACCCCCGGCTTCACCTCGGCCGAGATCAAGGGCAAGTTCTCCCTGCGCGCGTCGGTGACCGGCGAGCTGATGTTCAACAACTGCCGGATTCCGGCCGAGAACATGCTGCCGGGCACCAACGGTCTCAAGTGCGCGCTCGACACGCTCACTCAGGCGCGCTTTGGCATCTGCTTCGGCGGCATCGGTTCGGCGATGGAGTGCTACTACACCGCTCTCGAGTACGCCAAGCAGCGCATCCAGTTCGCGGGCGCACCGATCGCAGCGCACCAGTTGGTCCAGGAGAAGCTCGTCTGGATGATCAGCGAGATCACCAAAGGGCAGCTGATGGCCTACCAACTCGGCAAGCTCAAAGAGGCCGGGACGATGGAAGGCCACCACGTCTCGATGTGCAAGCGCAACAACATCTGGGTTGCTCGCGAGTGCGCCAAGCTGGCGCGCGAGATCCTCGGCGCGGCCGGCATCGTCGACGATTACCCCATCATGCGCCACATGATGAACATCGAGTCGGTCTACACCTACGAGGGAACCCACGACATCCATGCGCTCGTCGTGGGTGCGGAGATCACCGGAATCCCGGCCTTCAATCCGTCGATGCCCAAGGAAGCCGCTCGCCGGGCCTCGATGGAGGCCGTGCACTCGTGAGTCTCGATACCGACCTCGAGCAGGACTTCGTTCGCGTCACCGAGTACGCGGCAATCGAAGCGGCCAAGACGATGGGTCTCGGCGACCGTCATCGCTCCGATCAGGTCGCAACGGAGTCCATGCGCGAAGAGCTCGGCAAGCTCGAGATGTGCGGGCGCATCGTCATCGGGGAGGGCGAGCGTGACGACGCGCCGATGCTGTTCATCGGCGAGCAGCTCGGCTCGTACATCGATCAGGAGGGCGCGACGCAGGTCGACATCGCCGTCGATCCCCTCGAGGGCACGAATCTCTGCGCGACGGGTGCTCCCGATGCCACGGCGGTGCTCGCCGCCGCCGAGCGCGGCGGACTCCTGCACGCCCCCGACGTCTACATGGAGAAGCTCGTCGTCGGACCGACGGCGGCCGAGCGCATCCACATCGACGCGCCGGTGGCCGAGAACCTCCGCAACATCGCCGAGGCCTTCGAGCGACGGGTGAGCGAGTTGACGATCATCGTGCTCGACCGCGAGCGGCACCAGCAGCTCGTCGAGGACATCCGCTCGGCGGGCGCGCGCATTCGCCTGATCGGCGACGGCGACCTCTCCGCCGCCATCGCTGCGGCCGTCCGTGGAACCGGTGTGCACGCCGTCATGGGTACGGGGGGCGCCCCGGAGGGCGTGCTGGCCGCTGCCGCCATGCGCTGCCTCGGCGGACGGATTCAAGGGCGCCTCGTCGCCATCGGCGACGACCAGGTCGAGCGACTGCAGAACCTGGGCTACGACAACACCGACCGCATCTACGAGACCGAAGACCTCGCGCCGGGCGAGCAGATCCTCTTCAGCTGCTCGGGCGTCACTGACGGCGAGCTGCTCGAAGGCGTTCGCTTCTTCGGCGGCGGCACGCGCACCCACACCCTGTTCATGTCTCTGTCGCGCCGGATGATCCGCTTCGTCGACACGATTCGTCGCGAAGACACGAACTCCGCCGTCCAGCTTTGAGAAGAGTCCCTCGTATGAGCCCGTCGTCTCCGCCGCGGACCGTGAACGTGCGCCGTCGCGCTTCCGCGGAGTCACCTCGATGATCAAGCCCGACCACTGGATCCGCGGCTGGGGCGAAGGCGGTGGTGCCGAGCCCTACGCGATCGAGCAGGTGAACTCCGCCAGCTACGACGTGCGCGTCAGCGACGAGTGGATCTGCCCGACCCGGGATCCCGAGAGCTTCCGAGCCGAGCGCGTGAAGCTCTTCCCCGGCGAAGTGGTTCTGGCCTGCACGCTCGAATACGTGCGCATTCCGCGCAACGTCGCCTGCGACCTCAAGCTGAAATCGACGCTCGGACGCCTGTGGATCAATCACTCGCTCGCCGGCTGGTGTGATCCCGGCTTCGAGGGCCAGATCACTCTGGAGCTCCAGAACCTCGGCCCCGTCCCTTTCGAGCTCGAAGCGGGACGCAGAATCGCGCAACTCATCTTCATCGCCATGGAGTCCGAGCCCGAGACCGCCTACGGCGAGCCCGGCTCTTCGAGTCACTACCAGGGACAGACCGGCGTCACGCCGGCTCGCGACTGAGCGTCCGAACGGACCGACACTCAGCACTCTGCTCCAACGACCCCTCGTATAATCCTCGATCGCCATGAGCATCTCCGGCAACTTGAAGACCATGGAGCTCGCCGAGCTCCTGCAGTGGGTCGCGCAGGGTCAGAAGACCGGCACGCTGATCATCGACTCCGGCGCGGTGAACAAGAAGGTCTTCTTCGAGGGCGGCGCCATCGTCGCCTCCGGCTCGACCGACCCCTCGGAGCAGCTCGGCCACTTCCTCGTCAGCCACGGCTACATCACCGAGCTGGAGTTGACGAAAGCGATGGAGATGCAGGAAGAGACCGGCATGCTGCTCGGCAAGATCCTGGTGACGATCGGCGGCATCACCGAAGAAGAGCTCCGGCACCTGCTCGTGCTCAAGACCGAAGAGAGCATCTACGACATGTTCTCCTGGAAGGAGGCGGAGTTCCGCTTCGTCGACGACGAGAATCTCAGTCGCGGCATGATCCCGCTTGCACTCGACGTCACCGGCATCACGCTTCAGGGCATGAACCGCGTCGACGAATGGAACCGCATCCGCAAGGTGATCCCCCATGATCAGGCGGTGCCGGTGATCTTCGGCAAGGCCAACGGCGACGGTCTCAGCCCCGGTGATCAGCGCGTCCTCGAGCTCATCAACGACGATCGCACGATCCAGGAGATCTGTCTGCAGACGCATTCGAGCGAGTTTTACGTCTCGAGGACGCTCTTCCGTCAGTTCGAGAAGGGAATCGTGAAGATCGTCGTGCCGCGCACCCAGGACACCGGCTCGGGCCCGACGTTGCAACCCTCCCTCTCCGGTCCCTCGAGCAGCGGCATGCCGATCGTCAACGCTCAGACGCTGCTCAAAGCCGGCGAAACTCACATCTCCGGCCAGGAGTTCCAGAAGGGGCTGCGATACCTCCGAGCAGCACGCAGCCTCGAACCGGACAACCAGAAGGTCCTCAAGCGCATCAAGCAGCTCGAGACGCAGATCGAAGCAGCTCTGCACCAAGCCGGCCTCGACCTGACGGCGATCCCGAAGCTCGAGCGCGAGGTCCAGGAGCTGACGTCACTCAAGCTCTCTCCGGAAGAGGGCTTCCTGCTGACGCGCATCGACGGATCCAACACGATCCAGCAGCTCCTCAAGATCTCCCCTCTCGATCCACTCGACGCCCAGCTGGTGTTCTTCAAGCTGGTGCAGGAAGGCCACATCAAGCTGCAGGCCGCGCCGGTTTAGTGTGCTCGGGGTGGTGAATACCACCCCTCCGCGCACTCTGGTTGACTCTCCGGTCCGCTACACGGACCTCCGCGCTCCATGCGGCCTCCGGCCGCGTCGCTTGGCCGGTGCTCGGGGTGGTGGGTACCACCCTTCCGCGCACTCTGGTCGATTCTCCGGTCCGCTGCACCGACCTCCGCGCTTCATGTGGCCTTCGGCCCCGTCGCTTGGCCGGTGCTCGGGGTCGTGGGTACCACGCCTCCGCGCACTCTGGTCGACTCTCCGGTCCGCTACACGGACCTTCGCGCTCCATGCGGCCTGCGGCCGCCTCGCTTGGCCGGTGCTCGGGGTGTGGGTAGCACCCCTCCGCGCACTCTGGTCGATTCTCCGGTCCGCGCTGCGGAGCCGGGAGCGCCGACCCACTGGATGCGCAGCATCTGGAAGGCCAAAGGGCGGCAATCTCCCAAGAGTCCGTGCCC
>JBCCLJ010000257.1:0-8934 GCA_039026915.1 Acidobacteriota bacterium
CTTCCTCGTTTCGCAGGTGCAGCTCGCCGGCCGTCGCTCGGTAACGCATCGGCTCTTCGCTGCCCGCCGCACCGAAGACGCCCTCGTGCTCGGTCACGAAGGAGACCGGCTCGACGACCACTGGAGGGGCCGGCACCGTGGCGTCGGGCTCCTGAGAAAGGAGCGCTGGTCCGCTCAGGAGCGCACAGAGTGCGAGGGCTCGAGTCCTCGGCATCATTCGTTCTCCTCACGGTCGAACCTCTCGCCCGCCTCGACGACGGCGCGCCCGTCGTCAGGCTGAAACTGCCCGACCCAGTACTGAGAGTGACAACCGTCGCAGGCGCGGTAGATCTCCGCGCCCACCTCGAAGAGCCGCTCCGGATCCTGCGCCTCCGCCGCGCGCATCGCCATCTCACCGGCTGAGATCAGGTCTCGCGACCAGGCGATCCAATCGTTCTGGTCCCGCACACGACTACCGATCATCAGCAGGTTGCCCGACTCGGCCAGCGTCACCGCCGCGTTACGGACCGCGTTCCATTCCTCGTCGGTTTCGGGCCGGAACTCGGTCGTGCCCTCGAGAGTCATCTCGGTCCTGACGGCGTTCCAGATCCGGTCGGCGGTCGGATCGAAGACCGAGGCCATCAGGAGCCGCGTGCCGACCGTCTCTCGAAAGGGTGTGTCTGCGCAGCTGACCAGCACGAAACAAGACAACAAAATGCCGGCAGCCCAGGAGCGGGGCTTCATTCGCGAACCTCCTTCGGCACCCACGAGACGCGACCGTGGGACGGATATCAGGGCCTCTAGTCCCTCCAGGGAACGAGCGCAGACACTATCGCAGGGGGCCGTGCTCTTCGCCCCAAGACCGCGCTCGGCGATTAGGATAGACGGCGTGAGAACGAACGAGGGATCGACCGACCGCGGCAGAGCCGAGAAGGCGCTGCTGGGCTATCTTCTGCTCGTCCTCGTTGCCGCCGTCGCGAGCGCTCACGGCGTCGGCGGCCGAGACCAGGGCTTCTTGACGAGCGCCGCGGGTTTCGCGCCCGGCCCCTTCTTCTACCTCGGCGCGAAGCACATGGTCACCGGCTACGACCATCTGCTCTTTCTCGCCGGAGTCATCTTCTTCCTCTACCGCTTCCGCGACGTCGCGACCTACGTCACGCTCTTCGCCATCGGACACAGCCTGACGCTGCTCGGTGGAGTCCTCGGCGGGCTCAACGTGGACGCCTACGTCATCGACGCCAGCATTGGCCTCTCGGTGTCGTACAAGGCGCTCGAGAACCTCGGCGCCTTCAAGACCCTGGGAATCGAGATCGACAGCCGCAAAGCCGTCTTCGTCTTCGGCCTCTTTCACGGGCTCGGACTCGCGACCAAACTTCAGGATCTCGCTCTTTCACAGGACGGTCTCGTGGGGAACATGCTCGCCTTCAACGCCGGGGTCGAGCTGGGGCAGATCGCGGCGCTTTCGGCGATCTTGCTTGCCTTCAACCTCTGGCGGTCTTCGGGCCGCTTCCTGCGCTACGCGGCGGTCGGCAACTGGCTGCTGCTGACCGCTGGATTCGTTCTCGCCGGGCTGCAGATCACCGGGTACGTCACCTCGTGAGCCGGGAGCCGGAACGAGTCGAGCTCCCGGCGCCGTCGAGAGCAACGCTCCTGCGCAGCGTCGCTGCCGCACTCTTCATTGCCGCGCTGTCGCTCGTCTTCTTCGTGCTGCCGGCCGAGTACGGCATCGATCCCACGGGGCTCGGAGCGGCAATGGGCCTCGACCAGCTCGCCGGCACGAGCCTGGCCGAACCGTTGAATCAGGCCCTTCCGGGTCTTGCCGTGGCCCAGGACCGGCCCTTCGAGACGGAGCGCCAGACCCTCGAGCTCTATCCCGGCGAGCAGATGGAGCTCAAGATGGCGATGTCCGAGGGCGACACCGTGGTCTTCGCCTGGACGGCGAGCGCGCCGCTCTACTCCGACTTCCACGCCGAGCCTTACGGCGAGCTTCCGGGGCAAGACATTCGCTACGAAGAGGCGCCGCAGCAAGACTCGGCCAACGGTTCTCTGCACGCTCCTTTCGACGGCCACCACGGCTGGTACTGGCGCAACGAGAACGAAACCGAGGTGACGGTGGAGATCGAGCTCACCGGCTTCTTCTCGGCGCTCAAAGAACGGCGAGCGCCCTGAGCACGCCCTCCCGAAGCAACAGCTCGCCGGATCCGAGATGGTGTCCGCTTCAAGACTCGCCTTCGCTCTGACCCTCGCCGTCGCAGCGGTCGGTCTCTACCCGAGTTCGACGCGTTGGTCCGCGATCCAGACGGCAACGCTCGCACTTCTCGCGGTCGCCGCCTGGCTCGTCACCAAGGCTCCCGGACCGTTCGCGAGATTCGCCGCAGGGCCGAGCCGAGCCGCCGTCCGCCTCTGGAGCTCGATCGAAGCGGTCCCCGACGGCCGCTTCGCGCTCGGCCTCGCCGCGGTACAGCTGACGCTGACCGCCTCGTTCTCGTGGGGAGTGCTCGGAGCGGTGCCTCACGTCGAAGACGAGGCGGCGCAGCTCTTCCATGCTGGCGTGCTGCTGGAGACCGGTTCGGTCACAGCTCCTCCGCCGCCGCTGGCCAACGAGTTCTTCGAGATGTCGATGACCCTGATGGAGCCGCAGTGGTACTCGCAGTACCCACCGCTTCACGTCCTGCTGCTGACCGTTGGACGGGCCCTGGGCTCGCCTTGGCTGGTCAATCCGTTCTTGGCGGGCCTCACGGCGATGGCCCTCTTCTTCGCCGCTCTCGAGATGTTCGGCGCAGCCACGGCGCGCGTCACCGGGCTCCTCTTTCTCGCGTCGCCGGCCGTTCTGGTCATGTCCTCGTCCTTCATGAACCACGTCCCGGCGTTGCTGTTCACCGCGCTCTTCGTGCTCTTCTTTGCAAGAGCCTGGCGCACGAGGCGGCCGATCGACGGTCTGCTGGCCGGGTTCGCGATCGGTGCCGTCTTCCTCGTGCGACCTCTGACCGCCATCGGCGTCAGCGCCCCCTTCATCGTCGTCGCCGCAGCACAGCTGTTCTCTCCCGTCCGTCGCAGGGCCGTGCTCGCCATGGCGGCGGGCGGCCTCGCCGGAGTCGCTGCGCTGCTGTGGTGGAACCAGGCGACGAACGACAGTCCGCTGACGATGGGCTACATCATGCGAACCGGCTCGATGCACACTCTCGGCTTCGGTCCGCGTCTGGAGGGTGAGTTCACGCCGCTCGAGGGACTTCTGTCGGTGGCCACAAATCTGCAGCGCATCAACTACGCTCTTCTGTACTGGCCCGTGCCGCTCCTGGCGGTTGCGGCGCTGGCTCAGTGGCGCCAGCCGGCGGTCTTCTCCAGGCTGCTGGCCGCGAGCGCGCTCAGCCTCGTCGGGCTGCACGGCTTCTACTTCTCCAACCTCTGGATCTACGGTCCGCGCAACGTGTATTCGGGCCTGGCAGGGCTCCTCCCGCTCGTTGCTCTGGGACTCGTCGAGCTCATCCGAAGAGTCCAGTCCTTCGCCGAACCTCGGCGGGCGGCAGGCTTCGCGCTCGCCCTGCCCGTGCTCGCCGGCTGCCTTGCCAGCTCCGTGCTCCAGATCGTTCAGAGCGCCGACGAGCTGAAGGAGTACCGCGGAGTGACGCGGAGCCTGAGCCGAGTGGCGATCGACGCGGAGCTCGAGAACGCCCTGCTCTTCGTGCCGCACGCGACCTACCGAAACTTCTCCTGGCGGAACCACCCTCTCCTCGAAGGCGACGTCGTCTACGCGCGCAACCGCGGCGACCTCAATCGCCAACTGGTCGAGCAACTCTCGCAGCGCCAGACCTTCATCCTCTGTGGAGAACGCATCGTTCCGTGGACGGAACAGCTCGAAGCACTTCCCGACGACTGCCCAAAGAGCCACCGCGTCGGCGACAGTCGAGAATACGGACGGGTCGACCGGGCCGAGCGCAGAGCGCGCGCCTTAGGCTCCTTCACCGAGGCTTCACCGACGGGTGTCAGGGTCGAGTCAGGACGTGATGGAGAGTGAGATGAAGAGCGTACTGTTTCTCTGTACCGGCAACTCCTGCCGCAGTCAGATGGCGGAGGGCTTCGTCCGAGCTCTGCACAAGGACCACCTGGTGCCGTTCTCTGCGGGCATCGAACGCCACGGCATGAACCCGCAGGCGGTCGAGGTCATGCAGGAGCTTGGCATCGACCTCCTCCAGCAGCGAAGCAAGACGATCGACCAGTTGCCAGACCTCACCTTCGATCTGGTGGTCACCGTCTGCGATCACGCGTCCGAGGTGTGCCCGGTCTTCCCCGGAGTCGGGAGAGTCGTGCATCAGTCGTTCCCAGATCCGCCGAAGATGGCCGAAGGACTCTCCGATCGGCAGGAGATCCTCGAGTGCTACCGATCGGTGCGTGACCAGATCAAGAGCTACGTCGAAGAGCTGCCGCTCGAGTTCGACTCCTGATCGGGAGTCGCCGCTCGGCGGAACCCTTCCAGCGACTTCTGCAGTCGCTCGATGTGCTGCTGCTGCTCCTGAACGACACGCGTCAGGACGATGAGCAAGTCCATCGGTGCGTAGCGCTCACCCTTCGCCAGATTGGTGTGCGGTACACCGCGAAAGCGAAGGCCGAGCCGGGGACCGCCCTCGGACCCCCGATAGGAGAAGGTCTGCAGGGCTCCCAAGGTCTCCAGAGCAGCGTCGCTGGTGATCTCACCTCGCTTCGAGGGCTTCGGCAGAGCCTGCTCGAGCGTCGGAAGTTCGGAGTCCTCGGCGGGCAGGGGGGGTGGCGTTGCTTCACTCATACCACCCCTTACGCAAAGCGGGCGAAAAAACGGCACGCTGCCTCTCGGCTGCTAGGGTGCCACTGGAGAGATCGTCGTGAGAGAGGGAAGCAGCAGCGTTGAGCGACCGTAGCGTCTACGGACTGGACAATGTCCGCATCGAGCTGCCGATCGCCGGTGCCGGAAGCCGCGCTCTTGCGGCAACGATCGACTACTCGATCTGGAGCCTCCTCGTCTTGGTTCTGATCAGCGCAGCGTCGGCTGGAGCCGTGCTCTTCTCCGACGCACTCCCCGAAACCGGCTGGCTCGTCGCTCTTCTGGCATTGAGTCTCTTCGCTCTCGACTTCAGCTTCTTCTTCGGGCAGGAGGCCTTGCTGCAGGGACAGACGCTCGGCAAGCGACTGCTCGGGCTTCGCGTCGTCTCGCATCGCGGTGGACGCGCTTCGCTCTTTGCCTACGTTCTTCGCAGCCTCGTGCGGACCTTCGATCTTCTCTTCGGCGCCTGGTTTCTGATCTTCGACGGCCGATCGCGGCGCATCGGAGACCATTTGGCCGGCACGATCGTCGTACACGAGCCCAAGGAGTCCTCGTCGGGGAACGCCGTACGCCGAGCACCTGCCGGCTGGGGCGCAGAACGCATTGCCGTCGTCGAGACGTTGTTCGAGCGCTACGAAACCCTGCCGCCCGACCGCACCGAAGCCCTCTCTCACCGAATCCTCGTGGAGGCTGAACGCGCGCAGCCCGGCTTCAGCGATTCGTCTGGGAGCACCTGGACACTCCGCCTTCTGCGCTCTTTCGGGACGCCCGAAGAGCCCAAGGTCATGGAGTGACTCGGAGCGAATGAGGTACGAGGATTTCGTCGCGGGCCGGACCGAAGCCTGGGAGCGCTTTGCGTCTCGGCTCGACCAGCTCGAGAAGGCCCCGAGCGCCATCTCGCACGAGGCGCTCGAAGAGCTCAGCGTCGACTATCGCAAGGTGCTTCACGATCAGGCGGTGGCCGCGAGTCGCTTCGACGGCACGTGGGCGGTAGCGCACCTTCGCCGGCTCAGCGTGCGAGCCAATCGGCTGCTGCAGCCGCAGGAGACGTCGAAGCTCGCCAATCCACTGCGCTTCTTCAGCCGCACCTTCCCACAGAACTTCCAGGCGATCGGAGGCGAGATCGCCGTCTGTCTCGCGCTGTTCGCCGTCTCGACCGTCTTCGGTGCGGCCCTCTCCGCACTCGACACCGAGGTCGGCACCGCTTTCGTCGGGCAAAACAGCGTCGACGGCCTCGGCCGAGGCGAGATCTGGACCGACTCGCTGAACGAGTCACCGGCCACGGGCTCGGCGCAGATCGCCGTCAACAACATGAGGGTCGCGATCACGGCCTGGGGCGGCGGCGCCCTCGCCGGCTTCGGCGCTTTCTACGTGCTCTTTCTCAACGGCTTTCTCCTCGGCGCAGTGATGATCCTCACCTCGCACTTCGACATGGACGGAGCTCTTCTCCAGTTCATCTCGGCGCACGGCCCGCTGGAGCTTTCGATCATCGTCATCGCTGCCGCGGCCGGCGTGCACGTCGGACGCGAGCTCGTCTCTCCCGGCAACAGGCCGCTCAGCGCGCGCCTGCCCAAGGCCGCCAGGCGCTCCGCCGTGGTCATGCTCGGCTGCCTGCCCTGGCTCCTCGTGCTCGGCTTCGTCGAGGGTTTCATCTCTCCGTCGCCCGGCATCGCCCACGGAACGAAGGTCGCTCTCGGCCTCGTTCTTCTCTCGCTCTTCCTGTGCTCTGCACTCTTGCCGACCCTCGGTGCCCGACCTCGTGGCTGACACCGTCTACAGCCCCCGATCCTCGGCGCGACTCCTCGACGAAGCGATGGATCGCGCGAAAGGCGGACCGCACCGACTGATTCTGGGCCTCTCGGCCCTCGTCGCCGTGGTGAGCATGACCTACACCGCATTCACCGTGAGCGCGACGGCCGCGGTCCCGACGGCCGACCTCGGCGCCTTCGCCCTCATCGGCATGCTGATCATGATGCCGATCCTGCTCTTCGCGCAGTTCGTCGTCTACGCTCTGCTCGCCATCCTGGCGACGAACGGCGTGGCCGGACGCGACGAGAACCTGAGTACGGCACTCGGCCTTCTCTTCACGCCTCGAGTCTTCTTCACCCTCGTGCTGGCCGGCATCCTCGTCGTCATCTCCTTCTTCCTGCTGATCGTCCCGGGACTCGTCGTCTCGGCGCTCTTCAGTTTCATCGTTCCGGTTCTGATCCTCGAGAACCAGCCGGTGCTCGATGCGCTGTCGCGCAGCAGTTCCCTCGCCTGGAGCAACCCGAAAGGGCGCCTGCGCTCAGCGCCGCTTCTGGTCATCATGTCGGGCCATACGGTGTTCGTCGCTCTGACGACCGGCCTGACGCTTGCGCTGAGCCTTCCCGTGCAGATCGCACTGCAGTACTTCACCTTCCGGGACCTGATCGGCGGCGGCGAAGAGCTCGACGCCTCCGGCGCGACGATCGCTGCGTGGCTGCAGATTCCGGTCGCGGGCGTCGGAGTCGTCGTCACCTTTTACTGCTTCTACTACCTTTGCCTCTTCCTGGCGCTCTTCTTCTTCGAGACGCGCGAGGCGCGCGAGGCTCCATCGCTCGAGGCGTCGGTCGCCAGCTGGAGCGCCAGCGAAGAGCCAGCGACGCCATGACGACGTCGGAGCAGGTCCGACGGATCGACGAGATCCTCCGAGGAGAGGGCGTCGAGATGAGCCCACCGGCACCGGGGATCGGCGACTGGCTCGCGGCCCTGCAGAACCGCGTCTTCGAAGCGCTCGACGCGATGGTGCCGCTGGGGTTCGACGCGACGCGGCTCGCTCGGCCTCTGCTCTGGACCCTCGCGGCCGTCGGCATCTTCGCACTGGGAGTGTTCCTGGTCGCGGCGCTGCGCACGCCGCGGGCGCCTCGCCAAGCGAACGGCTCGGCCGTTCTCTCCGAGGTGCCGACGAAACCGAGGTCCTACGAGCGTGACTGGCGGAGTGTGCTCGAGAGCGCTCTCGAGCGCGGCGATCTCGCTGCGGCTCTCGAGGCGACGTGGTGGATTCTGCTCACCGGCGTTGCCGCGACGCCACGCACCGAAGACCGCTCGACCGGCCGCTCCGCCGTGCGCGCTGCCGGACGGACAGACCTCCTGCCGCTCGTTCGAGAGCTCGAAGCACTGACGTACGGCCGGCGCCCGCTGCATCGCGCGGCACTCGAGCCGCTGGCGCGCCGCGTCTGCGATTCCGTTGCCTGAGGTGAGCGTTCTGAGCCGTCGCAATCTGCTCGGCCTCGGTGCCGTCGCGCTCGTGCTCCTCGCGCTCTTCTTGTCCTCGACCTCGGGAGGCTCGGCGGGCAGCACCCTGAGCTACGGGGCGCTCGGCTGGCGCGGACTCGCTGCGGCTCTCGAAGAGCTCGCTGCCGCTCGCATGCTGGCGCGCTGGCCGGAGGAGGGAGAGCCGCTGGCACTGGACGAGAACGAGATGCTCGTCATCGCCTTTCCCTGGCTGCGGCAGTCGGAGTCTCACTACCGGCAGATCAGCGAGTTCGTGCGCGAGGGCGGACAGCTGACAGTAGCCTACGACGGCCGGTCGCCGGGACCGGCCGAAGAGCGTCTCTTCGAGGAGCTCGGCCTCGAGACCGAGAGCCTCGATGCACCTTCGTCGCTCCTGCCCTGGCGATGGCGGCAAGAGCAGCGTCAGTCGTCGCATGCGTTCCGAGACGGCACGAGCCGCAGCCTGACCACGGCCCGGCTGCGCTACGTCGTCCGTCCACCCTCTTCGCCGCAGACGCGCATCGTCGTCGGCTCGGACAGCGAGCCCGTCCTCTCGACGTTCCCTCTCGGTCGTGGCTCGGTTCGCCTGCTGCCGGCTTCTGCCCTGGCCAACGCCTTTCTGCACCAGCCGGGCAACGCCGAGCTGCTGGCCGACTGGATCGACGAGGGTCCCCGGACGTGGGTCTTCGACGAGCTGCACCACGGCTTCGGCGAGATGGCCGTCGCCGACAGCGAAGCGTCTCGCTTTCTCGACCGCATGGTTCTGCAGCTCCTCGGGCTCTACGTCGCCGCTCTGATCGCCTTCGCCTGGCGCTTCGGCCCGACCTGGCGTGAGCTCGCACCCGCGTTCGACTCGCACCGAGAGTTCCTCGTCGGCATCGGCGAGTTGCACGGACGTCTCGGACACGAGCCGGAAGCCGCTCGGC
>JBCCLJ010000258.1:0-8836 GCA_039026915.1 Acidobacteriota bacterium
GATGCGGCCGCCCGCAGCCGCGGCAGATCACGCCCTGCGACCCGCGTCAGACTCGCTGGGTTTGACAGTGGCGGCAGACGATCTCGGTCGCTAGGACCGCGCGGCATGCGCCACATCGTCGCTCGAAGCGGGTTGCTTTGCTGTTCCGACGCAGCGACTCGGTGCAGACCGGACAGCGACGCGGGTCTTTGTGGTCCGACAGCGCCTCGGTTCGGGACCGGCGTTCGCCCACCTGTTCTGCTTCCCAGTCATCCTGCGTGATCTCGACCGTGGTTGGCCTACCTACGTGCCTTTGGCCACGGGTTCCGTACGTTCTCTTTGTCCACGGCTCCCGCGGCGCGTTAGCATTTTTGTCGTGAACTCTCCCTCAGCGCCTCTCGGCATCCTTCTCGGGGCCAGCAACCTTCGCCGCGGCCTCACGACCGCCGTGGCGGAAGCCCGCAGGCGTCTTGGGTGCGACGCCCGCCTGGCTCTTGCTCTGGGCCACGGTCGCTCGTACGCCATGGAGTCGACGGTGCTGGTGCGTCGCCTTCCGGGGATCCTGCAGAGCGGGCTCTGGTCGGCGCTGCGGCAGCAGGGAATGAACGTTCCTGTGTGGGCGCTGATCACCGACGTCGGCAACGACCTGATCTACGGGGTCGACGAAGACCGCGTCGTCGGCTGGGTGCAGGAGTGTCTCGAGCGGTTGCCGGCGCATGCGCGCGTATCCCTCGCGCTTCCGCCTCTGGCTTCGATCAAGCGCTTGGGTCCGCTCCGCTTCTACATGTTCGTCAACGTCCTGTTCCCCGGGCGCAAGCACGACTACGACGACTTGGTCGCGCGCGCGCTGCGGCTACACGACCTGCTGCAGCGTCTCGCGGCGGATCCATCCAACGGCCGTGTGACGGCCATCGAGCCGGCGTCGGAGTGGTACGGATTCGACCCGATTCACATTCGCAGGACCCACCAACGATCCGCTTGGGCGACGTTGCTCGAGCCCTGGGGGGAGGGACCGGACGCTGAACCGGCGGCTCGGCTGACGACAGCCGACAAGGCTCGCCTCTTGTGTGCTCGGCCCGAGAGCTCGCGCTGGCTCGGCCTCGAGCTGGGGCAGGCCCAGCCGCGGCGGATCGGCGAGACTCAGGTCGGTCTCTATTGAGGCCGGTCGCCCCAGAACGTGGACCACGCGCCGGCTCCGGCGCGAAAGGACAGCTCATGAACTCCACCTCTCTCTCCACAAGACGCGCGGCGCTCGTCCTGTTGGGCTTGCTGCTCCTCGCGGCACCCTCGCTCGCGCAGCGGGCTCGCGACTTGGGCGTGGAGCCTGGCATCCTGCCGACCGGTCCGCTGAACGGCATCACCGACGTCGAAGGCGTGAGCGTCGGCCATGTGACCCTGGTCGACGGTAACAGCGTGCGCACCGGCGTGACGGCCATCGTGCCCCACGGCGGCAACCTCTTTCGCCAGAAGCTGCCGGCTGCGGTCCACGTCGCCAACGCGTTCGGTAAGGCGGCGGGCTTCCTGCAGGTGCAGGAGCTCGGCACGCTGGAGGTGCCGATCGTGCTGACGAACACGCTGAGCGTCGGCACCGCCGTCGAGGCGGTCGTGCGCTGGACGCTTGATCAGCCGGGCAACGACGACGTGCGCTCGGTGAACGCGGTCGTCGGCGAGACGAACGACGGCGGCCTCAACGAAATTCGCGCCGCTTCCGTGACGGCCGCCCACGTGCGTCGTGCGATCGAAACGGCAGCCGGCGGCGCCGTGGCCGAGGGCAACGTGGGTGCCGGGACCGGCACGATCGCTTTCGGTTGGAAGGGCGGCATCGGAACGAGCTCGCGTCGTCTACCGGAGGGTCTCGGTGGCTACACCGTGGGCGTTCTGGTGCAGGCGAACTACGGTGGCGTGCTCACCGTCGACGGTCGTCGGATCGGCGAGGAGCTGGGCAAGTACCCGTACCGCGATCTGCTCGAGGGTGAGCGGGGAAGCACGGAGGATGACAGTGCGGACGGCTCCTGCATGATCGTCGTGCTGACGGATGCGCCGCTCGATGCTCGCCAGCTCGAGCGACTCGCTCGTCGCGCTCCGCTGGGGTTGGCGCGGACTGGCTCGTACATCTCGCACGGGTCGGGCGACTTCGTCATTGCTGCTTCGACGCAGCGCGGTTCGGGCACTCTCGAAGGCGGCACGGTTCGGACGGATCTGTTGCCGGATCGGGCGTTGAGTCCTCTGTTTCTTGCGACGGTGGAGGCCACGGAAGAGGCGGTGATCAACGCGCTCGTGGCAGCGGAGACGATGACCGGGCATCGTGGGTTGGTGGTGGAGGAGTTGCCGCACGAGGCGTTGGGGGCGGGGGAGCCGCGGTAGGGGGACTGTGCGGTTTGGTGGGGCGCGGACTTTGGTCCGATGGCCACGTCGACGCACGCGGCTTCGCTTCGCTACGCCAGCGTTCGTGCTCCTCGCAATGACGCGGAGGAAGAGCGCGGTCTCTGCCTTCTTCGCCGACGCAGAGCCGCCACCAAACAGGCGGGCGATCCTCCAAACGCGTCATTGCGAGGAGCGCAGACGCAGGCGCCGCGAAGCGGGGCCGCGGATGCCGAGGCGGCAATCCAATCAAAGTCCGCGCCCCAGCCCGCTCCATCGTCAACAACGCGCCGCACAACGAAAACGCCCCGAGCGCCAAAGCACTCGGGGCGATCCATCGCGCGACGAAGCCTCGAAGCCCCGGCGCGTTCCTGCTTCGGTCGATCAGAGACCGGCGATCATCTGACGCGCGGCCTCGGCCTCCGGGTGATCCGGGGCGAGCTCGAGGAAGCGACCCAGGGTGGCTTTGGCTTCGGCGGTCTTGCCGGTGCGGGCGTAGAGCATGCCCATGGTGAGCGTGCCGTCCGGATGGTCGGGGCTCATGCCGAGGATCATGTCGAGGAGCGTCTTGGCGCCGGCGGTGTCGTCGGCCTTGAACTTCGTCTTGGCCTGCTCGAGGATCTCGTCGGCGGCGTTGGGTGCGATGGCGCCCCAGGCTGGAGCGATCTTGGCCGCTTCGGCCTCGTTGCCCGTGTTCATGTAGCTGAAGAACAGCAGCTTGTGGCCCTCAGCGTGCTGCGGGTCGATTTCGACGAGCTGCTTGAGGTGCGGGATCGCCGCCTCGTACTTCTCGTCGTTGAACTCGAGCGCGGCCATCGACTGGTAGGTGTTCTTGAGCTTCGGGTTGAGGGCGGCCGCCTCCTGGAAGAGAGCCATCGCCTTGGCCTTGTCCTCCGCCTTGGTCGCCGCGACGCCTTCGTTGAAGACCTTGATCGCGTAATCCGGCGCGATGCCGATCTGCTGCAGCATGCCGCGCACCTCGTCGAGGCGGGCGTCGCCGCGCGCTCGGAAGACGTCGTAGGCCGCCGGAGCCGCCTGCATCATGCCTGCCGGGTTCATCTCGAGGAAGATGTTGAGCGCCGCTTCCGCTTCGTCGATGTTGCCGCGGCCGGCCTGGATGATGGCGACGAGGCGATGGGCGTCGGCGAGGCTCGAGTCGAGGGAGCGCGCCTTCTCGAAGAGCGCCAGGGCCTCTTCTTCCTTACCGCCCTGGATCAGTCCAACGGCCTGGTTGAACGAGTCGACCGCATCGGCCTTGTCCTTGGTCGCCTGGTCGACGAGCTTGATCGAAGTTGTCGCCTTCCCGGGCTCGATCGGGTAGGAGACGGTGTTCGTTGCGAGTCCGTCGCCCTCGAAGGTGAAGTTGTACTCACCCTGGGGGTTGGGGATGGTCAGCTTGACCTTGCCGCGCTTGTTCGACACGGCCTTGATGTTGACGTCCGTGCCTTCCTTGGTCACGGTGACCTGGACGTCCGGGAGCTTCTTGCCGTTGACGTCCGTGACCTCGATCTCGACGTCGCCGTTCTGTGCGAGAGCGGGCGTCGCACTCCAGAGGGCGACGAAGGCGAGGACGAGGGCGGCGCCGACGAGTTTCGAACGGCGGAGGGTCGGGCTCGTGTTCTTGAGCTTCATGAAGAGGTCTCCTGAGGAGCAGTTGCCGGAGGGTTGAGATCGGTCGCTGCGGGATCTGAGGCAGCGACGGCGCGGCGCGGTCGCCTGCGGTTGCGTCGAACGCAACGTCTTCACTTGTTTGGGGGCTTGATTCTATGGGAGAGGGGCCGCAGAGGGGAGGTCGGAAACGTGCCGGCGGGGTGGAGCGTCGAAGTTCGAAACCCGTGCTCGGAAAGCTGCATTCCGAGGCGTCCCCGGGCAAGCGCTCCCGCCGGGCGTTTCTCTTCGCTCTGCCGACGCTCGAGGGCCGATTCGAGAGGGGCTCAGCGGTCGCGACGCGACGTCACTCTCCTTCCGGCAGCTCGAGGGTGTAGCTCCGTCGAGACGCCAGGGCGATCGAGCCGTACGCGAGCGTCGAAGCCGCGATCGCCGGGAACACCGGATGCACCGTTTCGGCCCAGGAGAGACGAGGCCATCCGAGGAGAACGCCGATGCCCGCGGCAATCGATGCCAGAACGCCGGCAGCGGTGCCGCGACGCCAGTGCAGACCGAGAAGCACCGCAGGGAGGAAACAAGCACCGTAGAGGGCACCGGAGAAGGCCGTCAGCTCGACGATACCGGCCGGAGGACGCAGCGCCACGGCGGCCGTGATCAGCGCAAAGACGACCACCGCGACGCGTGTTGCTCGGATCCGCTGCGAGTCCTTGGCCCGGGACTCCAGCAGCGACTCGACAAGGTCGCGCTGGAACGAGGAAGCCAGGACCAGCAGCACGCTGTCCAGCGACGACATCGCCGCCGAGAGCATGGCGAGAAGGAGGAGCGACGCAACGAGTGGAGAGAAGAGCTCCGGCCGTGCCAGCAGCTCGGGAATGACGCGGTCGGAGTCCTCGACGCTCAGCTGCAGCCGATGGGCGAAGAGGCCGAGCGGCGCAAGCAGTGAGAAGACGACGAGAAACGCCAGACTCGAAACGACGACGCCTTTGCGTGCTTCTCTCGGATCCGAGAGAGCGAAGAAGCGCGACAGCTGGCGCGGCTCGACGACGAACTTCACCGTGGTCGCGAAGAGCACCCCGAGCAAGAGGGAGAGCGGCATCGCCGTGTCGGTGGCGAGCAGGCGTGCGGTGCTCTCGGAGTCGCCGAGTGCCTGGAGTGAGCCGTAGCCTCCCGCCGCGCGAACGAGCGTCGCGTGAAGCAGCACCGCGGCGACGATCATCAGGAGCGCCTGCACGACGTCGGTGCGCACGACCGAGTGAAAGCCGCCGACCGAGGTGTACAGCACGACGATGACGAGGACCAGGCCGATGGCCTGTGGATACGAGAGTCCCAGCAGGCTCTCGAAGAGATTGCCGATGCCCTTGTAGACGGCGGTCATGTAGAGCACGCTGGCGACGAGCACGATGAGCGCCGACGTCGTGCGCACGGCGCGACTGTCGAAGCGGTGGCCGAGGAGCTCCGGCAGCGTCAGCGACGAAGAACTGCCGGTCATGCGACGCAGTGCGGGGGCGACGAAGACCCAGGCGAGCAGGCTCAAGCCGACGGCGAAAGGGACGAGCAGCAGCCAGGCGACGCCGTGCGTGTAGGCCTTTCCCGAAAAGCCGAGATAGCTGTTCGTGCTGGCGTAGGTGGCGAAGAACGAGAGTCCGAGGGCCACACCGCCGAGCGAGCGACCGCCGATGTAGTAGTCGCTGACGCCACGGGTCTTGCTGCGTCCGTAGGCGGCGAGGGCGACCATGACGAGCAGGTAGACGACGAGCAGAACCGTGGAGTAGAGCGCCTGGGGGGTCACCGAATCACCGTGAGAAGGCTCCGTTACGGAGCAGAAAAGAAGGGAGAGTGGGGGCACTCTAGCGCGCTCGTTGGTGCCGGGCTTGCGACTTCGTTACTCTGTGGTGACCCCCTGAGAACGAAAACGACGTCGGTCGACCGCGATCGCCGAGGAGAGACGTCCGTGGAGTCGAAGAATCTCAAAATCACCCGGGAAGGCGGCCTCGTGCGGCTGCAGCTCGATCGCGCCGAGCAGGCGAACTCTCTCGACATCGAGACGTGCAGGGAGCTCATGCACGCGGCGATCGACATCGACGAAGACCCGAGCGCGCGTGCCGTTCTGATCACCGCCGCCGGCAAGATGTTCTGCTCGGGCGGCGACCTGGCGTCCTTCGCCTCCTCCGGGGACCGCATGCCCGCGCTGCTCAAGGAGATGACGGTCTATCTCCACGCCGCGCTGACCCGCTTCAATCGCATGAACGCTCCGGTCGTCGCCGCGGTCGGTGGCGTCGCTGCAGGCGCCGGCCTCTCGCTCGCGTGCGCCTGCGACCTCGTGGTGGCCGCGGACTCGGCGCGGTTCACCATGGCCTACACGCGGGCCGGTCTCACGCCGGACGGCAGCTCGACGTACTTCCTGCCGCGCATCGTCGGCAAACGCAAGGCGCTCGAGCTGATGCTGACGAACCGCATGCTCACCGCCCAGGAGGCGGAAGCGTGGGGCATCGTCAACCGCGTCGTGCCGGAGGATGAGCTCGAAAGCGAGGCGATGGCGCTCGCGACCCAGCTCGCGGCGGGCCCGACGCTCGCCTACGGTGCCTGCAAGGACCTCGTGCTGCGCAGCGACGCCGAGTCGCTCGAGTCTCAGATGGAGCACGAGTCGCGGGCGATCGCCGCCGCCGCCCACACGGAAGACGCGAAGGAGGGCATCGCGGCCTTCTTCGAAAAGCGAGCGGCGACCTTCAAGGGCGCCTGAGTCAGTATCTGGGCGCCGTCCGGGCGCCGCTAACCGGGGAGAGGGAACCATGGAAAAAGCGACTTTCGGAGCAAGGATCTTGCTCGGCATCATCTTCACCGTCTTCGGTCTGAACGGCTTCGTCCAGTTCATTCCCGTACCCGAGGCCGCTCCGGCGATGGGCGAGTTCATGGGCGCTCTCATGGCGACCGGCTACATGATGCCCTGGGTCAAAGCGACAGAGGTGATCTGCGGAGTGCTCCTACTGGCGGGCCGTTTCGTGCCCTTGGCGCTCACGATTCTCGCGCCGATCACGCTCAACATCCTGGCGATCCATCTCTTCCTGGACGGCCCTGCAAGCCTGCCGATCCCGATCGTGCTCGTCGTCCTGTCGCTCCTCGCCGCGTGGGGCGTGAAGGACGCGTACTCCGGTCTGCTGCGAGCGACTCCGGAGTAGAGGAGGAGCACGCCGCTCCTGCGCGGACTGGGTCTTCAGCGCACTGGTTCTTTCAGTGCGCTGGGGCTCAGCTTTTCGCCTGAAGCTGCCCCGCGAGCTCTCCGAGGCGCTCGATGGACGCCTCGATCTGCGGCGACCAAGGGACGGCGCAGCTGATCCGCACGAAGTTCCGGTAGCGCTGAGCGGCTGAGAAGAGCGGCCCGGGAAGCAAGCTGATGCCTTCGGCGATCGCCGCGCGGTAGAGGTCGAAGGAGTCCGTTCTCTCGGGAAGCTCGACCCAGAGAACGTAGCCGGCGGGCGGTCGCGTCACGCGGGTTCCCGGAGGGAAGGAACGTGCAATGGCGCGGGCCATGCGACTGACGAGGTCTGTGAACTCGCGGCGCAAGGACCTCAGGTGTTTGTCATAACCGCCGTGCGCGAGGTATTCCGCCATCGCCATCTGCGTCGGACTGGCCGTCGCGAGCGACGAGCTGAACTTCATGCGAAGGACGTCTTTGAGGTGTCGTCCCGGCGCGATCCAGCCGATGCGGTAGCCCGGGGCAAGCATCTTGCTGAAGGACGAGAGGAGGAGGACGCGCCCTTCCTCGTCGAAACTCTTGATCGACGGCGGCCGCTCGTCCGGAGCCAGCGCGTCGCCGTAGGTGTCGTCTTCGATCAGGGGCACGTCGTACCGCGACAGCATCTCAGCCAATCGGCGACGATCTCCTTCGGGCATGACGTAGCCCAGCGGGTTACCGAGCGTTGGAACGCTGAGGACGGCCGCCACGTTCCCGGTATCGATCTTCTCCTCGAGGCTGGAGATCGAGATCCCCGTCTTTGGAGAGGTCGAGATCTCGAGGGCCTTGAGGTGAAGGCCCTCCAGTACCTGCAGGAAGCCCTGGTAAGTCGGTGTCTCGATCGCCACCGTGTCGCCGGGGTGGGTGACCGCGCGGAGGCTGAGCGAGATCGCCTCGCTGGCGCCCGTGGTGATGACGAGGTCGTCCGGGGAGAGCACGCAACCTCCTTCGAGGGCTCGGCGTGCGATCTCGCGGCGCAGGTCGAGCCGGCCGGGGAGATCGTCGAACTCCTGGCTGGCTTCGGGATCGCGTCGAACGGCCCGACCGAGAAAGCGATTGAGCCGCGCAACCGGAAGGAGCTCCGCACGGGGCAGGGCAACTCCGAAGGGTCCGACGAGGCCCGGTCGACCCGCCTCGCGGACGACCTGCTCGATGAGCTCACCCGACTCTGGCGAAGACGCGGCCTCGCCGGTCCTCGTCGCGTTCGGCTCCTGTAGCGAGGGCGGTCGAGGACGAACGTAGTGACCCGATTGTGGCCGTGCCTCGATGAGCCCTCGATCCTCGAGAAGCCGATAGGCCTCCATGACGGTCGTCACGCTGACGGAGAGCTGGCGGTGGAGCTTGCGCAGCGAGGGGAGCCTCGCACCCTCGGCGAGCGTGCCGTCCTCGATCATCCGGCTCACGTGCTCGGCGACCCGGCGGTAGAGCGGCTCGCTGCCTTGGGACGCACGTGGAGGCTTTCGAGGACCCGGCGTTGCGATCTCGGGCATGCCAACAGGCTACTTCAGCGCTAACTGTACTGGGTGCAATTCGCGCTTTTTGTGACTGTTTTCGTGGCGGCTGAGAGGCGAGGATTCTCTTCGTCGAGAGGATCCTCCGTTTCGCTGAAGAGCCTGGAGGATCCGAGAGAAACCGAGGGGGAACGCCCTCTCATCA
>JBCCLJ010000259.1:0-8835 GCA_039026915.1 Acidobacteriota bacterium
CGCTCGCGGCACTCACCATCGTCACCTCGACGGTCCTGCTCGCCGCCCAGCTGCTGGGGCATCTGCGCTCGCTCCAGGAGGTTCTCGGCAGAGTCTTCGGACTGACGGTGCAGCTGATCAACGGCGTCTCCAAGCTCAAGGTGAGCGGCGCCGAAGATCGAGCCTTCGCCCACTGGACGCGAGACTTCACTCAGCAGCAGAAGCACCAGCGTCACGTCGAGCGGGTGCAGGATCGCATGGCGATTCTCAACTCGGTGATTCCGCTGCTGACGACCGCCGCCGTCTTCTGGTTCGTCGGGGTCGAGCTCGAGGTCGCCGGAGAGTTGAGCCTGACGGCGGGCACTTTCCTCGCCTTCAACACGGCGCTCGGCATCTTCATCGGAGGCGCCACCGACCTCAGCAACACGGTGCTCGAAGTGCTCGACGTGCGCGGCCTCTGGGAGCGCGCCAAACCGGTGCTCTCCGCGACGACCGAGGTCGACGAGGAGAAGGCGGATCCTGGAGCGCTGAGCGGCAAGCTCGCTCTCGAGCGGGTCACCTTCCGCTACAACGAGGGCGGTCCGGTGATCCTCGACAACCTCACGCTGCGCTGCGAGCCCGGCGAGTTCGTCGCGCTCGTCGGACCGTCCGGCAGCGGCAAGTCGACGATTCTGCGTCTGCTCCTCGGTTTCGAGACGCCGGAAGCCGGCGCCGTGCTCTTCGACGACAAGGACCTCGGCGAGATCGACATTCAGGCGGTGCGGCGTCAGCTGGGCGTCGTGCTGCAGGAGACGAGACTCATGTCGGGCTCGATCTTCGAGATCATTGCCGGCGGTGCCACGATCAGGCTCGAAGACGCCTGGACGGCCGCGCGCGAGTCGGGGCTGGCCGAGGACATCGAAGAGATGCCGATGGGCATGCACACGGTCGTCAGCGAGGGCGCGACGAACCTCTCGGGCGGCCAGCGCCAGAGACTTCTGATCGCACGCGCGCTGGTGCACCGTCCGCGAGTCCTCCTCTTCGACGAAGCGACGAGCGCTCTCGACAACCGCACGCAGGCCGTCGTCTCCGCCAGCCTCGACAAGCTGCAGGTGACCCGCGTCGTCATCGCTCATCGACTGACGACGGTCGAGAACGCGGACCGCATCTTCGTGCTCGAGTCGGGGCGCGTGACGCAGGACGGAACGTTCCAGGAGCTGGCGGAACGCGAAGGCCTCTTCCGCCACCTGATGCGACGACAGATGGCCTGACCTCGCCAGCGCACACCGGCAGGCGCGAGCGAGCGATCGGGCGGTCTTCGCGACGGGCCTGAGAGCTAGTCCTCGCCGGGGATCCTGTCGAGCCACTCGAGGACCTCGCGATAGCGCTCCTCCGGAGTGTCGAGGTGCGCCCCCAGGACCCAGTGGGACGCGCCGGCCCGATCGACGAGCAGACACTGATCCTCGTCGAGGTCGTAGGGCACGAGCGCCAGTCCCTCGCCGCGAGGCAACTCTCCGGGCTCGTCCGAGTAGACGCGCCACTGGTGCAGCGCCGTCTCGACGACGTCGACCCGCTCGTCAGGTAGGCGCACGCGCCAAGACTCGGCCAACTCGCGGAAGGCGGGCTCGGTGTCTTCCCGAACGAAGAAGAGGCACCGCCCGAGGGCCGTGCTCCGGTCGACCTCGTAGCGCTCTGCCATGGTGGCATCGAGACCCGAGCTCGCCCGCCAGACGTTCGCGTCCCGGAACCGCCGCGCCCCGAGGAAGACTCGCTGCCCGCCCGTGTCGGGCGAAGACGACTCCCTGGCTCTCCGTCGCAGCGCCGCGCGCGTCGCCTCCTGCTGCGCGGCGATCTCGCGCTGCACCGCAGCTCCCTTCTCCTCGAACGAGTCCGCCGACGGCGTCAGCGGACCGCCGCACCACGGGCAGGGGGGCTGTCGTCGTCGAACACGAGACGCGTGGCGAATCCGCGACAGCTCGCGCAGCGCACGGCGCCGCTGACGCGAATCGACTCGATGAGATCGTCCGTCTGCCGAAAACTCTGCCGGCTGGCCCTCCCGTCGAGGAAGGCGATCGCCCTGTAGGCAACGAACCAGAGCGCCGGAACGAAGACGAGGGCTACCAGGCAGCCCTTCGGCTCGCGGGCCTCCAGAGGAGCGAAGAGCACCCAGAACGTCAGAAAGAAGGTCCCGATGACGACGTACTGGCGCGGTCTCGACGACTCCGTCTCGGTAATCCAGCCGCCCGCCGCGACGGCCTGCAGTCGCTGCAGAGATCGCCGCATTCGATCGCGATGCTCGAGCAGAGCCTCGCGGGCGCCAGCCTCGGGAGCGGGCTCTCCACAGGAGGAGCAGATCGAGTCGAGCGAGCGCGGTGCGCCGCACGAGCGACAGGAGAGGCGCTCGGCTTCGAGGGCCTGCTCTGAATTCTCTGGTCCTGGGGCCATCTTGCTATGGGCAGGCGGTTCTTTTGCCGGTCCGACTTTACCCGCTGCCACCGTCCGTCCGCCGCGGGCACGGGCCCACTGGTATCTTCCAGGTTCGCCGCTCCGCTCCTTCGAACGCCTCTCCCTTACCGTCCACCATGCGCATTCCCGCGGGTATCGAAGACAAGTACGACGTCCTCTTTCCTCTCGGCAAGGGAGGCATGGGCGAGGTCTTCAAGGTGCGCCACCGCCTGCTCGACGAGGCGCGCGTCATCAAGGTCCTGCGCGCGGCCGGCGCCGAGGACGACAGCCGCGAGACGCGCTTTCTGCACGAAGCCCGCGCGGCCGCCGAGCTCCGCCACCCTCACGTGGCGCAGATCCACGACTTCGCGATCGATCAGGAGGGAGCTCCGTACATCGTCATGGAGTTCATCGACGGGCTCACCTGGCGCAAGCTGACCGACCGGCTCGGGGCGCTGCCGGTACCGCTCGCGGCGGAGCTCGCCTGCCAGGCGCTCGGCGCGCTCGAATACCTGCATCAGCGCAGCTTCGTGCACCGCGACATCGCCCCGGACAACCTCATGGTGACGCGCGACGTCGACGGCCGCCTGCAGGTGAAGCTCATCGACCTCGGCCTCGCCAAGCGCCTGACCGGCGACACCGGTGTCACCGAAGCCGGCTGGTTCGCCGGCAAGCTGCGCTACGCCAGTCCCGAGCAGTTCCGCTCCGCCGACACGGAGCTCGACCACCGCAGCGACCTCTACTCCTTCGGCGTCGTGCTCTTCGAGATGCTGACCGGCGTCTGCCCGATCCAAGGACGCAGTCCCGAGCAGATCGTGGGCGCGCGCGTGCAGGGCCCCCCCGACGTCTCGCAGGTCGAGGGCTGGAAGGACGTGCCCAGCGCCCTTCGGGAGGTGGTCCTCTCAGCCCTCGAGTCGGAGCCCGAGAAACGACCCCAAACCGCCGCCGAGCTCAGCCGAGCGCTCGAGCCCTTCCGTACCGGCGACGTCCCCGACCTCGAGAGCCTCTTCCCCCGGGAAGACGACGTCACGCTCGATCTCGCCGCGGCCACGGCGACGGGCGCTCTCCCTCCGAGCGGCCCTGCGCCGTCGGCAGAAGCGGGCCGCCCTCCCACCCGGCGGCTGTGGATTGCAGCGGCCGCGGCGTTGGTTGTCGTCCTCACGCTGGCCTGGTTTCAGCTGCCGCGTTCAGGCGGAGGCGCGTCGCTGCCGACGGGGAAAGCGCTGATCGACGCGGCACCGTGGGCGGAAGTGACTCGCGTCGTCGATGCACGGGGAGAGACCGTAACGCTGTCGAGCCCCGCGGTGACGCCCCTGATCCTCGACCTCCCGCCCGGTGGCTACGCGGTCTTCCTCTCGCACCCGCAGCTCGAAGGGGAACGCCAGGTCGACGTCGACGTCGTCGCCGACGCAGTGACCGACTCCTTGGTGGAGCTGGAGGTCACCGATCTCGATCGGTACTTCGAGCGGATCGGGCTCAACGGTTTCCTTCGCACGGCGGGATCCGAATGAACCACCGCCACAACACCGCTCTTCTGGCAGTCGCGCTCGCTGCGCTCCTGCTCGCGGGACGGCTGGCCGCGAACGACTTCAAGGAAGACTTCAAGAAGGGGATGGAGGCGGCCGACCGGAAGCGCTGGGACGAAGCCGCGTCTCACTTTCGCGCCGCCATCGCCAAGAACGCCACGGAGTCGGAAGAGAGGGTCTTCCTCTCCGGAGTCTTCTCGGCGCCTTACCTTCCCCACTTCCAACTCGGGCGCAGCCTCTACGAAGCGAGCCGGGACAACTGCCGGGAAGCCCTGAGCGAGTGGGAGGCTTCGGAGAGTCAGGGAGCGATTCAGACCTTCGACAAGTCGTTCGAGGAGCTCACCGCAGCAAAGGGAGACTGCAACGGCCTGCTCCTCCCAGCGGCTGTCGACGGCGCTACCGACGCCTTCACTCGGGCCGACTCCGTGCTCAGGCAGCTGCCGGCACAGCTCGCTGACGACGGTCTCGAGCGGCAGCGGCAGCAGCTGACGCAGCGACTGGCGGCGGCGAGGGGAGAGCTTCGCAGAGGACAGGGCGAGGCCGGACTGGAGCTCGTCGAGTCAGCCGCGGAAACGGCCCGCGACGTCGCAGCCGATCTCGAAGAGTTGGCTCGCCGTCAGACTTCGGCGGCTGAACCGGACACCTTCGTCGCCGAGACGGAGGGCTCCATCGCCGACGCCCGAAGCGAACTGGAGTCTCTTCAGATGTTCGTCGAGCAGTCCGAGGCTCGTGACGTGCTCCTGGCCGACGACGAGATTCGCGGTGCCCTGGCGCTCGGCGACCGGATCGACTCGTTCACCGAACGCCTCGACGGAGCCGATCGCAGCACCGCACGGACGCTGGCCGCCTCGGCCGACGAAGCGGCGCGGCAGATCCGGAGAGCACGCCAGAGGGCGACACGCCGGACCGAGGAAGCCGCTCGGCCCGAACCCGAGCCCGAGTCGGGCGCGGAGCCGGACTCGGACTCGAAGCAGGGAACCGCTCGCGAGCCGGAGGCGGCGAGGTCGGAGCCGGAGTCGAGCCCGCTCGCCGTTCGGCTGGGTCGACTGCTCGTCGAAGCCGAGGACCTGCTGGAAGCGACGCGCGATCAGATCTCCACGAGCCGACTGCTCAGCAGCCAGCACAACGGACTCAGCGAGCTCGTGGGGCGAGGCGCCGACGCTGAGAGCGCCGCTGTGGCGACCCTGAGCCGCCGCATCGCGGCGAGCTCCACCGCGCTCCGCTTCATGGCCGCCGCACAGCGCCTGTTCTCAGGGCAGCCCGAAACCGCGCTGACGCTGCTCGAAGACCAGGACGAGTGGCCCGAGCCGGCCGCGGCGCAGGCTCACTTGATGCGGGGCGCCGCACGCTTCGCCCTCTCTCGACGCGCGGCCGAAGCGGACCCGCGCGTCACCGCACGAGCGGCGGAAGACGTGCGCCGCGCCTCCGAGCTCGACCCCGAACTGCGACCGGCTCCAGAGCTCTTCTCGCCGGCCTTTCTCCGCTTCTACGAAACCTACGCGGCCGAGCCGTAACCGTGCTCAGAAACGGTAGACCGCCGAGGCGATGAGCCGCGACTCGCCGTCGGCCGCCTGCCCCGCGAGGTCGACCTGAAAGCGCTCGAAGAAGACCGTCCCAAGACCCAGCGTGAAGGCCTCGCGCTCCGAGTCGATCTGCCGAAAGCCGTCGTGGTCCGGCTCGAGGAAGAAGCCCGCCCGTAGGGTGAGCGGGCGGCTGTTCGAGCCGATGAGCAGGATGCGCTCGACCCCGAGATGCAGCTCGACCTCGTCGTCGATCGCTTCGACGTCCTGGCTCAGCACTGGCGGAATGGCGTCGCCGTCGAAAGGGCTGAGGTACGAGTAGCTGATCCAGTTGGCGTCGATCGCGATGCGCAGCCGGTCGGTGGCACGCCAGGCGACTCCCACACCGAAGAAGTCGGGGATCTTGACCCGCCGCGTCGCGGCCGCGGTGTTCTGCGGCTCGCAGGTGACGCCTCCGGTGGTCAGCGGCGCGAGACATCCGAACGAAGCCGTCTCGCCACCGATCTCGTACTGGCCACCGTCCTTGTAGACCGCGCCGATCGAAAAGCGTCCGCCGGGATTGAAGAGGACGCCGACGTTGAAGTCGATGTCCGAATCCTGGCTGTCAACGGTCTCACGGCGGACCTGCTGATCGAGGATGCCGAGAGCCTGCACCTGCTGCAGGCTCGAGCCGGCCGGCAGCGAGTTGAGCTCGAGATCCTGCAGATAGTCGGCCCGCGTCTCCTGCGTGGCGTCGAGGGCAAGCCGGCCGTAGCGGACCGAAAAACCTACGGAGAGCCTCTCGCTCGCCTTGAAGCCGAGCGAAGCGCCGACGCTGTCGAGCTCGAGACCGATGCGCTGCCGCGTCTGGTAGTAGTCGAGCAGAGAGTCGTCGAAGGCCTCGAAGGAGTTCTCGCCCGAGAAGCGCGTCAACCGCTGTGCGGAGAGCGAGACGGTGAAGTTCTCGAAAGGCTTCACGTAGCTGGCGAAGGCGAGGTCCGTCACGCTCGGGTCGTAGACCGCGTCGGTCGACGACGCGAAGGCGTTGCCCGCTACGGAGCCGCTCTCGAGAGGAGCTCCGGTTCGCGCCTGATTGAGAGAGTTCAGCGAGAGCGTCGCATTGAGGTCGACGAGCTCGACCTCGAAGTCGGACGAGCGCAGGTGCACCGAGGCCTCGGGCCGCGACAGGTTCGTCAGCCCCGCCGGGTTCGCCTCGGCCGCCGTCGCATCGTCGGCCAGAGCGATGAACGCCCCGCCCATGCCCAGAGCACGCGCGCCCGGAGGCCCGAAGTCGAAGGGAATGATGGAAAAGCCGATGAGCCCCGGGGGCTCGCGCGCCGGGCCTTCCTGGGCGAACGCCGCAGGAACGAAGAGCGCGAGCGCGACGAGCGGAGCCAGGCGCAGAGGAAGGGTCATCAGGGGGTCGAGACGGTTCACAGCGAGTTGCACCTAACGGGACGGCGAGTGACGCGAGGCTAGCAGGTACCCCAAAGCGCAGACTGCCGCCTCGACGGCTCTGATTTGGTGCAGTCCAGCTCGGCGCCAGTCCCGCTCGCCCGGCGGTGGAAGGCGTTTTCAATAGTCTTCGCAGGACGACGAGAGGAGAAGCTCCGCTGCCGTTTTCCGCGAATTCAGTTCTAGCCCGTGCCGGCACGTCGCCCGAGGTGCAAGGCGACTCGCTTCGAAGCGCGCCACCTCGTTGCAGGCTCGCCCGGGCCGTGCGCCACCTTGCTCTGCCGCTCGCAGCGTTCGCTGCGTTGTCGACACCCTCTGCCGCTTCGGAGAGCGGCTTCGTCGAGACGATCTCGGCACAGGGCGTAGAAGCGGGAGTCAGCGAGCTCCTCGGCGTCTTCCACCCGGAGCGCTCGAGCGAAGAGCTCGATCGTGAGATGGCCCGCCAACTCGAAACGGTGCGGAGCCTCGCCGCCCTCTCGCCGCGAACCTTGCTTCCGGTCGCCGTGACCCTCGACCGCGCCTACCACCGACTTCGCGCACCCGAACGGGTAAGCGACGCCTTCCGGGTCCGCGCTCTGTTGGCACAGCTCATCGAGCTGCACGAGGCCGGCGCCGACGGCTTCGGTGAACGGGCCGTCACCGCGGATCTCTACGTGCTCCTGGCGGCCACGTTCTTCGAACAGCAGCGCGAATTGCTGGGGATCAAGTACCTGCAGCAGGCGCTGGAGCTCGACCCGACGAACGCCACCGCACTCCTCGTTCTCAGCAAAGTCCAGGAGCTGCGGGGGAAGCACATCGAGGCGCTCGCCCTGCTCGAAGAGCTCCGAGCCCTGGGCCTCGGAGGCCCGGAAGCCAGACTGCGCCTCGCCCTCAACGCGGCCCGCTTCGACCGCGAGGACAAAGCGGCGGCCGAGCTAGCGGAGGTGACGAAGTCCGAGACTCCCTCCTGGATCCGCCTCGTCGCCCATCAGGAGAAGGTCCGAATCGAGCTCGACCGCCAGCGCTTCGGGCCGGCCGGAGAAGCGATCCACCGCGCACGGACCGACTTCCCGCAGGACTGCACGCTGCGGATCGCCGCGCTCTACCTGGCGGAGCGCAGCGGTCGGACAGCAGCGCCGGAACTCTCGACCGACTCCCTCACTTCCTGCGGCAACGACGCGGCGCAGTCCGCCCGCATGCGCTACGCCTCGCGCGACCCGGCCGACATCGAGCCGGTGCGCGCGCGCCTCGCCCAACGGGCGGAGGAACGCCTGGAGGAGCTCGGAAACGCACTGAAGAGCCTCGCTGAGGACCGGCAGCCATGAGGCGTCGGCGCTCCCGCTTTCCGGCGTCGGCCCTCGCCGGCCTGCTGCTCTTCGGCTCGGCGGCCGGCAGCTCCGAGCTCTCGGTGCGTTTCATCGATCCGCCGCCCGACGTGCCTCTCTTCAACCTCGTCGAGGTCGCTGCCGAGGTGACGTCGACCGAGCGCGTCGACCGGGTCGAGTTCTTCCTCGGCGGCGAGCTCGTCGAGGTGGACCGCAGCCCGCCCTACCGGGCCGTCATCGACGTGGGCGACGAGAACCTGGAGCGCAGGCTCGCCGTCGTGGCGCACTCGAGCAGTGGAACTCGAGCGCGCGCCGAACTCGTCGCGCCCGCGATCCGCGTCGACGAGACCGTCGACCTGCCCCTGCAGCAGCTCTACGTCACGGCCACCGACGAAAGCGGCGAGCCGGTCCTCGATCTGACGCAGGACGACTTCTCCGTCCTCGACCTCGGCCAGGAGGAAGAGCTCGTCACCTTCACCCGCGGCAACGTGCCGCTGACGATCGCACTGCTGATCGACGCGAGCGAAAGCATGAGAGGCGAACGACTCGACATCGCCCTCGAAGCCGCCCAGCGTTTCGCCGCCCGTCTGGGCGCGTTGGACGAGGCCCAGGTCGTGGTTTTCTCGGACCGCATTCACCGCATCTCCA
>JBCCLJ010000260.1:0-8805 GCA_039026915.1 Acidobacteriota bacterium
ACCACCGACGTTGACGCGATCGACGAGAACGCCGGGCGTCTGGTTGAGGATGGCCCACGGATCGCGAGCGGTCGGGATCTTCTCGAGCTCGACCTGGCTGATCGAGGTGCCCTGCTGGAGCTTGCGCTCATCGAGCAGCGGGGTCTCGGAGGTGACCGTGATCGTCTCCTCGACGGCCGCGGTGAGGGTCAGCGGGATGCTCGTGTTGCGGTTGACACTGACGGTGACGCCAGGGTACTCGATGGCACCAAAGCCTTCGAGTTCCGCCTTGATGGAGTATGAGCCCGGATCGAGAGCCAGGAAGCGGAACTGCCCCTGAGCGTCGGTGATCTGGGTCCTGGGGGCGCCGAGGCCGGTGAGGGTGACGGTCACGCCCGGAAGCGCTGCGCCATCCTTGTCGGTCACGGTGCCGAACACATTCCCGGTGGGAGCCTGCGCGAGCAGGGTCGCCGGGATGACCAGGGCGAAGGCGACGCCAAGCACGAGAAGCTGGCGCCAGTTTCGGAGGTCCTTCATATACCGATGGTCTCCTTGCAGAGGTGAACGCAGCCAGTTTGTCCCCACATGAGGACGCCCCTTCTGCTGCGCGGTCGATTTGTCTGTCGAAGTAGCAAGCGATGTGCCACATCGGCAGGAACGAAACGGCCCAAGCGCCGAGTTGGCGCAGTGCCGAAGAAACCGAGGAAATCAAACGGCCGTTTGGTCGAGGTGACCCGGAGGCTTCGCTCGCGGCCTGAAATGCAGTTCAAAAAACTGAAGATCCGTGGTGATTTGAATTCAAGACGTTGGGCCGGACGGCGACTTCCAGATCCGGACATCGCGAACCGACCCAGGTGGGCCGCGGACTGAAACCGCTTCACCACGGGTCGAAACAAGGCATGAAACTTCAAAAGAGTTGAGGAACGATAGCCCGAGCCTGCGATCACTGCAACTCGGAGCAAGCCGGCAGCTCTGAAGACAGCCGGCGCACGTACGAGTGGTTTGAGTCTTGCTACGAAGAGGAGTGTCTCCAATGAAAAGCAACTTGAACTCTCCAGCTAGTGACCACTCGCGGCCTGCCAGGGCCGACCTCGGGGCGATGAGCCAAACTGGCACGAACAGCCTTCCGGCACTCAGCCAGTTGGCCCGCGCGTTCGGCCGTTCGACGCTGGCGGCGTTCGCTCTGACCTCTCTCGGCGCCGTTGCCTGCACCGGCTACGTCGAGTTCGACGAGCAGGCTCTCCTCGACCGTCAGTTGGAGAGCCGCCTTCCCGAAAGCCTTCGCGGGCTTGTCGTGCCGCCCTATCAGGTGAGTGAAGGAGTCGTCGAGGAAGCCTCGGTTCGCGTTCGGCCAAACCTCAGAGAGCGCGACCGCGTCGACGCCATCCTCGACTACATCTTCGGCACGGTGGGCCTCGAGTACGAGCTGACGCCGACGCGAAGTGCCGATCGCGCCGCGCTCGAAGGTAAGGGCAACTGCATGTCCTTCGTCAATCTCTTCGTCGGGCTCGGTCGGGAGAATCGGCTGAATCCCTTCTACGTCGAGGTCAAGGACTATCAGCGCTGGAACTACCAGGACGGGGTCGTCGTCAGCCGTGGGCACATCGTCGCCGGCTTGTACGTCGACGGTAACCTCAGGACCTACGACTTCCTCCCCTACGCCCCCAAGTCCTACAAAGACTTCAAGCCGATCGAAGATCTGACGGCGATGGCGCACCACTACAACAATCTGGGTGCGGAAGCGCTGATGGAGAATCGCCTCGCTGAAGCGACGCGCAATCTCGAACTGGCGCGCCTCCTCGATCGCGATTTCGACAAGGCGATCAACAATTTCGGCGTTGCACTCCTACGAAATGGTCGCGCTGCCGAAGCGGTCGAGCTCTATCGAGACGGCCTCGACCGGCATCCGGTGAACGTTCCGATCATGACCAACCTCGCACGCGCTTATCAGCAGACCGGAGAAACGCAGAAGGCGAACGAGCTCTTCGATCAGCTCGAGAAGATCAACCGCACGAATCCCTTCTTCTACGTCTACCGCGGCGACCTCGCTCTCGCCAACGGCGACACCAAGACGGCGCTGCAGTACATGAAGCGCGCCTACCAGACCGACGCCGAGCTTCCTGAGGTGCATGTCGGACTCGCCAAGGTCTATCTGGCTCTTGGCAGCTTCTCCGAAGCGCGCCATCACGTCGGTCGCGCGCTCCGTCTCGATGCCACTCACACCGAGGCGCGCAAGTACGCGAGCCTCCTGGATCGCCGAGCACCGAAGGCGACGTCCGCTCCCGAGGGACGATGACGGCTCCGTCGCTCAGCGGTTGGGATACGGTCGAAGCGTCGGGCGGCACTCCCGGTGCTAGCCTGACGAGTTCATCCACGAAGCGCGGCGAGCGCTTCGGTCGTACAGGGGCGACGCCGTCGTCCTTACTCGAGGAGAGACGATGCTGAAGACTGACGCGACTTCCACGGTTCCGAGAGAGCGCGACCGACTGCGATCTCTCTTCTCCGGAGTGGCACTGCTCCTCGCTCTCACGGCGCCGGGCCTCGCTCAGGAGGAAGAGCGGACCTGGGTGGAGTCGGAAGAGCCTCTCGACACCGTCGAGGAGACAAGCACCGTCATCGAGATTCAGGTGCCGGTCAACGTCGTCACGCGGCAGGGCGAGCCGGTCCGCGACTTGACCCTCGCGGACTTCCAGATCCTCGACCAGGGCAAAGAGCAGGAGATCTCGAGCTTCGAGATCATCGATCTCGCGACGATCGAGCCCGGTGAATCGCAGGCTCGCTACGAGCGCATCATCCCGCCGGCGGCGCGCCGCCACATGCTCTTTCTCTTCGATCTCTCTTTTTCGAATCCGCTAAACATCGTTCGCGCACGCCAGGCGGCGCAGCGTTTCGTCACGTCGTCCATGCACTCGTCCGACCTCGCCGCCGTGGCGACACACTCGATCGAGCAGGGCACGAACCTCATTCTGACGTTCACTCCGGATCGCGCTCAGCTCGCCCGGGCGATCGACACGCTCGGCGCACCGCGACTGCTGCAGCGGCAGGGTGAGGACCCGCTACGCTTCGTCATCGATCCCGATCTGCGGGACTCCGGCCTGGCAACGTTCGACACAGGAGCCGCCCGCCCGATCGGCGAGTCCGAGGGGCTCTCCTCCTATCTGAGCGTCATCGGCAATCAGATGGCACGCATGGAAAAGTCGTACGCGCGCGGTCTCGTCTGGTCCTGGACCGAGTCGATGCGCTCCACCGCGAGGCTCCTCGGCAGCGTCGAAGGCCGCAAGCACATCGTGTTCTTCACCGAAGGGTTCGATGGTCGCCTTCTGCTGGGTCGTCAACCCGACACGACCGATCCCGAGGCAGAGGCCGACTACCGTAACCTCCAGGTCGGCCAGTACCACCTGGTCGACACCGACGATACCTACGGCAACACCCAGCTGCAGAGCGCGATGAACGTCATGCTCGAGGAGTTCCGCCGCTCCGACTCGGTCCTCCAGATCGTCGACATCTCGGGTCTGCGTGCCGACATCCCTTCGGTCGACCGTCAGCGGCGGGTCAACGATGACGCGCTCTTCATGCTGGCGAACGAGACCGGCGGTGCCCTCTTCGAAGACGCCAACGACTTCGGCCATCAGCTCGACCGCGTTCTGGAACGTTCTTCGGTGACTTACCTCTTGTCCTTCCGTCCCTCCGACCCTGGAGAGGGTGGTACGCACCACCGTCTCAAGGTGCGCGCCAAGGTGCCGCGCGGGTCCAAGATCTCTCACCGAGCGGGTTACTACACGCCGCGTCCCTACCAGGAGCTGCATCCGATGGAGAAGGCGCTGATCGCCTCCGACTGGATCGCCTCCGCGGCACCGAAGAACGAGCTCGACGTCAATCTCCTGGCGGCGCCCTTCCGAGCCGACGAGACGACCGCGTACCTGCCCGTCATCATCGAGATCGACGGCAACAGCCTGTTGGCCGGGCACGACGAGCCGCAGCTTCCCGTCGAGTTCTTCACCTACGTGACAGACGACAAGGGCGAGATGCAGGACTTCTTTACCCAACTGGTCACGCTCGACCTGTCGACGCGGCGTGACGCCTTCGCCGCGACAGGAGTCAAGTACTACGGGCACCTGGAACTGGATCCGGGTGAGTACCTGATTCGAGTGCTGGCGAGAAATGCGCGGACCGGTCGCACCGGCGTGCAGACGGCGAGCGTCTCCATCCCGGAGTTCGGTGAGCGCGAGCCCAAGCTGCTGCCCCCCTTCTTTCTCGAAGAGATGGGCAAGTGGTTCCTGGTGCGGGAGCAGGCGTCGGAGTACTCCAAGACCCGTGTCTACCCGTTCACCGTCAACGGTGAGCCCTACGTGCCGGCGGCGCTGCCCGAGATCGCGGCCGGCAGCGAGGCGGATCTCTGCCTGGTTGCTTACAACTTCGACCAGACGTCCGATCTGGCGCTCGACGCGGTGATCAAGGACTCCGAAGGCCAGACCGTCGAGGGGGCCGATCTGAAGTTGGGTGAGCGAACGATCACGGGCATCGACGGTCTCGACAAGTTGACGGCGACGTTCGCTCCGCGCGGACTGGCGGCGGGTGAGTACGTCCTCGAAGTCGCCCTCGAGCAGACGGGACGCGAGCCGCAGATCAACTCGATCCCCTTTCGCGTTCTCCAGTAGCCCGGGCCGCAAGACCCGTCCCTACTCACTCTCGTCGTCGGTCGATAGACTGACGTCAAAGCGATTTCATGCGACCGGCGCAGCCCGGTCTTCAGACCTCCGAAACCAAGCCGGCCGTCGTCGGGCGCGCCGCACATGGGAGACACCATGACCCATTTCCCCAGGAGAGCTCGCTCTCTCGTCCTGCTGCTCGTGGGACTGTTCCTCCTATTCAACGCGACATCCTCGTCAGCTCAGCGAGGCCGCGGTCGCGTCAGCGAGACCGAGCGCGTCGTCGAGATCCTCGTGCCGGTCCAGGTGTCCGCCAAGGGCGAGGCCATCCGAAGCCTGACCAAGGACGACTTCGAGATCACCGACGGCAAGAAGAAGGTCGACGTACTTGGCTTTGACATCGTCGATCTCAGGACGATCGAGAACTCTCAGGCCGACGTGCCAATGGCCGCTCGGCGTCACTTTCTCGCTCTCTTCGATCTCACCTCCTCCGATCCGAACTCGATTCAGCGGGCGCGCGACGCGGCAGAGGACGCGGTTCTCAACAGCCTGCACCCGGCGGACCTCGTCGGTGTCGCGACGTTCTCCCAACAGCGCGGTCTCAACCTCGTGCTGCGGTTCACCAGCGACCGCAATCAGGTGCGCGCCGCGATCCGTTCTCTCGGCCTGACCGCCCCTGAGGAGATTCGACCGGACCCTCTCGGTCTCGTGATCGCTGACGTCGGTATCGACAGCCAAAGTCAGGCCGAGAGCGGTAGCAACGCAGGAGGCGGCGGCGGTGTCGACGCTGCCAGCGAGTTGCAGAGGGCGCTCAGCGAGCTGACGACCTTGCGCGGTCGCGCCGATCGTCAGGAGCTGACGACGAGGCTTGCGCAGTCGATGGACGGCCTCGCTCAGTTGGCGCAACTTCTCGACTCCGTGCAGGGCCGCAAGCACCTGCTCTACATGAGCGAGGGCTTCGACAGTCGGCTGCTCTTTGGTGACGGCTCCGTCGAGAGCATGCAGCGCAATGCGCGCGCTTCGGAAGAAGGGCGCACTCAGGATATCGACAACGACGATCGCTTCGGCGGCTCCGACGCGCGCCGGATCGTCGATCGCACGCTCGAGGTCTTTCGTCGCACCAACACCTCGATCCAGGCGATCGAGATCGGCGGAATGGTGGGCGGTCGTGCGAACGAGAATCTCGACACCCTGCGCTACATGGCCCGCCAGACCGGGGGCGAGGCCTTCGCCAACTTCAACAACCTCGGAGACGCAATGGGGCAGATGCTCGAGAAGACGAGCGTCACCTATCTGCTCTCTTTTGCGCCGCGCGACCTGAACGACGACGGAGAGTTTCGCGAGATCAAGGTCAAGGTCAACGGCGTCCCGCGCAACGCCGACATCTCGTTCCGCAAGGGTTACTTCCTGCCCAAGGCGTACACCTCGCGTCAGGGAATCGAAAAGCAGCTGATCACTGCCCAGGAGGTCATCGCTGGCCAGGCGGGCGGTGATCTCGACCTGCACGCGGTGGCGCCGCCGTTCATCGTGCCGGGAGCCAAGGCCTACGTTCCGGTGCTCCTCGAGGTGAGTGGCCAGAGCCTCTTCGAGAACCACGAGGGCGAGGTCATGCCCGTCGAGATCTACGGCTACGCGATCGATGAGCAGGGCATGGTTCGCGCTTACTTCAACCGCAACCTCGGTTTCAACGTCGCCCAGGCTGGCCCGGTCCTTCAAGAGAAGGGCGTCAAGTACTGGGGCCACTTCGATCTCGACCCCGGCGTCTACACGCTGCGGCTCTTCGCGCGCAACTCGATCACCGGCTCGCGCGGTCTCGATGTCGTGACGATCGACGTGCCCGAGGACTCCGAGACGGCGTCGGCTTTGCTCCCACCGCTCTTCCCCGAGACCCCGGGGCAGTGGGCTCTGGCCCGTGAGGAGCCCAACGAGCAGCGACAGGTCGACTACCCCTTCATCTCCAAGGGCCAGCCCTTCATTCCGGCGTCACTGCCGCCGGTGCCGTCCAAGGGCCAGACCAAGATGAGCCTCATGGGCTACAACCTGGGCAGCGGTAGCCTCTCGGCGGTCGGTCTGCTGATCAACGATGCGGGCGAGACGGTCGACGGTGCCGAGATTGTCCTCGACTCCGACGCCAGCGGTGGCGCTGGCCTTGCCGAGCTCGGTGCGACGCTCAAGACGTCCAAGGTTCCGGCGGGTGACTACACTCTTCTGGTCACCGTGAAGAACCTCGCGAACGAGGTCGAAGAGACGAACTCGATCCCGATTCGCGTCATCGGCTGATGGCGGTCGATCGGAGGTGGCGCCTCGCCGCCTCCGATCTGCGCGGACCTGCAGCTCGTTTCGCTTCTTCCGCAACGTGGATCCGTGCTCGGCGAGGCTCCGTACAAGAGAGCACGTACTCGGCTATGCCGCGAGGAAGGACTGAGATGAAGACCGCCACACTGGAGCGAACGTTCGAGATCGCCCGACGGCTCCTGGAGCTCGAACAGCGAAGCGACCGTAGCCCGCCGACGAGCCCGGAGATCCTCCGCGAAGAGATCGGTCTCTCACTGCCTCGGGAGGGGCTCGGCGAGGCCATTGCTTTCGACAAGCTGGCCGAGGCGGTCTTGCGTTCACCGAGTACGTCGAACCGCCGCTTCTTCAACCAGCTCTTTGCTGGCCGGGAGCCGCTGGCGACGTCGGCCGAGATGTTGAGTGCGCTGCTCAACAACTCGATGTACACCTTCAAGGCGGCGGGCGTGCACATCCTCATCGAGCTCGAGCTCGTCCGCAAGATGGGCGAGATGGTGGGCTTCGACGACGCTGACGGCACCTTCGTTCCAGGCGGCTCGATGGCCAACTACGTGGCGCTGCTGATTGCCGCGGGTGAGGACGACGAGCACTTTCGTGAACGCGGACTCTCGGGTCCGAGGCGACGCATCTACACCTCGGCCGACTGTCACTACTCGATCCGCAAGGGAGCGGGCATGGCTGGGCTCGGACGGGGCAACGTGCAGACGATCCCGGTCGACTCCGAAGGCCGGATGATCCCCGAAGAGCTGCGCCTCGCGATCCTCGCCGACCGGGCCGAGGGGCACCGCCCCCTGTGCATCGTCGGCACGGCGGGCACGACCGTCGCAGGAGCCTTCGATCCACTGGACGCGCTCGCCGAGATCGCTCTCGAGGAGGGACTCTGGTTTCACGTCGACGCGGCTTTCGGCGGCACTCTGCTGATGCACCCGGAGCGCCGGCGTCAGCTCGAAGGCGCCGAGCGCGCCGACTCGTTCGCTTGGGACGCGCACAAGATGATGGGAGCTCCACTCTCCTGCGCGGCGCTCCTCCTGCCGCGGAAGGGAACACTGCAGCGGCACTTCGACGAAGCGGCCGACTACCTCTACCAACAGGACGACGAGAACCTGAACCTGGGCACCAAGTCGATTCAGTGCGGTCGCCGCAACGATGCGCTCAAACTGTGGGCGGCTTGGCAGCAGCTGGGAGACGACGGCTGGGCCCAGCGCGTCGAGCGCCAGCTCGAGCTCGCTCGCTACGCCAGAGACTGGGTCGTTCGCGAGCCGCGCCTCGAGCTCGTGATCGAGCCGCAGAGCGTCAACGTCTGCTTCGCAGTCGAGGGCGTTCGCAGCGACGAGCTCTGCCAACGGCTGAGCGCCAGCGGCGCTGCCCAGGTCGGGCACGGCCTCGTCGGTGGGCGTCAGATCGTCAGGCTCGTCACCTCCAACCCGGCTCTCGACGAGTCGGACCTCGACGTCTTCTTCGAGGAGCTCCTGGCGCAGGCTGACGCCATGGCTCCCTCGTCGCTGCGCACCTGAGTCGCCGGGCCCGCGGTCTTCTGCGGACGCGACCTCAATTCGGGTCCGAGTCGAGCCAGGGCGCGTCGCACTGCTCGCCCGACTCGTAGGTCTCGAGCCGCAGCGCAGCGGCCTGCGCTCGCTGTCGATCGCCGACCGAACGGGCGCGCTGCAGCGCTTGACGCTGCCAATCGAGGCCGGTCGCTCGATCGCCCGACGAGACGAGAGCCATGGCGAGCGTCTCGGCTCCATCGATGCTCGGCCCGGCTCGAAAAGCCCGTTCGGCGAGAGGCAGCGCCCTGGCGGGGTCGCGCACCGAAGCGTCGCGAGAGCAGGAGAGCAGGCGTGCCAGCAACTGGCGAATCGCCGGGTCGTTGGCGTGACGCTCGAGG
>JBCCLJ010000261.1:0-8739 GCA_039026915.1 Acidobacteriota bacterium
AGTGGTCGCTCTACCTCGGAGGCCTGGCACTTTCGGTCCTGGCCTGCTGGTTCCTCGTCCGCCGCGCTCGCGAGTTGCTCTCGCGAACGAACTGACGGTCCTGTGGACGAAGATGCGGGCGACGGCAAAGCCGCCGCCCGCCAAGGCTCAGCGTTGCTTCATCGGAATCAAGCGCTTCAGCCGTTCGATGACTTCGGACTTCATCGTGATCTGCCCGCGGCGCTCCATGACGCCCATGACCTTCGGCGCGATGAGAACTTCACCGGCATAGATCACGGCCAACGGCTTCTGCAGATGCCGGGCCGAGAGCTCCTTCAGTCGACGACCTCCCTCCTCTGAGAGAGTGAACGCGATTCCGTACTCGACCACGTTGAACGTCTCGACGACGTCGCCGCCGATGCGCTCTTCGCCGAGATAGAGCCGCTTCTCTTCGACGGTCACCAGGATCCGGCCGGGTGCCCACTCATCGTAAGCAGGCCTGAACTCCAAGGGCTCGTCTTTGGAGTCCGACGCCTTCAGCCGAGCAGGCAGGGCCGCGGCGAGTAAGGCCCCTCCGACGAGCCCGCAGGCTTTGCGTCGGCTCATGGAGAGCGATTCGTTCGGTTCACTCCGAAGAGACTCGTTGATTGTCGATTCCATGGCGTAAGTGTCCTTTCAGGGCCGGCGCTCCGAGGCACGACCCACTGCGCCCCGATATCGAGGCGAGATGAAGGGATCGGTGCTCACCCCACGCGGGTGGCTCGATCCTCGGTGGAGGACACGAAACGAAATGCACTCAGACGGCCGTCGCCGGTACCACCGGAAACCGCGCGAGGGCTGGACTCAGCGCGCGACGATCGATGGGGGCCCGCGAGCGCTCCAGAGCTCGGGGTAGCCCGTCTGCGCTATGAAAAGGCGGGGGCCGGGAAGCTGACTCTCCAGCACCCAACCGACGCGCGACTCGAGACGGTGTGTGCTCAGCGCAAGCGGCGCCAGGCCTGGGCGCTCCGGGCCCGCGACCTGCGACGGAACTCCAGCCGGCGCCGAAGGCGGCTCCGATTCGGCTTCGAAGGACGCCAGCACCCAAGAGTGCTGCACTCCCGGAGTTCCTTCGGTCTCCGTCGCCGATGCGCCGGCTCCCACGACGAGAGCGCCGATGACGTAGAGCGCGGCAAAACCCAGCAGTCCAAGGATCGAGTCCTTGCCGAAAACCTCAGGGTGTCTCTGGCTTCGTTTCATCGTCTCGGTGCGAGTAGGGGGAGGGCCGTGGCGCCCCACCAGGCTCTACTACTGTAACCAACGAAGAGAAGTTTCCGGTTTCATCGCCCCGGAGCCTCGAGTGCGGTGGCCAGTACCGTCCCGACGATCAACGAGCTCGATGCAGCTGCCACTCACGTCGCCGGCAGCATGGCCCGTGCGAGCGCCGACGCGTCGCGGCTCCGCTCCTCCGGGAATCCGACATCGAGTAGCACGGTGTTCGTCTCTGCCATGCACACAATGCTGTACGCGATCGCCGTGGCCCGTTCCTCCGTGGCTTCGGAGTGTCTGACGATCGCCACACCCAACGCGTCGATGAGAAGGTTGTAGGAGGCTCGAATCGCCTCTCTCGTCTCGGCGTGCTGACTGGCCGTGGCTTGCAGAAGGTCGAACGCTCGATCCTCGGCGGAACGTTGCGTGGTCCAGGCCGGGGAAAAGAGCAAGTGAACGATGTGCGCGGGGGTCGGATCGGGACCAACGGCCTCTCGGATGGCACCTTCATAGCGCCGCGTCAGCTCCCGTATCGTGGCCCTGCGCAGTGCGTTGCGATCACCGACGAAGTGACTGATCGCGGTGCGCGCCACACCGGCTCTTTGGGCGATCTCTCCCATCGACACCGTGGGAGATCCCTGCTTCGCAATCGACTGGATGTACGCGTCCAGGATCGCCGCGCGACGCTCGTCGGCCCGGCTAGGCCGTCCGGGTGGTCGTCGCTTCGTCTTCGTTTTGCCTGATTGCATCGGCGTCATTCTATTTTTTGACACGTCGTCAATCAATAGCTAGCCTTCGGCCATGACATCTTCAGCTGAAGCGACTTCCGATCGCGTGCTCATCATCGGCGCGGGAGCCGCCGGGCTCGCCGCAGCCCAGGTCCTGCAGCACCATGGCCGCAAGGTGACAGTGCTCGAAGCACGCGACAGAGTCGGCGGTCGGATGAGCACGGTCGACGTCGACGGCGCATCCGTCGACGAGGGCGCCGCCTGGATCGACGGCCACAAGAACAATCCGCTGATGGCGCTGTCTGCCCAAGCCGGACTGACGACGACGCGCGCCGACTACATCGAGCCGCTCCGCTTCGAAGCCTACGATGCAACTCGGCAAAGATGGCTTTCCCGCTTCGAGTCGATACGCCACGTCCTCGCACTCGCACGCTTCTCCAACCGCCTTGCTTCGGCGGACACCACGTCTTCCGAGAACCTTCGCGAACGAATCGCTCGCACGGTCGACCCCCACGGCCAAGGGACGCAACGGCAGCGCATCCAAGATCTCTTCCTTCGCACCGCAGTCGAATCCAACTGGGCCGATCGCTCAGATCTGCTCGGCGCCCACGCGGCGGAGATCGGCATGCCGTACGCCGGGCGCGAAGCCATCATCGTCGGCGGCTACGGTCGTCTGGTGGAGGCCCTCGCCCAAGGACTGGACGTGCGTTTGGAGCATGAGGTCGAGCTTGTCGGCTACGGCGGAGACGCTGTCGAGGTCGTCACCTCCGAAGACACGTTTCGCGGCTCTCATGTCCTCATGACTGTGCCACTGGGGGTCCTCAAGGCCAGCACCATCACCTTCGACCCGCCCCTGCCGGAAGCAAAGACCGCCGCGATCGAAGGCATCGGTATGGGCCGACTCGAGAAGATCATCTTGCGCTTCGAACGCCCCTTCTGGCGCTCCAATCCTGAAAGGGCACAAAACCTCTTCCGCGCGGAAGAGGACGGGCCGTTTCCGATCTGGGTCGATCTCAGCGAGGGTGCCGGCCGACCGATGCTGGCGATCTTGCTCACGGGCGATCACGGAAGCCGACTCGTCGAGAACCCCGACGCGTTGACCGACCAAGCGCTGGAAGCTCTTCGCGTCATGTTCCCGGGCCAGCCCACCGAACCGACGGCAACGCACACGACTCGCTGGCAACTCGACCCGTTCGCTGCGGGCAGCTACTCGACCATTCGCCGTGAGACGACAGAGCAGCACTTCGCTGACCTCGCCGCTCCAGTCTCCCGTCTCCTATTCGCTGGCGAGGCGACCAACATGGACCGGCCGGGCTACGTCGACGGTGCCATCGACAGCGGCGTTCGTGAAGCCGGCCGCCTCCTCGGGCGCGAAGTGAGTCTGCTTCCAGTGATCGATCAGCAGTCTCGAGAATCGTCCTTGAAGGAACCTTCTCGCCGTTTTCGCTCAGCACTCTGAACGGGCACTCTGCATCAGAAAAACTAGGCGACCGGCTCCCGCATCGTCACGAACTCCTCGGCTGCCGTCGGGTGAATGCCGACCGTCGCGTCGAACTGCTGCTTCGTCGCTCCCATCTTCACCGCGATACCGATGCCCTGCAGGATCTCCCCGGCGCCACCGCCGAGCATGTGCGCGCCGACGACCTTCTGACTGGCCCGGTCGACGACCAGCTTCATCAGAGTGCGCTCCTTGAGGTCGGTCATCGTCAGCTTCAGAGCACGGAAGTGCGACCGGTAAATGTCGACTTCACCGTACTTCGCGATCGCTTCTTCTTCGGTGAGCCCGACGGTCCCGATCTCGGGCTGTGAGAAGACCGCGGTCGGCACCGTCTCGTGGTCCGGCGCGACGGGACCGTCACCGTAGAGGGTCTGGGCGAGGCACATCGCCTCGTGAATCGCGACCGGTGTCAGATTGAGACGGTCGGTGACGTCGCCGATCGCCCAGACGCTCGGGCAACTCGTGCGGGAGTACTCATCGACCAGGATCTGGCCGCCGCTGCCGAGGTCGACGCCGGCCGTCTCGAGACCGAGGTCCGCCGTCAGCGGATCGCGGCCGATGGCATAGAGCACCTGATCGACCTCGAGAGTCTCGTCCTCGTCCGTGTACTGCAGCTGCTCGGCATCGTGTTCTTTCGACAGAGTCACGCGGAAGCCCGTACCGGTGGGCTCGATGCGATCGATGCACGAGTCGAAGCGCAGATCGATACCGCGCCCCCGCATCTCCTCGGTCAGCGACATGCGCACGTCGAGGTCGAAGCCGCGCAGGAAGAGCGGCCCGCGATAGAGCTGCGTCACTTCGGAACCGAGTCCGTGAAAGACACCGGCAAACTCCGTAGCAATGTAGCCACCGCCGACGACGACGATGCGTTTCGGCTGCTCTGGCAGGTAGAAGACCTCGTTCGAGGAGATCGCGTGCTCCACGCCGGGGATCTCGGGCATCCGCGGCGCTCCACCGACGGCCACCAGGATGTTCTCCGCCGAGTAGGTCTTCCCCGCCACCTCGACCTCATGCGCCGAGACGAGCTTCGCCCGTCCGCGAATGAGTTCGACGCCGGCATTCTCCAGCAGCCGTCCGTAGATGCCGTTGAGTCGCTCGATCTCCGCCGTCTTGTTGTCGATCAGCTTGGCCCAATCGAAGCGAGGCTCCGGCGTGTCGAAGCCGTAGCCGCGTGCGATCTCGATCTCTTCTCGGAAGTGGGAGGCATAGACGAGCAGCTTCTTCGGCACACAGCCAACGTTGACGCACGTGCCTCCCAGTGGGCCATCTTCTGCCACCGCGACCCGCTGGCCCATGCCGGCGCACACGCGGCTCGCCCGAACGCCGCCCGAGCCGGCGCCGATGACGAAGAGGTCGTAGTCGTAGCGACTCAAGGACCAGCCTCCCCAGCGTCTCCCTCCGACGCAGCGGGGGCGGGAGCCGCCGGCGCACGACCATCGCGCGCCAAGTGCTGGGCGAGAAAGTCCGCGATCGACTGCGCCGAGGTAATGCGGTTTTCGCGTTTGCGGAAGCCGTGCCCCTCATCCGAGAACACGACGTATTCGACCGGCACGCCGTTCTCCTTGACCGCCGCGACGAGATCATCGCTCTCGGCCTGCAGGACGCGCGGATCGTTGGCTCCCTGAATGACGATCAGCGGCTTGACGATGTTCTGCGCGTGAAAGAGCGGCGAGATCCGTTCCAGACGCTCGAGGTCGGTCGCCGGGTCACCCAACTCGGCGAACAGCGAATCGCGATTGGCTCCCCACCAGGGCGGGATGCTCTGCAGGGTGCGTACCCAGTTCGTGACGCCGAAGATGTCGACACCGACGTCGAAGACTTCGGGCTCGAAGGCGAGCGCGGCCGCAACCATGTAGCCGCCGTAGGACCCGCCGAGAATGGCGACGCGCTCACCGTCGACCCAGTCGAGAGACTCGAGGTACTTGCGCCCGTAGACGCAGTCCTGAAGATCAACCTCGCCGTGACGCTTGTCGTCCAGGTGAAAGAACGTCTTGCCGTAGCCGGAGGAGCCGCGGTTGTTGACGGAAAGCACCGCGTAGCCCTGGTTGACGAGATGCTGGACGTTCGCGTTGTAGCCCTTGCGGCTCTGGCCACCCGGGCCGCCGTGCACGTTGATGATGGCCGGTGCGGGTGTGTCGGCGGTGGCTCCTTGCGGGCGGTACAGCAGTGCCGGAATCTCCAGGCCGTCGAAGCTCGGGTAGCGGATGACCGTGCTCGCCACGAGCGCGTCCGCCGCGATCTCCTCCGAGAGGGAGTCCGTGAGCTTGACTGTGGAACCGGTCTCGAAATCGAGGACGTGCAGATTCGAAGGCGAGGTGTCTGAATTCAGGTAGTAGGCCAACAGCCGGTCGCTCGCCGAGAAGCTGAGACCGGCGAGGTCTCCCTCACCGAGCTCGGGAAGCTCCACCGGCTCACCACTTTCCGCCAAAGCGATCTCGATGACGGTCGAAGCATCAGCGTTGATCGAGGTGACGAGGTACTTGCCCGTCTCCGAGTAGCTGTAGGCACCGACGTCCCAGTCGGCCTCTTTGAGCGACGTCTTTTCTCCCGTCGCGAGGTCGTAGCCCCACACCTGGGCAAACTCGCTGCCGTCGTCGGTGCGGTAGAGCAGCGTGCGGCTGTCGGGAGTAAAGCCCGCGGACTGGTGCGTCACGTCTCCTTCGTGCGGGGTGACGTGAGTTCTCTCGCCTGTCTGCCGATCGTAGACGTAGACGTCACTGTCGGCGTTGCTGCGCCGCTGGGTCAGCGAAACGTAGCGTTCGTCATCGCTGACGCCGCCGACGAAGAGGCCGCCGGGGTTCTCGAAAACCAGCTCGCGCTCGTAGCCGTCCGTGGCGTAGCGGTAGAGATCGATCGCCTGCGGATTCCGCTCGTTGCTCAGGACCCAGAAGCCCGAGCGATCGCCCGTCCATCCACCGAACGACGCACGCACGTTGTCGCCCGGCGTCAGATCGCGCTCCGTACCGTCGAGTTCGCGCACGAAAACGTGCGAGAGCTCGTTGCCGCCACCGTCTCGGGAGAACAGAAAGCGCTCGTCCTTCGGGAAGTAGCTCACCGCGAAGGTCGAGTCGGTCTGCGAGTCGGTGAGCGCTTCGACCGCGCTGCCGTCGACCGCCGCGCTGTAGACGTTGAACGTGCCGGTGCGATCGCTCGAGAAGAGGATGCGAGTCTCTTCGGCGTTGAACGAAGCGCCGGTGACCGTTTCGGTCTGGAAAAAGGTCGCCGCATCGTAAACGGGTGGCGGAGCCGACTCGTCCGAGTCGCCGCTTCCCGCGGGTCCGCAAGCCAATAGGAAAGCGCTCGGCAGCAGTCCGAGCCAGCGCATCGTCTTCATGGGGAGCCTCCTCGGTTGGCCGCAGAGTGTAGCGCGGCAGCGCCGTGGAGTCCTCACGTCAACCGTCGGTCTCTCCTGCGGCAAAGCCCGGGCGCGACGCCTGCAGGAGCGTCAGAAACCGGATCAGGACGAAGCCCAGGACGCTCAGACCGATGCACAGCCAGAGGGTCGGCCCGAGCTCGGGAGCGACGTTGCGCTCCAACATGGGCACGACCTCGCCGTGGCGGTCCACCATCGTCTCGAGCGTCTCCTTGAACGGCCAGATCTTGCGCAAAGAGCCGATCATGAAGCCGACGAGCAGCGTGATCGTCCGCTGCCGATAGGTGCGCAGCAGCCAACCCAGAACGCGGGCGAAGCTCGCCAAGCCGACGATCAGGCCGAGAACGAACGGGATCAAGGTCACGATGTCGAGCGACTTGACCGCGTTGAGGATGTACTCGTACTGACCCAGGATCAGCAGGATCAAGGAACCGGAAATCCCCGGCAGGATCATCGCCGTGATCGTGACCGAGGCGCTTAGGAAGACCGTGAGCGGATCGTGCGGCATCTGCAGCGGAACGAGGCCCACGATCCACCACGCGAGCGCGGTTCCGAAGAGCATCGTCAGCACCGCGCCGGTCGACCAGCGCACCTGCGTGCCGATCGCAACGACGCTCGCGAGGACCAGACCGAAGAAGAGCGAGTAGAGGTAGACCGGCTGATGCTCCAGCAGCCAGCTGACCACGCCCGCGAGGGTCAATCCCGCCGCGAGAATGCCGCTGCCCAGAGCGAGCAGGAACTTCCAGGGAACGACCTCGAGGATTTCTCGGATGCGCAAGCGCAGCGCGAGGCGCGCCACTTTGAGGTCCACCGAGCGGATGGCGTCCAGAAGCTCCTGGTAGACGCCCATGATGAACGCCATGGTGCCGCCCGAGACGCCGGGAACGACGTCCGCCGCCCCCATCACGATGCCGGTGAAGACCAGATAGACGAAGTCTTTGGGGCCACGGGCTGTATCGGAGGAACTCATCGCAGTAGCCAGCGACGTCGCGCGGGCGCCTCATGCTACGCGAGAATCTCGCTGCACGCGAAGGTCGTTCGGTGGACCCGTCCACGCGCCAACCTCTGAAGCCACGGGGTTTAGAGCGCTTCGCGACTCTGCGGCGGCGGCAAATCCGCTCAGAAGGGAGCCAGGGGCCGCAGCGAAAGCGACGCCTCGTCACTCTGCGTCGACGCGACGACTTCCACCTCGACGAGCCAGTCGGGCGAGACGAGTCCGGAGACGAAGAGTGTGGTGATCGCGGGTCGCACTCCGTCGAGCATCTCCCGCCGCACCTCCAGCAGGCTCTCCATGTCTTCCTGGCGCACGAGAAAGAAGGACATCTTGACGATGTCGCGGAGAGACATGCCCGCCTCTCGGAGCACGGCCTCGACGTTGCAGATCGCTTGCCGGCACTGGCCAGCGAAATCCGCGGGAAGCTCGCCGTCGGGCGCCTGGCCGACCTGGCCCGAGACCTGAACGGTGCGGTAGCGGGCCGGTACCTCGACGCCGTGAGCGTAGATTCCTCGGTACGGCTGGCCCACCGGAAAAGGATCGAGTCGTCTCGGTGTGTTCATGAACATCTCCTGATGATGAGAGGGCGTTCCCCCTCGGTTTCTCTCGGATCCTCCAGGCTCTTCAGCGAAACGGAGGATCCTCTCGACGAAGAGAATCCTCGCCTCTCAGCCGCCACGAAAACAGTCACAAAAGGCGCGAATTGCACCCAGTACAGTTAGCGCTGAAGTAGCCTGTTGGCATGTCCGAGATCGCAACGCCGGGTCCTCGAAAGCCTCCACGTGCGTCCCAAGGCAGCGAGCCGCTCTACCGCCGGGTTGCCGAGCACGTGAGCCGGATGATCGAGGACGGCACGCTCGCCGAGGGTGCGAGGCTCCCCTCGCTGCGCAAGCTCCACCGCCAGCTCTCCGTCAGCGTG
>JBCCLJ010000262.1:0-8735 GCA_039026915.1 Acidobacteriota bacterium
GATGACGCTGGGGTCGTGCGTCCCACTGAGGAGAATCCGTGGGTCTTTGTGGGGGCGGGGCGGCATCCTCAGAGGCACAGGGTCTTCGCGATCGGGTTCGTCGATGATAGCTGCCGCGCCGCTCGCCGGCCTTGCTTGCCAGGGGAAGGTTTCTCGCCTGCTACGCTCGTCGAACACCACGGAGCCAAGCCATGAGCAATCTCTACGTCCGACGGTTTCTGCCGACTCTGCTCGCAGCGCTTCTCGCTGTGCCGTCTCCGGCGCAGGAATCTGCGGCCGAGGCGGCCGCAGCCGAGCGCGTCAGAGGCGCGCACGAAGGGCAGGCAGCGGACGCCCGCAAGGACGATCTCGGCATCACCGTGCCGATCCCGACGAGTCATCCCGGGCGGCGCTACCCGGCGGGCCACGACTTTCCCACCGGGCCGGCGGTTGGCGAGCGGCTGCCGGAGTTTCAGCTCCCCAACCAGAACGGTGAACTCGTCGACTTTCATGCGGACCGCGGCGAGGGCAAGGCGATCGTCGTCTTCTATCGCTCCGCCGTCTGGTGACCGTACTGCCGCACGCAGCTGGTCGAGTTGCAAGAAAACCTGGATCTCTTTGCGGCCGAGGGCATCAAGGTGTACGGCGTCAGCTACGACGCGCAGGAGCACCTGAAGACCTTCAGTGACGATCACAGCATCGCCTACGACCTGCTCTCCGATGAAGACTCGGCGGTGATCAAAGCGTTCGGCATTCTCAACACCACGATCGAGCCGGACTCCTCGCAGATCAATCCAATGACCGGTCGCGGCTACTACGGCATGCCCTTTCCAGGCGTGTACGTCGTCGGCACGGACGGTCGGGTGACCGAGAAGTTCTTTCACCGTCACTACGCGACACGCACGTCCGCGGGTACGCTGCGAGACAGCGCTCTCGGCCGCATTCTGGCGCGGCACGAAGTGCCCGTAGCGGAACTCGGCGACGAGCACGTCAAGGTCTCGGCGTTCCTCGCCGACGAGGCTCTCAAGTTCGAGTACACGAGCACGCTCTACGTGCGCTTCGAGGTCGCCGAGGGATTTCACATCTATGCCGACCCGTTGCCCGACGGCTTCATCGCGTCGACAGCAACGGTGCCCGAGACGAAGGGCGTACGCCTGGGCGAAGCGGTCTACCCGCCGACCCACGAGCGCGAGTTTCCGAAGCTCGAAGTCACGCTGAACGTGTACGAGGGCACCACAGACGTGAAGGTGCCGATCGCTCTCGACGCGGAAATCCTCGACTGGCCGATTCCCGAGAAGCCGACGTCGATCGAGATTCCGATCGACGTCGTCTACCAGGCGTGCTCCGAGACGGTCTGCTTCGTGCCGAAGCAGGAGACGGTGACGCTCGAGGTGCCGATCGAAGGTTTGGTGATGCCGGGTCGGCGCGGCCGCTGAGACACCTCTCCAGCCAGGCTGTTTCGGCAAGGAGGATGACGCGCGAGGACCTGGAAATCTCCGAGGGAGAGCCCGAAAGCGCCGTTTTCTAGCCCCATGTGCCTCTGGCTGTCGATCTGTGCGGATTCAGAGCTTAGAATCTGAAGAATTGCCGCAAGACAGCCTCCCTCTTGTAGCAGTCTGCCGATGCCGACTGACGAAGACTCCCCCAGGCCCGAGGAGCGTGCCGCCTCCACGGACGACGTGCCTACGCGGGCGACCCCGCCGGACGATGCGCCGACGATCGAGCTGCCGGAGCGTCTGAAGGCGCGCGGGACGGGTACCGCGTCGCCCGGCGATCCTCCGGAGATCGGTCCCTATCGTCTGATTCAGCGCATCGGCTCCGGCGGCATGGGCGAGGTCTGGGAAGCGGAGCAGAGCGAGCCGATTCAAAGGCGCGTTGCGATCAAGCTCCTGCGTTTCGGTCTTCAGACCCGCCAGATCCTGGCGCGCTTCGAGACGGAGCGCCAGGCGCTGGCGCTGATGGATCATCCGACGATCGCCAAGGTCTTCGACGCGGGAACGGCCTGGGACGGTCGCCCTTACTTCGTCATGGAGCTGATTCAGGGCGCGCCGATCAGCGAATACTGCGACCGTCGCCGACTCGGAACGCGCGAGCGGCTCGAGCTCTTTCGCAAAGTCTGCGACGGCGTCCAGCACGCTCATCAGAAAGCGATCATCCATCGCGACCTCAAGCCTTCGAACGTGCTCGTGGCCGAGCAAGGCGATCAGCCGGAACCCAAGATCATCGACTTCGGCATCGCCAAGGCGACGGCGCAGCGCCTGTCCGAGCGCACGCTCTTCACCGAGCTCGGTCAGATCGTCGGTACGCCCGAGTACATGAGCCCGGAGCAGGCCGTCGGCGGCGGCGAGGACGTCGACACGCGCAGCGACGTCTACTCGCTCGGCGTGCTCCTCTACGAGCTGCTGACCGGATCGCTCCCGTTCGAGTCGAAGGAGCTGCGCGAAGGTGGTTACGACGAGATCCGGCGCCGGATTCGCGAGGACGAGCCGCCGCGACCGAGCACTCGGGTGAGCGGCCTCGGCGAGACGGCGACCGCCGTCGCAAACCGGCGCAGCACCCAGAGCGGTCAGCTCGTCCGACGTCTGCGTGGCGACCTCGACTGGATCACCATGAAAGCGCTCGAGAAGGATCGGCGCCGGCGCTACGGCTCGCCGGCCGATCTGGGTGCGGACGTCGATCGCCATCTGGACAGCCTGCCGGTGCAGGCCGGCCCGCCGAGCGCCGCCTATCGCGCGACCAAGTTCGTTCGCCGGCATCGCTTCGGTGTCGCCTTCGCCGCGGTCGTCGGCATCCTCCTGATGGCGTTGGGCGTGTCGACGATCGTGCAGTCGCGGCAGGTGGCGGCCGAGCGTGACCGCGCCAACCTGGAGGCCGAGGCGGCGCGCGAGGTCACCGAGTTTCTGGTGGGGCTCTTCGAGGAGGTCGATCCGAGTCGCTCGCGGGGCAACGAAGTTTCGGCGCGCGAGGTGCTCGATCAGGGTGTGCAGCGCATCGAGGATCGCTTCGAAGACGAGCCGCGCACGCAGGCCACGCTGCTCGAGACGATGGGCCGGGTGTACACCGCGCTCGGCCTCTACGGCGAGGCGCGACCCCTCCTGGAGCGCAGCGTGGGCCTGCGCGAGCCGGAGGCTGAAGCAGAGCCGCTGGCGCTCGCCAAGTCGCTGCACGATCTGGGGCGGCTGATGCACTGGCAGGGCGACTACGTTCCCGGGCTCGAGGTCGCTCGTCGCGCGGTCGAGCTCCACGAGCAGACACTCGGGCCGGAGCACGCCGACCTGGCGACGGCGCTCAACGGGCTCGCCAACTTCCAGGAGAAGAACGGCCTGGTCGACGACGCCAAGGAGACGCATCTGCGGACCATCGCCATGCGCGAAAGCGTGCTCGGCAGCGAGCACCCCGATCTCTCGCAGAGCTTTCACAATCTCGCCGTGCTCTATCTCGACAACGATCTCGAGCGCGCCGAAGAGCTGCTGTTGCGATCGGTCGAGCTCGAGGAGAAGGGGCGTGGCTCGGAGAGCCTCGAGCTCGCGACGAGCCTGCACGTTCTGGCGATCGTCTACGAGAACCTGTTGCGTTGGGACGACGCCATCGAATACGAAGACCGCGCACTCGGGATGCGAGAGCGGGTCCTCGGTGAAAGCCACCCCCACGTCTCCTTCAGTCTCACGACGCTCGGCAACATCTACGTCGCCAAGGGCGAGCCGAAACTCGGTGAGCCTCACCTGCGACGCGCACTGGTCATCGCCGAAGACTCCTGGACGATCGCCTACGGCGAGCGCAGGTGGACGCAGCGCAGTCTCGCCAAGTCGCTCTCTGAGCAGGGGCAGGTGGAAGAGGCTGAAGAGCTGCTGGTCGAGCTCGTCGCGGCCACCGAGGAAGGTGCCAGTGAGGGCGCCCTGACGCCGACGCTGAACGCACTCGGCGCGCTCTACTACGAGGTCGGCCGACTCGAAGACGCGGAGACGGCGCTCCTGCGCTCACTGGCGATCGAGGAGCGTGTTTCCGGGGCCGATCACCTCTACGTCACGGAGTCGCTGGTACCGCTTGCGGAGGTGGCGGCGTCGAGCCAGCCTGAGTTGGCGCGTCAACGCTGCGCTCGCGCGATCGCGATTGCGGAGAACGTGGAAAGGGAGTCGACGGAGGCGCGGAAGGTCCTGGAGCGCTGCGCCGCGCTGGAGCGACAGATCGACGGATGAGCCGAGGCGTCCTGGAGGATCGCACTCGAGTGGAACGATGCAATGACGAGGGGGCATCTCGTTGAGCTAGACTTTTTGAATCATCAAAATTAAAGTTGTTGTCTAGCGAAAAGCAACCCGAGGAGTAGCGGATGTCCGAAGCGAAACGCCGTCGTGCCGTTCTGGTCACCATCGACGCCGGCAAGGAGGCCAAGGCCGTTCTCGGCCGTCTGCGCGGGACGGTCGAAGTACCTGGTGCGGTGATCCCCCTCCTGCACAAGCGGCTGACGCAGAACGGCGCGGGCTGGAACGCTTCGCTGCTCGTCTTCCCGGATGAGACCGAGCGCGCACGCGAAGTGGGCGAAACGCTGGTGCAGCAGCGCGACGAAAGCACCTGCCGAGTCGCCCTGCTCCAACTGCAGCCGACGATCGACATGCTCTACCCGAAGCAGCGTGGTCAGAACTGGGAACGCGGCGAGGTTCAGCTCGTCGAGTACGTGACGTCCAAGGTGGAAGAGCGCGACGACTACTACCGCTGCCAGCAGGAGGTCTCGGGTCCCGCCATGCGGGAGGTGTGGGAGACGGGGGTCCTGAGTCGCTTCCTCGGCTTCGAACTGCAGGAGACGCTTTGGCGCGCGGAGTCCTGTCCCGACTGGGACGTCGTCCATCTGGCGGCGGGCGCGCGGCGCCGAGCGATCCCCTTCGTGCTGTCGACGCGCAAAGCTCTCGATCAGCACTCCCGCGCGGCTGGCCGGGGCTCGCTCAAGCACCTGCGCCAGCGCTGGGACACCCAGCGAACCAACGTCAAGGCGTTCTTCAAGCAGCCTCCAGAGCTGACGCAGGTGTCCGAGGTTCTGGCGGCCGAGCTCCCGTACTGACGCTCGCCTCGATCACCGGGCAGCGGGGAGGCCACTGCGGCGCGGCATCGATGGACAGCGCCGGCGGGCATCGATTGACAGCGCCGCACGAAGCCTTCATTGTCGCGGCGCAGCACCCGCAGCCATGGCAAGACTCCTCGCTTACTACGCCCACCCGGGCCACCGACACTCGCAGGCCAATCGCGCCATGGTGGAGGCGGCTCGCGGAGTCGAAGGCCTCACCTTCGTCGATCTCTACGCCGACTATCCGCGCTTCGACATCGACGTCGATCGCGAACAGCAGAGGTTGCTCGAGCACGACGTCATCGTCTTTCAGTTCCCGCTCTTCTGGTACTCGACGCCGGCGCTGATCAAGGAGTGGCAGGATCTCGTCCTCGAGCACGGCTTCGCCTACGGCGCGGGCGGCGACCGGCTCGCTGGCAAGCGGGTCCAGCTCGCCGTCACCGCGGCGGGAAGTACCGAGGCGTACAGCGAGCAGGGCTATCAGCACTATCCGATCCGGACGTTCCTGACGCCGTTCGAGCAGACGGCGAGGCTTTGCCAGATGGAGTTTTCCGCGCCGTACGTTCTCTACGGCTCGCTGCACGCGCCAGGCGACGGACGTCTCGCGGCGCACGCGGAGGGCTACCGCAAGCTCCTCGAGGCGCTGCGCGACGATCGCTACGACTTCGCTGCCGCCTGCGGGGAAGTCGTCGACTGCGAGCACCTGCCGATCCTGTCGGAGGCGCAGCATGGGTGACACGCTGCTGCTGGCCTTCGTCTTTCTCGCGGCCGGGGTCGTCGCCGTTCCGATCGCCTCCCGCTTGGGGCTCGGCTCGGTCCTCGGCTACCTGATCGCCGGCATCGCCATCCGGCCGCTGCTGGACCGACTGCATGTCGACGTGGTCAGCATTCAGCACTTCGCCGAGTTCGGGGTCGTCATGATGCTCTTCCTCGTCGGCCTCGAGCTCGAGCCGCGTCGCCTCTGGACGATGCGCAACAAGCTCCTGGGGTTGGGCGGCCTGCAGGTCGCGGTGACCGCCGCGCTGGTGATGGGAATCGCACTCGCCTTCGGTTACGACACCAAGGTGTCTCTCGCCGTCGGCATGGTGCTGGCGCTGTCGTCGACGGCGATCGTGCTGCAGACTCTCGGTGAGAAGGGACTGATGCGCAGCGACGGCGGCCAGTCGAGCTTCTCGGTCCTGCTCTTCCAGGACATCGCCGTCATTCCGATGCTGGCGCTCCTGCCGCTGCTCGCCAATCCGGAGCTCGCCGCGAGCCTGGCCGGCGCTGCCGACGACGGCCATGGTCACGGACCCGGCTTCGTCGAGCACCTCGCCGCCTGGCAGCGCGCTCTGGTCACGATCGGCGCCATCGCTGCCGTCATCGTCGGCGGCAGCGTGCTGACGCGCCCGGCCTTCCGCTTCATCGCACAGGCGCGCCTGCGCGAGCTGTTTACCGCACTGGCGCTGATGCTCGTCGTCGGCATCGCGCTGCTGATGGACGTCGTTGGGCTGTCGCCGGCTCTCGGCACCTTTCTGGCGGGTGTCGTGCTCGCCAACAGCGAGTACCGGCACGAGCTCGAGAGCGACATCGACCCCTTCAAGGGGCTGCTCCTCGGCCTCTTCTTCATCACGGTCGGTGCAGCGATCAACTTCGAGCTGCTCTTCGCGAACGTCGGTGTGATCGTCGGCCTCACCTTGGGGCTCATCGCTCTCAAGATGCTCGTCCTCTACGTGCTGGCGAGGACCTTCGGCGTGCAGGGCGCCGACCGCTGGCTCGTCACGCTCAGCCTGGCGCAGGCCGGCGAGTTTGGTTTCGTACTGCTTTCGTTCACGGTCGCCAACGGCGTCATCCCCGCAGCGCTCAGCGAACGGCTTCTCCTGGTCGTGGCGCTGTCGATGCTCCTGACGCCGCTCCTCTTCATCGCCTACGACAAGCTGATCGTGCCGCGGTTCGTCGGCTCCCAAGAGCGCGCGCACGACGCCATCGACGACGAAGCGCCGATCATCATCGCGGGTGTCGGTCGCTTCGGCGGCGTCGTCAATCGGGTGCTGCTCGCCGCCGGCTACAAGACCGTCGTGCTCGACCATCATTCGGAGCACCTCGAGCGGCTCCGTGCTTTTGGCATCAAGGTCTTCTACGGCGACGCGACGCGCCCCGACCTCCTTCACGCCGCCGGCATCGGTGAGGCCCGCATGCTCGTCATCGCCATCGACGACCGCGAGCAGTCCAACGAGATGGTCCGTCACGTTCGGGAGCATCACCCGGACGTGCACATCGTCGCGCGCGCCGTCGACCGCCATCACGTCTACGAGCTCTGGGCCGCGGGCTGTCGCGACATCATTCGCGAGAACTTCGACGGCGCCGTGCGCGCTGCGCGCTCGGCGTTGGAGGCTCTAGGGGTCCATCCTTTCGACGCTGAGCGGCAGACTCGCGGCTACGTCGCCAACGACAAGCGAGCTCTGCGCGAGCTCGCGGGCCTCTACGATCCGGATGTCCCGGCGCACCTCAACGAGGCTTATGTCGAGCGCACGAAGGAGTTCCTGGCGAGTCACGAGGCTGCCGTGCGTGGCAGCAGCACGATCTTCGGAAGTCGCAACGACCGCGCCTGGCTGCCGCCGATGGAAGAAGACGTCGAAGCGCACCAAGACGACTAGGTCCGAGCGTCCACTCGCTCGAGCTTCGGGGCTCGCGCCCTCCTCGCCGAGGCTCCCGGTCTGTCCGATCACGTCACTCAGGGGGTGACGCCGAAGCCCCAGGAGATGCTGGTGATCAGCCACTTCCCCTCGACCCTGTGCAGGGTCATCAGCTTGTACTCGGGGACATCGCGGGAATTCTGCTCGAGCCTCAGGCGCGCCAGTGCGACGTTCTCGAAAATGTCGACGCCCAGCAGCTCTTCGGTGTACTGATCGTCGGAGTCGTCTGAGTCGACGCGGAAGCGGCTTTCGCGGTACTTGCCGGACTTGTCGACGTAGCGATAAGCCCCCTCCGGGTGCATCGAGAGCTTCTTGTGCTCGGTGCTACCCGTGTGGTCACCGATGTAGAAGTTCTCGATCGTCTCGAGCACGGCCTTGCGGTCCGAGAAGTCGTTTGCACTGCTCTTCTGAGCGGAGGCTGTGCCGGCGAAGAGGGCAAGTGCGACGAAGGCAACGGGAAGCGAACGAGTGAAGGCGTAGACCATGAGGCTCCTCACAGGGTGTGTCGTTTGTCGGGGGACCTGCCATCGATACGGCGCGTGGCCGACTTGGTTCGGCAGCTCGCTGGATTCTTCGCGCGCCGCCCGCTCATCGAAGCTCCAGCGTTGCGGAGACCCTCGCCGTGGCGGCTTCGCCCGCCTTTCCCGTTCAGGAGGGCAGAGCGCTTGGACAGAAGGAACCGAGCGAGCCCTTCGAGATCCACGGTCTCGAGCACCGACTTCGAGGAGACGACGATGAGCGACACCACACGCCACAAAGCACTGCAGATCTCTCTGGCGGCCTTCGGAGCCGTCTTCCTGTTCATCTATCCGCTCGGCATGGTCTGGCCCTCGGGCTGGATCTGGCACGGCGGCGAAGGCAGCTACTACCTGCAGATGATCGCTGGCGTGTACTTCGTGCTCGGCCTCTTCCTGATGGCTGCTGCGCGCAACCCGGAGAAGCACCACAGCCTGATCTCGTTCACCGTCTGGTCGAGCGTCGTGCACGCCGGGATCATGGCGATCCAGGCCATCGGCGATCACCAC